>NZ_JBNDYG010000072.1:17403-60244 GCF_049893405.1 Paenibacillus sp. Dod16
TGTTTACTTATATGTAGAATTTCCTCATGTAATTATTACAAAACGTAATTAATATTCAATGTACACTTACGATACGTTTAAATATATAAGCAAATTACGATGTTTTCAATATAATTTGCGAATATTGAAACTTTTTCTCGGCATTTCAAGTCTAAGGCTATGGGTAGTGCTGAAAGAGCTGACTGGTTAGCACCCAGGGTTGGGTTCTATTAAATGGTTCCTTTGATATAAATACCCTTTTCTTTCAATTTATGATAGGATAAACATGTTAAATGACTAGCTTCTTAGAAGTTCTTATTTGGAAAGGCGGCATGTATATGAAGAGATTATTTTGCCTCATTCTGGTTATCGTTATGCTCATTCCGGCGAGTATGGTCTCGGCGGCAGGCACGGATGGTAAAGAGACTCAGAGCAAGGTCCAAGAGACTAAGGATAAAGCGGGTACAACCACTCAAGCCAAGTCGAAGAGTAAACCGATAGATCTTGTTTTTGTAGGTGATATTCTGTTAGACGGATACGTGGGGAACCAGATTGATAGATTCGGGAACCTATACCCGTTTAAGAAGGTGGCCCCCATCTTGAAAGAGGCGGATATGGCATTTGCCAACCTGGAGACGCCGGTCTCCATTCGCGGCAAGGCTGCGGATAAAACATTTGCCTTCCGTTCGAAGCCGGACACGCTCAAGGGCTTGGTATACGCGGGAATCGACGGCGTAACGCTGGCGAACAACCACATCCTGGACTATGGCCAGCAGGCCATGCTGGACACGATTACCCATCTGAAGCGCCAGAAGATCGGATATACCGGAGCGGGGCGAAATATTGACGAGGCCTTCCAGCCTTACGTGAAGAGCATTGACGGAAAGAAAATTGCGGTGCTGGGCGTCAGCCGGGTGCTGTCGGACAATTCCTGGATCGCGGGCAAGAACCATCCGGGCGCAGCTTCCGCTTACACGTTGGAGCCGATGCTGAGCCATATCAAGAAATCGGCAAAAACAAATGATTACACAATCGTGTACATCCACTGGAACGAGGAATTCGCTGACTATCCGGAAGAATATGCGCGCACGATGGCGAAGAAGTTGATCGACGCCGGTGCCGACATCATTATCGGATCGCACAGCCATACGTTGATGGGCATCGAATATTACAAGAACAAGCCGATTTATTATTCGCTCGGGAACTTCGTGTTCAACCGCTCGACTCGGGGCGGGGATAAAACCTTGCTGTCGATGATGGTGCATGTTGAGATTCAGGGCTCCAAGATCACGAGCCGGGTTACGCCGGTGAAGATTATTCAAGGCCAACCGAATCTGATGGACAAGAACTACAACAAAGAGATCATCGCGAAACTGAACAAACTCTCCTATAATGCAAAGATTGATGCCAACGGCAACGTCAGCAAAAAATAATAGGGAATGTTGAAAACAACGGCGGCTATATGCTGCGGTTGTTTTTTGTGTGCTGTTAAGTTCACCTTAAAAATAAGTCGGAACCTGGCAGAAAGGCGTTTGTTTTTATTCCCCGTATTCGACAAAAGCTCCGCTTACGTCATCCGACCGGAAATTCCTGCCGAAAAAATAAAATAAAATTTTACAAAATATATTGTAAATTGAAATAAAATTTCAATATGATGAAGAGAGAGAAGACGAGTTAATTTCGGTCGCCCGAGCGGTAATTACGGATCGGCAGCATACTTTTTTGCAGCCCTTCCAGCTAATGACTGAATGTAAAGCCGATAGCGGCAGAGTTAACTTCGTCTTAACACAGATTGGAGGTGGATTTAACAAGCCAGCGTTATACTCCCGAGTAGGTCTTTCGTTCATGAGCGGACTTACAACCGAGAGGAACCAGAGTCCAAGCAGAGAGAAGGAGGAATTCATGTACATGTTAAGGAGCAAAAAGAGAATATCATCGCTGCTCAGCGGAGTGATGTTTCTATCGCTGCTGTTTCCCGCAGGACAAGCTGCTGCCGCGGATCCAGCTGCCGCCGCGTCATCGATTATGGATATGCGGCAGATGGAGATCGGGCCGGGGGCTACATATACGTGGGCGAATATGCAAAAGGGCAGCGGCGAGCAGAAGGTCCACATGGTGGAGTTCAACCCATCGCAAGGGAATCTGGAGCTTCAGCCGGGTCTCACGGACGGCAAGGTATACGGCATGCAGGGAGTCAGCAAAATGGCGTCCGATGCCGACAAGGCAGGCAATCGCGTCATCGCCGCGGTAAACGGAGATTTCTATGATATGTCCACCGGCATTCCGCTCGGATTGTTTATGGGGGACGGGGAACTGTTGACGGATCCGCCCAGCGGCCGGAACGCCTTTGGCATTAAGCAGGACGGAACGAGCCTGTACGGCAGTCCGAAATTAACGAAAAACGTGACGATAGGCGGAACGGTCAGCAGCCTGTCCTCTATCAACCGTCTAAGAGGGACGGACGCACTTGTCCTTTATACCGAAAAATTCAATGCCACCACGATGACCAATAATCTTGGCGACGAGGTCATTCTGGATATTGTAAGCGGCAGGGCCGCCAGCGGGGAGACCTTGACGATGAAGGTGGCTTCCGTTCTTAAGGACCAGGGGAACTCGCCGATTGGCCAAGGTCAAGTGGTTCTGTCCGCTTCGGGCTCGCAGCGGAACAAGCTTGCCGGGTTGAAGGTAGGGGATGAAGTGACGGCGAGTTTTCAGCTGGATAACGAATGGCGGGACGTCACGATGGCGATTGGCGGTACCGTGATGCTGGTCAAGGATGGCGTCGTGCAGCAGCATACCGATCCGGCTGTACACCCGAGAACGGTGGTGGGCAGCAAAGCGGACGGCTCCGTTGTGCTGTTCGAGGTTGATGGCCGCCAGCCGGGGTTCAGTGAAGGGCTTACCTACATCGAGCTTGGCGAAATGCTGCAGGAGCTTGGCGTAGTGAACGCACTGAACCTGGACGGAGGCGGTTCGGCCACCTTCGTTGCCCGCCTGCCGGGAGAAACGGAGCGCAAAGTGCTCAACTCGCCGTCGGACGGCGGGGAACGCAAAACGGCCAACGGCATTTTACTGGTGAACAAGGCGCCAGAAGGAGCAGCGAATAAACTTGTCGTTGCACCGACGCTGGAAAGAGTGCTGACTGGTTCATCCGCTACCTTCAAAACGGCGGCCGTGGATCAGAATCTGCATCCGGCGAATATGACGGAGGCCGCGGTTTGGAGCGTTGACCCAGCCTATGGGACAATCGACGCCACCGGGACGTTTAAGGCAGGCAACCAACCTGGATTGACCGAGGTATCCGTACAATCCGGTAATCTGACGGGAAAAGCCGCATTGGAAGTTGTTGATGAGCTGACCGAGCTCAAGTTCTCGGACGCGGTGAAGACCTTCTCTTCCGGCTCGACAGAGACGCTCAAGGTCACGGCGCTTCGCAATGGTCAAGTGGTACAGGCCGACAATAGCCGTTTGGAGTGGCGTACCGAAGGCGATATCGGGACGATTGACGGCAACGGAACGTTTACCGCCACGGACAAGCAGGACGTCAGCGGTAAAATCTTCGTGAAGTACGGTCAAATCGAGACCTCAATCGAAGTGAACGTCGGGCTTCCGCCGGTCATGATCGAAGATTTCGAGAACGGCCTTAGCCGTTATAAACCGAGCGCCGGTGCGCTGTTCAAATACAGCAGGGTATCCATTGAAACCGATGACACCTATATTCGTTCCGGGAATGGCGCCTTGAAGTTGGAGTACGATTTTACCGGGACGACAGGCACCTCCGGTGCTTATCTGGAGACGACAGGCGCTGCGGACTATATCGAAATTCCGGGCTATCCGGAGAAAATCAGCATGTGGGTGTACGGGGATGGCAACACGCACTGGCTTCGTGCCCAACTGCGTGACAGCAAAGGCACAATCGGGCTCGATTTTACCGATCAGACAACCGGCGTCGACTTCAAGGGATGGAAGTATCTCGAGGCGTCCGTACCCAAAGGAAGAACCCTTCCGCTGAAGATGGACGCACCTGTACGATATATGGAAACAAATAACGCGAAAAAAGACGCTGGAGCCATCTACGTGGACGAAATTCGCGCATTGTACGGTCCGGCCAATGACGATATCGATCCACCGGTTCTGAAGAAATTCTCGCCGGCTGACGGTACGGAGATTACAGAGAACACGCCGACCATTACCGTGTATGCCGAGGATGCAGGCTATGATCCTGTCGCACACCCGGGAACGACGCTGATTGATCCGGACAAAATCCGATTCTATCTGGATGGAAGTCTGGTGCAGCATACCCTGTATCCGCCGGAAGGAAGAATCCATTACACGCCGAGTGTTCCGCTCGCCGATGGCGTTCATCAAGCAAAAGTCACCGTCCGAGATCTGTCGGGCAACCAAACGACCAAGGAATGGAACTTCATCGTAAATACCGGCTCAGCCAAGGTGGTGTACAATACGCCGGATACGATCTATGTTGGCGGCAGTTACACGCTGGATATCGGCGGTGTGAAGACATCCCAAATTCGCAGCGGCCATGTCGATTTCCAATTCGATCCCACCAAAGTGGAGAATCTGGAGCTCATACCAGGGGACAAGCTGAGTGCATCCCAGGTTAGCGCAAGCATCGACGGTACAACAGGAAAGGTAAGAGTGACTTGGAAGGACATCCATACCGCATCCCTGCAGGATACGGATTGGATCGGCCAAATCCGGTATGACGTGAAAAAGAACGCAGCCGGCAGCAGTATCATAGCGCTCACGTCCGGAGCGGTATCCTTCACCGATACGGGCAATACCGAATTTTCGTTCTATGGTCTTCCGATCGAATCGCAGATCGCAGCGCATTATGCGCTGAGCTGGAATAAGGATGGAATCGTAGAGGGATACGAAACGGTGTTCGAAGTGACCGATGCCCATGGTCAGCCTGTGGAAGGCGTCCAGATCATGGCTGACGCGGCAGCGATAGGCACAACGGATGCGGCGGGTATCCTGAAGACCGGGGCGCTGACATCCCAGGTCAAGACGTATACCGTGCAGGCCGTGAAGAACAATCAATATAGTCCGGCCTTGGAGTTTAAGGTTTCGCCGCTGGCTGGAAGTCCTACTCCGTTTAACATCAGCGTGGGCATGGGCGAAGATCCAACCACGTCGCGGATGCTGAACTGGCATACGGACCCGGCGACGGATGGGACTGTCGTGGAACTGACCAAGCGGTCCGAATTTACGGATTTCGATGCGCCGAACGTCCAGAAGTTCAATGGTGCCAGCGAGCTGTACCATACTTTGGATCTCGGCACGGTCCGCGTCCATAAAGCGACGGCGTCTGGCCTTGAGCCGGGCACAGAATATGTGTACCGTGTGGGTGATGGCCAAGGCCATTACAGTGCCCAAGGCTCGTTTAAAACGACAGAGCTTGCGGGAGACACAACGAAATTCCTGTATTTTGCGGATTCCCAGGCCTCCACCGCCAAAGAGTTTGAGCTGTGGGGGAATACGATCGATAAGGCCGCAGCAGAGCATCCGGACGCCGAATTCATGGTCCATGCCGGGGATATGGTGGACAAGGGCTTCCTGGAGGAGCAGTGGAACTATTGGTTCGATGAAGCCCAGAAGCATTTCCTGAATACAACGTTAGTGTCTGCCATCGGCAACCATGAAGTGATGGGGAATAAGGAGAACGGGGATTTCCTGGCTCACTTTAACCAGCCGGGCAATGGCTTGGACAGCCTGAAGGGAACCAACTTCTCTTTTGATTACAAGGATGTTCATTTCATTATGCTGAACAGCGAGTATCAGCTGGAGGATCAGAAGAAGTGGCTTCAGCAGGATCTGGCTAACAATACTAAGGAATGGACCATCGCGATGTTCCACCGCGGGCCTTACGGCAGCATCTACGATTCCGCCGAGGTACGCAGCCTGTGGGCGCCGGTACTAGAGGAATTCGGCGTGGATCTCGTGTTAAACGGACATGATCATATTTATATTCGTTCCTACCCGATGATGAACAACCAGATTGCCGCGGAAGGGAAGGGCACGACCTACGTCGTGGCGGGATCGTCAGGCCCTAAATTCTACTCCCACACGGAGCGGGGCTGGCATGAGGTGGTCGACGAAGAGAAGACTCAAATGTATGCCTCCGTGGAAGTGAAAGGAGACGAGCTTCATTTCGTAACCAAAACGGTTGGCGGACGCGTCGTGGACGAGTTTACGCTGACGAAATCGGAAACGAAGCCGGAGCCGCAGCGGATTGAAGTAACTCCAAACCAGCTGACGCTAGCTGTAGGCGAGAGCCAAAAGTTACTGGCTGATGTGAAGCCGAGCGGTGCGGAACGAACCGTTGTGTGGTCCGTCTACCATTCCGAACCGTCGAATGACGTCGTCAGCGTATCCGCAGACGGCATCGTGACAGCTCAAGGTCTGGGCAGCGCGGTGGTAAGAGCGACCAGCACGGTTGCACCGGACGTCTACACAGACGTGAAGATTACGGTGGACCGAATTCCGAACGGCAGCATCGAATCGATCCTCTTAAGCGGCAAATCCGAGCTGAAGGTCGGGGATGCCGACCAGACGGTAACAGAGGCGGTATATACCGACGGCAGCCGTATCCGTTTAATCGAAGGCATCACCTATGCGAGCAGTAAGCCGGACGTAGCTTCCATTGATGAACAGGGCTCGGTGCGAGCTTTGGCCGAAGGGGCGACCGTCATTTCGGCAACCTATGGAGGGTTCAAGTCGGAATATGATTTGAAGGTAATTACCCGGGGTGGGGGTAATCCCGATCCGGGGCCGGAGCCGCCGGTAGACCCGCCCGTGCAGCCGCCGGTAACACCACCGGTAACGCCTCCGGTAACGCCGCCCGTGACACCGCCGTCATCAGGCAGCATCACCTTATCCGCCAGCGAGCTTGCAGCTAAATTGTCGAACGGGCAAGTGACCTTGTCGGTGGATGGAAACTTTACGGATATCACGCTGCCAGGGAATGCAGCAGATATACTCAAGGATGGTTCGATCCACCTTGAAGCGAAGAATTTGTCCCTAACGATCCCGGCCGAAGTGCTTCGCGAGCTTGGCGCCCTTGCAGATGCCGGCCAGCTTGAGAAGAGCACGATAAAACTGAGTACCGCCACATTAACGGAGGCCGAGATGAAGCAGCGGATCGCGCAAGCTTCCCGCGTCTCCGGCGCTAAGCTGACAGCAGCCGGAGCCATGCTGGAGTTCGAGCTTAAACTGACGACAGCGGACGGCAAAGTCTACAGCTTAACCGAATTCGATCATCCGATTATGCTGGAACTGCCTTTATCTTCAGATGCTCATGGTAAAAGAATCTCCATGTACTATGTATCGGGCAGCGGAGAGCTGGAGTATATCGGCGGTGTAAACAAAGACGGCCGCATGGCCGCGGGAATCCGCCATTTCAGCGCTTATGGTTTGCTGGATTACGAGAAAACTTTTGCGGATGTTCCATCTTCGTTCTGGGCTGCGGAAGTTATCGGCGATTTGGCTGCGAAGCAGCTTATCGAAGGCGTCAGCGCGGACCGCTTCGCACCGGCCCAGCAAGTGACCCGGGCTGAATTTGCCGCGATGCTGGTTCGTCTGCTGGATCTTAAGGCAGAAGGACCTGCACCGTTTGCCGATGTAGCTTCAAGCAAATGGTACGCCAAGGCCGTGTCAGCAGCTGCCCAGTCCGGCATCGTGAACGGAACCGGCAAAGACAGCTTTACGCCCGACGCTCCGATCAAGCGCCAGGAAATGGCGGCAATGCTGGTGCGTGCTTATGCCCACGCGATGAAACTGCAGCAGGAGAGCATCAGCGCGGGAAGCGGATTTACTGATCTCGCCGAGTCCCCGGACTGGGTTCGGGAAGCGGTAGAAACCGCGCATGCCCTCGGTTTTGTTCAGGGCCATACGCCGAGCCGCTTTGAACCGGATGGCCTGACCACGCGTGCGGAAAGCGCGCAGGTCATTTATAATCTGCTGAATAAGCTGAAGTAAATTCTAGAAGGCAGAACACCGCTTCTCTTCTCCTGTAGACCATCACAGTGGAAGAGAGGCGGTTTYCTTTTTTAGACTAACCGCGGTCTATCTTCATAGCATATACGTCGAAAGACATTTTTCTTACAGGTTAAAGAATGGCGGAAGTTCCGATATAATGATTACATGGTCAATGAGTGAATGTAAATCGGAGTAATGGCTAATCTGGTAACCGGGAAGAGGGGAAGAGGATGACGGAATACGCGAACACGCCGAAGCCGCCGTATTATGCCTGCATTTTTGTGTCCAAGCGTACAGAGGGTGACCGGGGTTATGGGATGATGGCCGATAAAATGGCAGAGCTCGCAGCGCAGCAGCCCGGCTATTTGGGGGTGGAGTCTGCCCGGGATGAGGGTCTCGGGATCACGGTATCGTACTGGGATTCCCTGGAGGCCATTCGTTTATGGAAGGAAAATGCCGCACATCAGGTAGCACAGGAACGGGGCAAGAACGAGTGGTATGAAAGCTTTGGCTTGCGAATTTGCAAGGTGGAGAGGGATAGCTTCTACAAGCTTTAGGCAAGGCCAATCAAGGAAGAGGATGGGGAGGAATAATGATGATGCAGAATCCGGGCAAGATCAGATGGGGAATTATGGGGACAGGCTGGATTGCGGAGCAGTTTGCAGCCGATCTGGCGTATGTGGAGAACGCTCAGTTTGTGGCCGTAGGCTCACGTACGGCGAGCAGTGCAGGTGAGTTTGCGTCCAAATATGATATACCGCGGGCTTATGGCAGTTACGAGGAACTCGTGAAGGATCCCGATATTGACGTTGTGTACATAGCGACTCCGCATCCGCTGCACCGGGATCATGCCTTAATGTGTCTTCAGGCCGGCAAAGCCGTCCTGTGCGAGAAACCCTTTACGATTAACGGGGATGAACTGGAGGAATTAGTGGCGGCTGCACGGGAGCAGAAGCTGTTCCTGATGGAGGCCATGTGGACGCGTTTCCTTACGCCGATCCGGYAGGTGCGCGAATGGCTGAACGATGGACTTATCGGCGACGTTCGGCTCGTGAAGGCCGATTTTGGTTTTCGGAGCGGCTGGAATCCGCAGGGCCGTTTGCTGAATTTGGAGCTTGGCGGCGGCGCGCTGCTGGATGCGGGTATTTATCCGGTATCGTTTGCATCCATGATTTTCGGAACCGAGCCGGAGAAGATATGGAGTACCGCGCATATCGGCGAAACGGGCGTCGATGAGCAGTTCTCGGTTATTCTATCTTATGAATCCGGGAAGACTGCTTCGTTAAACGGGGCGATCCGGCTAGGATTGACGAATGAAGCTTATATTTATGGCACAAACGGGTATATTCACATTCCGTCCTTCCTGAATGCAACATCCGCTTCGCTTCATGTTGATGGCGAGGAACCGGTGGTTGTTACGGATGATCGTCAGGAAAAAGGGTATAGCTTCGAGGCTTACGAAGTGGGGCAATGTCTGCTGGAAGGGCGGCTGGAGAGCGACGTGATGCCGCTTGATGAGTCGCTTGCGATTATGAGGCTGCTGGATCAGATCCGGGGGCAGTGGGGCCTGAAGTATCCTTCGGAAGGTTAAGCCGTCTTGGCGTATAAGGGAGCAGTGCGAGAGAACTTCTCGCCCTGCTTTTTTGTTGTTGTCATAGTTCAGGTGACGTGAGCTATATCATGATATGTTTTCAATGTCATTATTTACATAAGCTTTACATTGGGATGACAAGCCATTAATCTCCCCTTGTTATGCTGGAGCTGTTTGACAGTCTCGCTTCACACACATCCAGCATCATAAAGGAGAGAATACATGATTACTCATCAGTACAAAAGGCTAGTATCCATGCTGTTATCCGCAGCGTTAGTGTTTGGATTATTTGCAGGGGTCGGATCCTTATCCACTGTTGAAGCAGCAACGCAGGATCAGCCTGATATCTTACTTCAGCGCAATGCGGAGTGGAAGTATTTTGATCAGGGCCAAGATTTAACAACCGTATGGCGTTCCACCTACGATGATTCCTCATGGGAATCCGGATTCGCTCCTTTTGGTTATAAAGATAACGGAAGCGGCATAGCAACCACGGAGTTTGGTCCGCTGGGCACCATAGTAGACTATGGTACGGATAAAAAGCTCAAGCACCGAACGACGTATTTCCGAACGAATCTTCAAGTCAATAAGGACCAAATTGACGGTTACGGCCAGATTCTCGGCACGTTCGGCATTGATGACGGCGCCGTGCTCTACGTCAATGGTCATGAAGTAAGACGCATGGGCATGCCGGAAGGCGAAATCACGTACGACATGAAGGCGACCTCGAGCAAGGACCTACCCGTTATATATGGGGACGTGGACCTGACCGAGCCGTTGAAAACATATTTGCAGGACGGCAATAACGAAATTGCGGTCGAGATCCATCAGCAGAGCGACAGCAGCTCGGATCTATATTTCGATATGGAGCTTACCGCGTTAGCGCAGGCACCGGCACTTGATATTTCCAAGGTTACGGTAACCTTCCATGGAGACGCGACCAGCGCGAAAGGCTTTACCTGGTATACGCCGCTGGGTTCTTCCCAAAGCGATGTCCAGGTTGTGGAGAATCGCGGGGCCGCGCCAGACTTCAGTCAGGCGCTAGCATTTAGCGGCCGTACTTCCGTCTCCTCGAATTCTCCGGGAGAGCATGTACATAAAGCGGAAGCGACAGGTTTAATGGCGGATACCTCCTATTATTTCAGAGTTGGGGACCAGAGCCTGAATGTGTGGAGCGAGGTTGGTACCTTTCAGACGGCACCTATTAGCGGCGCCTTCACGTTTATTGATCTGACGGATACGCAAGCCAAGGAAGAGGACGAGGCGATGCTGTCGGCAGCTACCTTGTCCAAAGCACTTGCCACTATTCCAGATGCTAAATTCGTTGTCCATAACGGAGATGTAGTGGAGAACGGCACATCGGAGCAGGAATGGAACTGGCTGCTGGGCCATTCACAATCCAGCCTTTTGAATACAACAATTGCCCCGTCCGCAGGGAATCACGAGAATAAGAACTACGCCTTCTACGAGCATTTTAATGTGAAGCAGCCAGGCAACGCTGCTACGATTACTGGCGCATACTACTCTTATGACTACAGCAATGCGCATTTCATCGTACTTAACTCCAATGAGAATTCGTCCGAGTACGCAAATTTCTCTGCAGAGCAAGTCGCGTGGATGAAGCAGGATGTGGAGCAAGCGAAAGCTGCCGGCGCAGACTGGATTATCGTCAATATCCATAAAGGGCCGTATACAACTTCGAATCACGCAACCGACAGCGACATCATTGGCGCGAACGGAGTAAGAAATAAAATTGCTCCACTGATGAACGAGCTGGGAATTGATATGGTGCTGCAGGGCCATGATCACATCTATGCGCGGACAAAGCCGATCAAGAGCGACGGAACCGCCGAGGATTTCACGAAAAATTACCGAGACGCTTAATGGGCAGAACATCGAATATGCAGTTAAGCCGGATGGAACCATCTACATGATTCCGGCCACCGCAGGAGCCAAGGTTTATTTCAAGAACCAGAAGCCGGAGCTGGGTGATTCATATTTCAATTTGTTTGAGCGCGCGGAAGAGAACCACGCCCGCCAGTACGGTAATACAACCAGCCTTGCCAGAGGCCAGGTTCAGAACTTTGTCGGGTTTACAATCGACGGTGGCAAGCTGACAGCTGTGACGTATGAAATCGATCAGAATCAGCACAACGCGCAGCCGTTTATCGTGGATCAGTTTGGAATCATGAAAGAGACGAAGCCGGATCCTGTTCAGGAAAAAGTGAGCAAAGTGACGGTTACGTTCCACGGTGATACCAAAACATCCAAGGGTTTCACCTGGTATACATCCCAGCAGGTGACAGGCAGTGACCTTCAGATCGTGGAGAAGTCTGCTGTCGCTCCTGACTTTACGAATGGGATCACGTTCCAAGGACGTTCGGCTGCCTCTACTAATTCAGCAGCAGAACTCGTGCATAAAGCCGAAGCAACGAAACTCAAGCCCAATACGTCCTACGATTTCCGCGTAGGGGATGCAGCGCTTGGGGTTTGGAGTGAGACGGGAACCTTCCGGACTGCACCGGAGAGCGGAGCGTTCACGTTCATTGATTTGGCTGATACGCAGGCGAAGGCAGAAGATGAAGCAGTGCTTTCATCCGAGACATTTGCCAAGGCGCTGGCTACCGTGCCGGAAGCGCAATTCGTCGTCCATAACGGCGATATTGTAGACAAGGGCATCAAGGAAGAACAGTGGAATTGGCTATTAGGTCATTCGCAGGAAAGCTTGCTCCGTACGACGCTGGTGCCATCTGCAGGTAACCACGAGGATGAAAACTACGCTTTCATCGAGCATTTCAATGTACAGCAGCCGGATAATTCGGCAACCGAGACCGGAGCGTACTACTCATACGATTACAGCAACGCGCATTTCGTTGTATTGAATTCCAATGAGGACTCGGACGTATACGATAATTTCTCTGTCGAGCAGGTGGAATGGCTCAAACAAGATGTGCAGAAGGCTAAAAAAGCCGGAGCGGAGTGGGTGATCGTCAATATTCATAAAGGTCCGTACACCACGTCGAATCATGCCACGGACTCTGATATTATGGGTGCTAATGGCGTCCGCTCCAAGATTGCTCCGATAATGGCAGAGCTCGGCATTGATTTTGTATTGCAGGGTCATGATCATATTTATGCCCGTACCAAACCGATCAAGGCTGACGGCAAAGCGGCAGAGCCGGAGAAGATTACGGAGATGCTAAACGGTGAGAAGCTGGAATACTCGGTGAATCCTGACGGTACAATCTATTTGATTCCGGCAACTGCAGGACCGAAAGTTTATTATAAGAATCCGAACGAGAAGCTTGGAGATGCATACTACGGACTGTTTGAACGCGCGGAAGAAAATCATGCGGCCAAATACGGACCGGATCCGAGCGATAACCGGCGTCCGAAACGCAGCCAGGTCCAAAATTTCGTTGGTATTACGATCGATGGCGGTAAGCTGACCGCGGTCAGCTATGAAATTGATCAGAACCTCAATGGTGCACAGCCATTTATCATTGATCAATTCGGTATCGTAAAGAAGGATGTTCAAACGCCAAATCCAGATCCAGGAACTCCAGGTCCAGGAACACCGAATCCGGGTCCTGGCACATCCAATCCAGGATCAGGAAGCAACTCTGGTTCAGGCAATAATCCTGGTTCCGGCTCAGGATCAGGCTCGGAGAACGGTTCAGGTGCCGGGAATGGAACGAACCCGGGTAACGGATCGGAAACAGGTTCTCAGCCTGGAAGCAACCCCGGTACGGATTCGGGTAATGGGAATCTACCGGCGCTGAAGGATACTGCAGGGCACTGGGCCAAATCAGCCATCGATAAGGCCGTGGCAGCAGGCTTTGTCAACGGGTATGGGGACGGAACCTTCAGGCCAAATCAACAGGTTACGCGGGCTGAATTCATGGCTATGCTGGGCCGCGCGCTGCATCTGACCGAAGGCGGGACTAAGCTTATGTTCACGGACGCAGGCAAGATTCCTTCGTGGGCCAAGGATGCTGTAGCGCAAGGCGTGGCAGCAGGCATTATCAGCGGTTACAAGGATGGCTCCTTCGGTCCGCATAAGCCGCTGAACCGGGCCGAGCTGGTAGCGATGATCGTTCGTGCCAGCGGAATGAATCCCGACTCGGAAGCGGAATTGACCTTTAAAGATACGAAGGAAATTCCGAAGTGGGCTGCGCCGTATATTGCGACTGCGGTTGATGCAGGACTTGTGGGCGGTGTGGGTAACAATCACTTCGCACCACAGCAATTCGCAACACGAGCGGAAGCCGTGACGCTGATTATCGGACTTCTTGAATACGTGAACTGAATGAATTATGAAGCCGATACGGGGGATTGCCCCGTGTTGGCTTCTTTTTTGTGATTGCTACGTCATGGACAGCTTAATTCCTGCCTGATTTATAAAATTAAATTTTATTAAAACTATTGAAATTTGAAATAAAATTTCAATATGATAGAGATAGAGATGAACATGTATGTACAGACCATCATGATCATCTACTACAGCAGATCGACAGGAGGTGAGCTGCAGCCAATTTCGCTTGGAATTGGACTTCAGTTTGGATAGCAAGCACTCATACTAAAGGGAGTGAATTCGTGAATGATAATCAAAAGGCGTGTCTATCGAAGTAAGTCGATCCTATCCGTGACGCTGGCATTAGCCGTGATGTTCAGCTCGGCTGTTTCTGCTTGGGGTTATTCCGTTGATGATTACGCAGGCACCGGAGAACCAAGGGCGGTCGTTATGGAAGATTTTGAATCGGTAACAAATTTGTCCGCATCCTCTGCAAGGGGGAAGGCCCAGCTGGATATAGTGGGGAGGCCGGAGCCAATCTATTACGGGCATCACGCTGCAGCTCTAACTTATGATTTTGTGGGCAGCGAATCCGGCACCTCGGCAGCTTATCTCAACTTCAAAGACCCGGACGGTTCTACCGGCAGAAGCGTCCCCGGTTCACCGACTGCCCTCGGTTTATGGATTTACGGCGATGGCGGGAATCATTGGCTCCGGGCCCAGCTTCAGGATTCCTCCGGCGGCAAGCATGCCGTGGATTTAACGTCTACCTCCGGTTTTAGCTGGAAGGGCTGGAAATACGTCAAATTTAACGTTCCCTCTACCATCAAGGCTCCTCTCAAAGTGAATCAAATCTATATCACCGAATTAAAAGATACGAATAAAAACAAAGGCACCGTATACTTCGACAGGCTGTCCGCATTCTATACGGGTTCCCAGGTGTACGGGCTCGACATTGGCGGGCTGACGCCCATGGGCGTTGGAGAAACGGTGAAACCCCAAGTATATGCAACCTATGAAGGACAAACGGAACCTGCATTATTAACAACCGGCGTGAAACTCACCAGCAGTGACGACAACATCGCTACGGTGACAGGCGCTACATACGACACCATTGAAGCATTGGCGCCGGGAACGGTAACCATAACGGCTGAATACGGAGATGCGCCAAAATCTCAGTATGAGCTTCATATTACGCAGGATGTGCCAGCCCCTGGAGAATTGCTGTTATCCGGGCCGCTGCATATGGAGACCAGTCTTACCGGAAAAATGAGAACCAGCGTGGTTTACTCCGTCTACGGAAACCAGACGGATCCTGTATGGCTGACTGAAGGAATTAGTTATGCAAGCGATCAACCGGGCGTTGTATCGGTAGATCAAGCTGGTCAATTGACCGCAGTTTCTGCGGGAACGGCAGGCATTACAGCAATGTACCGCGGAGTAACCGCACAGCATGCCATTACGGTGACGGACCCGGTTCCGGTTCTGCAGAGCATCGAACTTCAAGGTCTTACAGCGGTTACGGTTGGAGACTCCTTCGAGACGGCGGTGTCCGCAACCTACTCCTGGATGGAGGAGCCGGTGATCATAACGGAAGGTGTTACGTTTACCAGCAGTAATCCGAGTGTAGCCGCTGTCGACGATAAAGGAGTGGTATCCGGCTTGAAAATAGGTTCCGCTAGAGTAACAGCCACATTCCAAGGAAAGACCAGCTCACTCTACATTACGGTGAATAAAGCCGCCGAGCATCCGAAAACCGAGATGAGAGCCGCCTGGATTGCAACCGTCGACAATATTGACTGGCCCGCCAAAGGAGTCACCGATCCGGATCTGCAGAAACAGCAGTTTATCAGCCTGCTTGATCAGCTGGAGGATGCGGGGATGAACGCGGTCATTATGCAGATCAAGCCGACGGCGGATGCATTCTACCCGTCCAACTACGGGCCATGGTCAGAATGGCTGACGGGAGTTCAGGGCAAGGATCCAGGGTACGATCCGCTGGCATTCCTGCTGGAGGAAGTCCACAAGCGGAACATGGAGTTTCATGCCTGGTTTAATCCATACCGCATCAGTCTTCAAGGAGATGTCAACAAACTTGTGGCAGACCACCCGGCCAGGCAGCATCCGGAGTGGGTCGAAGTTTATGGCGGCAAGCTGTATTTCAACCCGGGGATACCGGAGGCACAGCAGTTTATCATCGACGGGATTATGGAGGTCGTTCGGAATTACGACATCGACGCCGTGCATTTTGACGATTACTTCTACCCGTATCCCGTAACCGGCGTGGATTTCCCGGATACGGACACCTTTAACCAGTACAAAGGCTCTTTCACGAATAAGGGCGACTGGAGAAGAAATAACGTCAATCAATTCATTCAGAAGGTGAACGAAGCTATTAAGGCCGAGAAGAGCTACGTGAAATTCGGCATCAGCCCGTTTGGTATCTGGAAAAATAAATCCAGCGATCCGACCGGCTCTGAAACCAATGGTCTCGAGAGTTACAATGCCATCTATGCCGACTCGAAGAAATGGGTTGAAGAAGAGTGGATCGACTATATCACGCCTCAGATTTATTGGAATATCGGTTATTCCGCTGCCGCTTACGATAAGCTGATCGATTGGTGGAGCGCGATTGTGTCCGGCAGGAATGTTCATCTATACAGCGGACAAGCCGTATACAAAATCGGGTCGAATGCCGATTGGTCCAATCCCGAAGAGATGCCGAACCAGATCCATTACAACCGCAACTTTGAGGAAGTCCGGGGCAGCATGTACTTCAGTTCCAAATGGTTTAAGGATAATGCGCTCGGATTTACCGACAGACTTAAGAACGATCTGTATCGATATCCGGCATTGATCCCGGCGATGCCTTGGATCGATTCTGAAGCGCCGACAGCGCCCAAGAAGCCCAAGGCTGATCACGAGCAGGATGGTGTGAAGCTAAGCTGGAAGTCGACAGATGACGAGACGTATTATGCGGTCTATCGTTTTGATGGCAGAGGCGCCGGCAGTGTTCAAGATCCGTCGCATTTGTTAGGAACTCTCCGAAAAACCGCCGATAAGACGCAATTCTTTGTTGATCATACCGCAGCGGGGGGACAAACTTACACGTATGTTGTGACGGCTGTCGATCGTCTGCATAACGAGAGTGCCGCAAGCAAACCGGTCACGGTGAAAGTGAAACATCATGGTAAGCCTGGAAAGCCTCCGGTGAACCCACCGGGGAAACCGAACAAACCGTGAGTTTGCATCCTTACTGGTTAACGGTTGGTTTACTTCCCTAAGTAAGAAGTCGCTTTAGAGAGCGGACTGGCCCGCATCAGGTAAAGGGACACCCCGGCTTATAGCCTTGGGGCGTCTCTTTTGCGTTTGTTCCAATGGACATGCTGCGTGATACAATAGGTGCATTACGACCTGGAGTGTGGTGTATGTTCAAGAAATTAGGAATGGCATTGGTTTACGCCGCCATAGGTGGTCTTGTGTATTTTTATGGAGATACCATATTGGTCTGGATTCGATCGACAGACAGTATGACGCTGATCATGTTCATGGCTGTCATCATGGCCTTGTTTCCGGTGATCCCTTATCCGGTGGTAGGAGGCGTAATCGGTGCCGCCCTCGGGCCGGTTATCGGCGGAATCGTCACTTGGGTCGGCTCTACCGCTGCTTCCATCCTCATGTTTATATTCATCCGATACGGGTTTCAGGAATGGGGCGACCGGGTGCTTTACCGTTATAACAGGCTGGGAAAAGTGACAACGATGTTCGAACGGAACGCCTTTATGACCATCCTGTTTACCCGGTTGATTCCGTTTATTCCTTCCATTGTCATCAATGTGTACGCGGCTCTCAGCAAGGTAACGTTCGCATCTTACAGCATCGCGTCCGCGCTAGGCAAGATCCCAGCCATGCTGCTGTTCTCGATGGTAGGCGATCATCTGATGACCGACCCTTCCCACATCATGATAACCATTGGGGTATACGGCGTATTTCTCGGGATAACCCTGCTGGTTTACCGGTTGTCAGGCTTTGGCCGTTCAGGAAGAACGGAGGGCAAACGGTTATAATTGCTCAATGGATGAGGCGGGACCACTCCGTTCTGCAGATGCGGAGGTCTCGCCCTTTTTCTTTTGGAACCAAGCCCGAACCGCCTCGATCTCTCGCTGATCCATGCCGTTTAAGCTTTCGTTGATCTCGCTGAATATCATCTTCACCTGCAGAGACAGGAGTCCTCTTCTTCGCTGTCTGCGGGTGCCGCTGACCTCCATGGCGATAATCTGCGGCCGGCGTATATACCTGGTGGACATCGCAATGAAACGGCTGCGGATCGTCAGCTGTTTGTCCGTTACATTAAGTCCGGAATCCCGGTGCGAAAGGAGTCCCCAAGCTAACGAGAGCGGGAGGAGCAGAAGCGATAACAAACCGAGTTTGTCAAAATACCAAATGCATGCGCCGCTAACGATCGCGGCAAAAGCCAGCTTCCACCGCAGGTACATCCATTTTGCGCGGGGCGGCGGCGAAGCGGTAATAGGCTGAGCGCTGAATTGAGGCGTGACCCGATCCAGCAGCGCTGGAATATCTACGGTCTTCAGTAGAGGATGAAGCATGAAATGCTTGTCGGACTCGGACGTAAGCACATGAACCTTCACTTCAGCGTAACCGAACCAGCGCCGGAATACGCCTTCTTTCACGGTAATGGCCAGCACTCGTTCGGGAGAGAAGAGCAGTCTTTTTCTCTCCAGCAGACCGCAGCTGACCGAGATTTGTTTCCCGATGCGCTCGACGGTAAATCCCGCATATTTGATCGTGTAGAGCACGGCGGAGAGCAGCCAGGATATGATGAGCGCCACAGCGGCAATGCTGATCCAGCTCCCGGGCAGCAGCTTCCCTGCCGATTGAAACAGCGATTGGTACATTTGATCCGGGAGCAGGTCATCGGCAAAAGATAAAATACCGCCTACAAAGGCTAAAGCCAGAGACAGATTGGGCGAGGAGAGCGCGGCAATGAGCAGGCGTCCCGAGGATAGCTGGAGCAGCGTGCTGCGTTCTTCCTCTGCCGTCCCAGGATCGTCTGCGGTATCTCTCCCGGCAGTAGCGCCGAAATCGGAACCCGTCAATGGATCGCTTCCGTATGCCATGTTCTGATTCGACGGTTGAATGGATTCGTGATTCTCTCGGGTTTCCGACGCTTGAACAGCTGCCCTCTCGCTCGGAGCGGGAAAGCTCTGATCGGATGGGTCGGAACTTTCATGAGCTTGGCGAACCTCCCGTTCCGTCTGCCTTGTTCGGGTTTGCTCGCGCAGCCAGCGCTGCAGCCGTTCGCCTTCGCTATTGGTGATGGCAGGCAGTATGCCGCCGCCTTCCGTTTTGCCCGGCGTTTCGATTCGGACCTGGGTGAGTCCCAGTATTCGCTGCAACAAAGGCTGCTCCAAATTCATGGAATGAATGCGGCCTGTATAGATGGACAACTCCTCACGAAACAGAACGCCTCGACGGATGAGGATTTTGTCCTCTTCTAACGTATAGACGAAGCGTTTCCACTTCAGATACCCGTACAGAAGCAGAAGCGAGACCAGGATGACGATGACGGCGGACAGCCAATACCAGGGGATATCGCGCAGCGATTTTCCGTTAAGGAATTTGATGGATACGAGAGCGGCGATGGGAATGAGTGATTTTACGCTGCCTACGAGCGGGAACAGGATGAACAGCCGGTGCAGTCTTGTCGGTTCATTCATCGTGATCCACCACTTTAGCCAGCTCGCCGATCTGTTTTTTCAGTTCCTCTGCCTCTTCCAGCTTGAGCGCCTGAATAACATGAGTCGTTGCGGCGGTAACGACCTTTACCTTGGCTAGACCATATTTACGAAGGAGCGGCCCCCGCTCAAGCTCCACATGCTGTACACGCGTCATCGGGACAAGGGTGTCACTGAGCCAGATCCAGCCGGAGCGAAGCTCCAACTCTTCCTCGCTTACCTTGAAGCCGAATTGTTTGTAGGTGAAAGAGGGCACGGCCCAAGTAAACCAGGCTCCGAGAACCAGCAGTCCGATGGTGATCCAGCCCGGTATCAGGGTCCACCCGAATATAGCGGCGATGATCAGATAAGCTGCAGCAGCGAGCAGGATCACTCCATCCGTAATGAAACCCGTGATGCGGGAGATCGTTACGGAGTCCGGGTGACATCTGCGCATAGCGTCAAGCCGATTGTCCATATGTATGTTCCTCCTTGATGTTTAAGATTCGAACAGTCCTTCGCATTTATATGTATGTCTACGTTGCTCGGGAAGGATTCGTTTCATCCCGTCTTCCGACTTGCTTGCCGTGCTTATCATTGTAGCATAACGGGCTAACGAGCAATTGAACCTGACCTAACGGTTGCATGAACATATGCCGAATCTGTTAAGCTTGAGTTAAGGAAGAACTTGAAATGATCGAGAATGAAAGGATCGCGTGCAATGAAAATAGACCGGCTATTAGCCATAACCGTCCTGCTTCTGAACCGGGGGAGACTGAGCGCCAAGGAGTTGGCCGATCGGTTTGAAGTATCAAGCAAAACCATATATCGCGATATGGATACGCTATGCCAAGCCGGGATCCCGATTGTGGCCCACCAGGGAATATCCGGCGGGTTTGAAATTATGGAGCATTATATGATCGACAAGTACTGGCTGTCCGCCGAGGAGATGAGTGCGCTGGTTACAGCGGTTAAAGGGATGAGTAGTGCACTGGAGGATCAGCAGATGGGCATGCTGCTTGAGAAGGTAAAATCGCTGCTGCATAGGGTAGAGCAGGGGCTTGGCGATGAATATCAAAGGGAACCGGTGGTCATGGACTTTCAGCCTTGGGGACAGCGTCAAGGACTGAAACCCGCCGTGGGCCTGCTCAAAAAGGCTATTCAAGAAAAGCGCCGGGTCGTGATGGAATATATCGATAGCCGGGGCAACGCGGAGCGAAGAACCATTGAACCGGCATCCCTGATTCTGAAGGGCAATATTTGGTATGTACAAGCCTTTTGCCTGGAGCGGGAAGACCATCGGATTTTTCGGTTATCGCGCATGCAGCATATCGAGATGCTGGATGAGACTTCGGAGACAAGAATGTTACCGAGCATGGAACGCTTGGAATGGGTTTCCTCTTGGTCGAATGCGCTGGAGCAGGAGACGGTGCTGCTATTCGAAGCCGCCGCCCGTCAGCGGGTGGCGGATATTTTTCCGCCCGAACAAGTAACCGTCAACCCGGACGGCTCTTTACGCGTTCGAGTGTTATACAAATTGGATGAGTGGTTTTACAGCATGATTCTAAGCTTTGGGGATCAGGTGCTGATTGAGCAGCCGGGCGAAGCGGCGGAGGAAGTGAAACGTAGAGCGCAATTGATTATGCAGCGATACGATAACCAGGACAGATAGATGTCCACGTTACCTCTTTAGAATAGAAATATATTCATCTCAAGGAGGAAACAACATATGAGTCATAGTCAACAGCAGAATCAAAGTGAACGATGGGTCGAGACTAGACCCGCCATGTTCATTCAGGGTGTCGGCGTTCGAACGACGAACGAAGCGGAGGCAGGACCGCAAGGCAAAATACCGCAGTTATGGGACCGGTATTTCCAAAGAGGGTTGCAGACGCAATTATCTGATAAGGATCAAGCCATCTATGCGTTGTACACGGATTACGAGAGCGATGCATCCGGGGCGTACACCTTCATTATCGGCAACAGGATGGATGAAGCTGTGGCAGTTGCGGCTTCTACGGAGGAGCTGCAGCAGGCGTCCGTCCCGGCAGCCAAGTACATGGTATTTCGGACAAGACGCGGCCCTTTGATGGAAGTCGTTCCGCAGGTGTGGCATGAAATTTGGAGTTATTTCCAGCAATCAGCCGATAAAAGGACGTATACCGGGGATTACGAACGCTATGACATGCAGGAGTTTGATCCAGCGAATATTGTGGTGGACGTATATATCGCGATTGAATAGGAGTTAATATCGGCAGAGCATTCCAGTGCCTGGAGTGGAAAGCGACTATTCTTCGGATGATATGACCTAACCCGGGAATACGCGATATTGGCTAATGATGAAGAAGAGGGTGATCCCGCAGCGGGATTACCCTCTTTATTTTACGATCCAAAGTCCGGCTTCTTGATCATCGTTATGAACGTAGTGCCGCCATAATCAAACGTTGCAACTTCCGAGAAGCCCAGCTGGATATACAAGCGAATGGCTCGTTCATTGAATTTGGCAACGGTCAGCCGAAACGATTGGCGATTGTGAAATTCAGCGATGGATGCCAGCACGAACGAGAGGAACTCTTTTCCCCGGCCTTGTCCGGTCAATTCCGGTTTCATGCCAAGTCCCAAATCCAGCAGATCCTCGTCATATGCACCTAACGGGATTGCGATCGGAATTTGGGCTGATGAGCCTGTACAGCAAAAGCCGAAGAGCTGCCCTTCCTCGTCCAGTATGGCGTAATACGAACACTCCAGAAGTTCTTTCCGAAACTCCTCATCCGGCTCGTTATTGTAGAAGTCATAGGGAGGTTCATAGCTCCATTGCATAATTTGATCGGCGTACGTTTCGGTCATGGCCGTGATACGAAGAGGCATTATTCTCATCCTTTGGGTTTGTTGATATAGGTTTCTTCCCTATATCCTTATTTCGATTTGGAAGTGAAAAAGCCTTCTCTTCCGTGTTCATAGCCGGTCTAAAGGACCCCGAGCCACTATGGAAGAGAAGGCATCCATTCCGAGAAGGTTCAGCTTATTTGAACCCGGTTAACGCCGATCCCGATTTCATGAAATACTTCTGTCCGAAGAAATAGATCAGGATCATGGGAATCGCCATGATGGTGGAAGCCGCCATCAGTTTTTCCCACTGCGCCCCGTGGTCCTGTTGAAAGCTTTGCAGGCCGACGGTGATGGTCCATTTTGCTGAATCGTTCAGATAAATGAGCGGGCCCATGAAATCCACGTACGACCAGACGAAAGAAAACAAAGCGACGGTGGCCAATGCCGGTTTCAGGATCGGCATGATGATCTTGACATATATTCGCAGCTCCGAAGCCCCATCGATCTTTGCTGCCTCGGACAATTCGGTCGGTACGCCAAGCAGGAACTGCCGAAGCAAAAAGATGAAGAACGGTGCCCCGAAGAATGCGCCGATGGTAAGCGGCATGATCGTATTGACCCACCCGAGCTTGGTGAAGATGATGTACTGCGGAATCATCTGCACTTGCGCCGGCAGGATCATGGTCGCCACCACGATGGTAAAGATGATGTTCCGGCCCTTCCAAGGAATGCGGGAAATCGAGTAGGCTACCAGCGGTGCAGAGAATAGCTGACCGATGATATTCACCATACAAATCAGAAACGTGTTCATCATGTAGCGGGTAAAGGGAATAGCTGAAAGCGCCTCTTTATAATTCGACCACTGAAACGTCTCCGGGAAGATGCTCGGCGGGAACTCGAGTATCTCTTCCGGCGTCTTCAACGAGGTCATCACCAGCCATACGAATGGAAACAGAAAGATCACAGCGAATAGAAGAAGGACCAAATGCGGTATGATCACTCGCAGCCTGACAGCCATATTAATCACCTCCGTAATAGACCCAGCGGCCTGACGTTTTTAACAGGATGAACGTAATCAGCAGCACAATGATAAACAGAATCCAGGCGAGCGCCGAGGCATAACCCATCTTCAGAAAGACAAAGGCTTCCTGGTACAAATTGACCGCGTAGAACAGCAGCGATTGCTCCGGCCCGCCCAAAGAGCCGCTTCCGTCCACCTTGCCTCCGGCCAGAATATAAGACTCCGTAAAGATTTGAAAGGCACCGATCAACCCCATGATGAGCTGAAAAAGAATAATGGGGGACAGGGCAGGGACCG
The DNA here is from genome assembly GCF_049893405.1 of Paenibacillus sp. Dod16. NCBI lineage: Bacteria > Bacillati > Bacillota > Bacilli > Caryophanales > Paenibacillaceae > Paenibacillus > Paenibacillus sp. Dod16. The sequence goes on from NZ_JBNDYG010000072.1 coordinate 41,148, forward strand.
TGATCTTCCAGAACCGGTACCACCAGTTCGCTCCGTCCACCTGAGCCGCTTCATAATATTGCCTCGGCACGCCTTGAAGGGCGGCCAGGAAGATTAATGCGCCTGCACCTGATCCCCATAGGCTCATCAGGATAAGAGACGGTTTCGTATAGCGGGGATCCAGCAGCCACGCCGGGTCTGTTAAACCCAGGGTGCGAAGTGCCATGTTAACCAAACCGAAGTCGGGGTTCAGCATCCATGTCCACAAGAGAGCGCTTGCAACGATGGGTATGACGGATGGAAGGTAGAAGATGGTGCGGTAATAATTGATTCCTTTCACTTTGAAATTGAGCATCATGGCAATCAGCAGAGAGACGGCCAGCGTGATCGGCACGGATATGAACGCCATGAAAAAGGTGTTACCGAGCGACTTATAAAAGCGGTCATCTGCAAAGATTAACTCGTAATTCTGAAGCCCTACCCACTTGGGAGGGCTGAATAAATCGTATTCGGTCAGACTCAGGTAGAGCGAACCGAAGAACGGGTAGACCGTAAAAGCCAGAAAGCCGATAATCCAAGGAGAAGCGAACGCCAGGCCAAGGAATACATAATGACGCTCCTTCCTGGACCAGCCTGATACGCGTTTTCGTTGATTGGCTGCTGTGGTGACCTTCATCTTCGCGATTCTCCTTCCGCTTTAAGAGGTTGTTCAAAAAGTCCGCTTTTGATAAGAAAACCTCTATCGAGGCCACTTCAAGGATGAGCGACCGCGATGCATAGGTAGGTTTTCTTGCGATATAGAATTTCATCAGTTCCACTGATAACTCATAAATTCTATATCTAACASGAAGCAACTCGGCATCGAATCTTGAATTCAGCCGGGCCTTTCGGTGCTCACGTACCCAAAACGTACGCTCCGCTCCTTACGTCCCTAAGCTTCATCCAACTGAAGCGTTTTGAAAAAACGCACATCGAAAGCATAAGCTTCGGTGCTGAAAATCGACCTTTTTGAACACGCACTTTAAGTATTTAGTATGCATCTCCGCCCAATACAGCACTTCATTGGACAGAGCCTGCTCAGCTCATCATTTCACCAGCGGCTGAATCTTTGCCTTTACCTTGTCCAAGCCTTCCTCCATGCTGACGGTACCTCGGAGAATAGCATCATATTGCGCGCTGAATTCCGTCATGTACTCATTCGCGTAGGAAGAAGCCGGGAAGGACTTCAGGTTCTCGCTTCCCGAATAGTCCAGGAATTCCTTGAACCCGGGCACATCCTCATAGAGTGGATTGGAGAAGGCAGAGTTCCTCGTCGGGAGATTCCCAAGGGCAGCCGTAAATTCGGCCATTTGCTCCGGCTCGGTCATCCATTTGATGAATTTCCAGGAAGCGTCCGGGTTTTTGACGCCTTTCGGGATATAGAATACGCTGGTAGTCACATTTCCGGAGTTTTTAAATTCCGGGTTGTTCTCATCATAAGGAATCGGGGCAATGCCATAATTCAGATCAGGCGCGTATTGTTTTATGAAGGTGGGCAGCCATTCTCCGTCAATCGTCATCGCATACTTGCCCGAGAAGAACGGATTCTGTGCCGACATGTATTGGCCAAGTCCGGAAGAGAATCGATCCAGATTATCGGAACCGTATTGATCCCAGATCTCCTTCGAGAGCTTAATGGCCGATTGAATCCCGGGATGGTCCGGGGTCACCTGCTGCGTCGCTTCATCATAAAGCGATCCGTTGAAGGCATAGCTGAACGTATACGCATCCATGCCGGGCCACAGTCCGAGCCGCTGGAGGCGCCCGCCATCCTCGACGACGCTCAGCTTATTGATATACTCTTTCAAATCGCTTATCGTTTCCGGCGGACCGTCATAGCCGGCTTCCTGCAATATATCCTTGTTGTAGAACAGCATGGATACATGCATGGCCGTCGGGATTGCATACGTCTTGCCTTCATGCTGGGACGTGCTTAGGGCAGCCGGCACGAAGTCTTTAAGATCCAAGCCGTCCTTCGTTATATAATCATCGAGCGGCATCATGGCGCCGCGCAGCCCCCACGGCACGACATTTTGTCCAAATTGGGATGCGATGTCCGGAGGATTGCCCCCGGTTATCGCGGTAAGCTGTTTCTGATAGTCGCTTTGGGACAGACCCTTTACTTGAATGTCGGGATTGGCCGAGTTCCACTTGGCAATCAATCGTTCCAATGCTTCCGCTTCCGGTCCGGTCCATCCGTACCAGAAGTCGAGCGTTACGGCATCCTGTGCAGGTGGATGATCGGATGGCTTGTCACCATCACTGCCTGATTGCGGCGCATTGCCGCCTGAGCATCCTGTTGCGATAGAGAACAATAGAATAAGGCTCCAGATCCAATGTTTCTTCTTACTCATTCCTCTTCCTCCCCTTGAGCTATCGTGTACAATCCGTGTAGCGTAATCAAAGTTCTATTAATTTCCCTCCCCAAAACAGTTGACTAAACAACCGGCCCTGATCCAGTTATTTGTAAGAATTATGGATATCGTAGCATGTAATAAAATCATTTCATTTCACTATCGTGTTCAAAAATAGGATTATCGTATGGCATTGAACGTTCTATTTGATCGCTTGTTTACGAAAGTCGGTGGGGGAGATGCCCGTGTATTTTTTGAAGATTCTGCAAAAATAGGAGAGTTCATTAAAACCGGTGGAGTAGCAAACATCCGTGACGGTTAACTCCGGCTGCTTCAGCATCATCATGGCTTGTAGAATCCGCAGGTCGGTGAGATACCGGTTGAATGTTTTGCCTGTCCATTCTTTGAAGAGGATGCAGAACGTGGACCTTGATAAATTCGATAGGGTGCATAGATCATTTATATTCATATCTTCCTGGTAGTGGTTATGGATGTGATCAACGACTCTTGTCATGATCCCCCGGTATTTCTCTGATTTCTCGAATCCTTCTCTGAGCAGTTCACCGTTGACCTGCCGTACCAGAATCGAGAGGAGGATAAGCAGCTTCGCCTTGAGCGCTATTTGAAAAAAAGGGGTACGTCTCTCGTATTCAATCAGCATGTCCTTCAAGACATTTTGGACCGTTACGTCGGTAACGGTGTCCAGCGTTATTTTGGCCTGGGCGTTCATTTCCTTGCGCAAAAAGTATTCCAGGAACGCCACATCGAAAAAAGCATGATCTGTTGGCATTTCCTGAAATCTCTCGTTCACAAAGGCAGGCATAAATTCGCATCCGTAAATCTCGATGTCCTCTTCGGGTGAAATGCTGACACTGTGCAAGGTAAATGGAGGTATAACAAAAATATCGCCTTTGGAGATCTCGTACGCCTGTTGATTGACGGTGTGTTGGAATCCCCCTTTCGCCACATACCAAATCTGAAAATAATCATGACAATGCGTCCATAAGCTCTGTTGATAGGTCAATTTATACATTTTGCACGGAAGACCTTCCAACATTTCCATCTTTGAGTTAAAATAAACGACACCTGATCCAGTTAGTTCTTCAAGATCCACCTGACTCCAATAAATACTCAATGTTTTACCCTCCCCTATTGATTTCCTTCAGAATTAAGAAAACGCTTTCAATTTAGGTGTCAGCTATTTTCTTAAAGATGATTATCCCTGAAAAACAAATCGTGTACAGCATTCCTCTTCCTGCCCTTTGAAATATGTTTCGCATTCGTAAACATCCTATTTCTAGGGGAACGTGGGGTTGTTATGAAAATTGTATATTTGGATGGTTTGAGAGGTTTAGCTGCCTTGATCGTGGTCGTATCTCATTTTTTTCAGGTGTTTGCACCGTCTGTTTTTGAGGGGAGGAAGGAGATCGAGCATTTCGCTTTCGAGGGGATTGCCGCGCGAACACCGTTCAATCTGCTGTTTAACGGCAACTTCTCGGTCTGTCTGTTTTTTGTGTTGAGCGGATATGTGCTCAGCTATCGATTTTTTCAAACCCGGGACAGGCTCGTCATTTATTCGTCTGCCATTCGCCGCTATTTTCGTTTGGCCGTACCCGCCTTGGTGTCCGTTTTGCTTGCTTATCTGATTCTCGTTCTGGATCTCGGAGCGTACGACAATATACGCGGAGTGACGTTATCTTCGATGCCGGATCCGTTTGCTGCTGACGCCAATCTGTTGGTCATGCTGAAGGAAAGCCTGTTTCATACCTTTTTCACGTATGGATCGCAATACAATCCCGTGCTTTGGACGATGACCTACGAGCTGTTTGGATCATTTCTGATTTTTGTTATTCTAGTAACTTGTGGCCGTCATGGGATTCGTTATGCCGTTTATGCCGTCCTTATCTGCGTATTCATCGATTCCTATTACCTGGGATTTATATTGGGCATGCTGCTCAGCGATGTAAAGAATAGCGGGAGGGACTGGCTGGCATCTATCCATCGGCCCTGGATCCATATCCTGCTTCTCTGTATCGGTATTTACACAGGCTCCTATCCCTATGTCGCACCGCAAGGAACGATTTATTCGCTTCTTCAATGGGGAGCTTCCGATTTTAATTTCTTTGTGTTCTATCATGTTATCGGATCCTTCCTCATCCTAGGGGTCCTGTTGAATTCGAACCGAATGCAGTCGATATTCAGCCACAGGTTTTTTGCTTATTTGGGTAAAGTCTCTTTTTCGTTGTACCTTGTGCACTTCACCGTTATTTGTTCCCTAGGGAGCTTTATATTTCTGTTTCTTAGCCCGCTTCTAACCTATGGCTCCAACGTGCTGCTTACAACGATCATCACGTTCCTGGTTATCGCTGTCACGGCCCATGGGTTCTACAGGCTGATTGATGCCCGGATATTGCTCTGGTTAACGCGGTGGAACAAGCGGCTGTTCTCTGCTCAGAAATTAAGGGGACTGGGACATAGTGGGCAAGTACAAACGGACCAGACCATGAAGGCCGATTAAATCAATACAGATCCGTTTATTTCAGCGTGTGGGCGAAAATAAAACGAAAAAACCTTCTCTTCCGCGTACATGGCCGGGCATACGCCCGGTCCATGCCGAGAAGAGAAGGTTTTCTTTTGTCACAGCGACCCTTCATGATCCGCTGGCATGGGTCTGCACCACATGCTGCCTGCGGTAGGCGCCCGGCGTCATGCCGACGGCCTTCTTGAACGTCCGGTTGAAGGAGGTAATGTTGAGATAGCCGACACGCTGGCTGATCTCATTGACGGTCAAGTCCGTGCATGCCAGCAGTTCCTTTGCTTTGTTCATACGGATGCCAAGCAGATGGTCGCTGAAGTTAAGACCGGTCTTCTCCTTGATATAGACGGAGAGGTAGGCGCTCGACAGGTTCAGCTTGGCTGACAGATAGTCGAGAGACAGATCATCGGCATACTGGTTATGGATAATGTTCATGAACATGGCGATGAGCGGCTCTTCGCCAGTATCCTTTTTCTTGCGAATGAGGGCGCAGGAGGCTTCGACGAGCTGGCGGAATACCCCCTGGTAATCTGTTAAGCAATGGCATTCTGCCAATCTTGCGCTCCACTGCTTTAAGGATTGGACAGATGTTTTGTCAATCTGGGCCGTCTCCATATAACTTAGAATCTTGGAAGCGACCGAATCGGCGAAGAAACGGAATTGCGAGATGCCGGCCTCCTTGCGCTGCATGGCCCCGAGCGCCTGATCGATGATTTGCAAGGAACGGCTGTCGCTGCCGGATTGCAGCGCGTCAAGCAGTCCTTTTTCCTGAGACGGGCTTAGGTTGACAGTGTTTGGAAGGACCCGCTGCTTGGTTACCATCTGTGATTCCTCCAAGAGATGTGCCTGTGCGGTCAGTCCTTTGACCTGATGGTAGGCTTGATTGAATTCGGACGAGTGGCTCACTTGGGAACTGACGGCGATGGTGACAAGGAACAATTCCTTTTCCTCATTTAACATGTCCTTGATTTCCTGCAGCAGTTCCTCCAGGCGGGCGGCTTCCTCCCGTTTGAAGATGGATACAATCTCATTCTTTTCGATCTGGAACGTGTGGGATCCCGGATAGCGTTCTGCCGTGATCAGATGAATATGTTCCAGCATATGGCGGACCGCCTGATCGGTCTGGAGGGGGAGCTCATAAACCGGATTCATCCGGAAACGGATGTGATACAGTACCACGATGAAGCTTCCATCATCCGACAGGAAATCCTCCCACTCGCTAATATCGGTATTGATGCTCTTCAGCTGACTGATATAAGAGTAACTGGTTAGAACGGATTTATGCTTGTTCATGCGCTCCCGTATTTCTTCCTTCTCCCGGAACAGCTCTTGAATCCGGTTCTGGATCAGATCGTATTCGGTGATGCTTCCGGATTCCGGCATGGATGAACTGTTGGCTCTGTTCAGCACGGTTGTTAAAATCTGCTTCACCGGCTTGTGCAATCTGCGACTCAGGAAAAAGGAAGCGGCAAGGGCCACGCCAAGCGACAGGCAGAAGATGAGCAGCAAACCGCCGGTCAACCGGCTGAGCTGCGAAGAGACATGGCTGTAAGGCACAGCCGAGACATAGGTCAGTCCGTCGGACCCGGCTTCGGCAAAATAGTAGGTTCCCTCTTTGAGCACGGCCTTCTGTCCGGCTTCAAACGTCGGCAGCTGATCTTGGTTCATGGAGCCCAGCATATAGAGCACTTGGCCTTCGTCATTCAGAATGGCGAGTGCACGATCATCGGATTCGCCGAAGAAGGACTGAGCGGCCTTGTCGATATCGATAAGGGCAATGACCTCATAAGGACTGTCCGGCTGCTTGTAGACAAAAGGCATCAGTGTTTTCTCGGACAAATCGTTGTTGATTTGATAAGTTGCCGCAGGGAGAAGTTTGAAGGATTCCTGATGGCCCTCGTAGCTGCTCCAGAACGAATAAGGATACCTCGGGCTTGCATAGGAACGATTGAACATATAGGAAGCATCGCCGCTTCCGGATTTGCTCAGTACAAAATCAAACTCCCGGAGATAAATCAGGGTATCCTCCAGAAAGAACAACGGATTATAGATATCGCTCCGCATCTGCATCATCACATCTCGAGCCTTCAAGTAATTGACTTCGTTTCCGGCCTGGTGGCGAAGCTGATTATTGAAGCCGATTAATTCGGATTGATTGTATATATCGAACATTAATACCTGCAATCTGCTGAATTGGTTGTTGAACCGCTCTGCCGTATCGTGAACCGCCTGCTGGCTCGTATCGATGATTTCTTTCTGCAGGCTGGTCTTAAAGAGTTGGAAAATGACCGTATAGAACAATCCGAATAACACGATGATGGCCAGAAAGCTCAGAAAAATTTTAAAGAATACACTGCGGCTTTTATGTCTGATCCAATTCACAGCCTTCCCCCCTTTATATTTTTCTGACGTCCAAGGTTTCACAACATTATATAGGACAAGTGTTAAGGATTGTGCCCGATTCATGTTAATCGTTCGTAAAAAATGGATAGTCAATATTTTAGATTTTAAGCAATGCTTTAGGAAAATGGCGCTTCTGCCCATCCATCCAATGAAAGGCGAGACATCATTAAAATGGTCAATACCCCTAATGGGTTCAGGTCGTTTATGATGCAGACGTGGACCTTTAAGACACACGAAGACGCATAGACGAAAGAGGGGGGATTGCCGATTTTACAACGTCATCTAAACACCGTGGAAGCGCATTCAAACATTCGCAGGAAAAGTGCTTGGCGAAGATGGATGATGCAGGTTCGCAGAAACTGGCAGCTGTACGCTTTATTTGCACCAGTTCTGTTATACTTCATTGTATTTCATTATGTACCCATGTATGGCGTCCAGATTGCATTTAAGGATTTTATTGCGAACAAAGGGATCATGGATAGTCCATGGGTAGGCTTCAAGCATTTTGAACGCTTTTTTGACAGCTTTTATTTTTGGCGCATTATCAAAAACACGATGGGCATCGGGTTATATGAGCTGGCGGTCGGATTTCCGATTCCGATTATCCTGGCATTGATGATCAATGAAGCCAGATCGGGCCGGTTCCGCCGATTTGTACAAACCGTAACTTATGCACCCCATTTCTTATCTACGGTGGTCGTCGTCGGTATGATCATGATGTTCCTGTCGCCGGTCAGCGGCCTGGTCAATTCGATTATCACCTCCTTCGGCGGAGAGCCGATCGCCTTCATGACGGAGCCCTCCTGGTTCAAGAGCATCTACGTATGGTCCGGCGTGTGGCAGGGTATGGGCTGGAGCTCTATTATCTACTTGGCGGCACTCGCCGGGATTGATCCGCAGCTGCATGAGGCGGCCAAGGTGGATGGAGCAGGCTGGTTCCGGCGAATATGGCATATCAATCTGCCGGGCATTGCTCCAACGATGACCATTCTGCTGATTCTGAACATCGGTTCCGTTCTGGGCGTCGGCTTCGAGAAGATCTTCCTGATGCAAAATTCACTCAATATGGAAGCGTCTGACGTCATTGCTACGAATGTATACCGGAGTGGTATACTGGGTGCCCAGTACAGCTTCTCGGCTGCGGTTGGCCTGTTTAACTCCGTTGTAAACTTCATCCTGCTGATTACCGTAAACCGGATCGCCCGAAAAGTCAGCGAGAACAGCCTATGGTAAGGAGGAATGATGCGTATGCCGCAAAGCCGAAGTGAACGAATAGCCGGAGTATTTATTTACATTATACTATCTTTTATCACGCTCCTTGTACTGTATCCTTTATTTTTTGTTCTTATTGCTTCCATTAGTGCACCAGAAACGGTCATGCGAGGGGAAGTATGGCTCTGGCCCAAGGAGCTGTCATTTGTCGGATATGAGCGGTTGTTTGCTAATTCCGAGCTTGTACGAGGATTTCTGAACACCTTGCTCTATACCACGACGGGAACGGCGCTGAATGTTCTGATGACCATTGCGGCAGCCTATCCGCTCTCCAGGGTTGATTTCAAGGGTCGACATGTATTTACACTAATCATTGTCTTTACTATGTTCTTCAGCGGTGGGATGATCCCCAATTACTTGCTGGTGAAGGAACTGGGAATGCTGGATACGATTTGGGCCATCATTATACCTTCGGCCGTATCCGTGTGGAACATTATCATCATGCGGACCTTCTTCCAGAGTTCCATTCCGAAGGAAATGCAGGAGGCAGCGTTCATCGATGGGGCGTCCAATATGCGGGTACTGCTGCGGATTGTGCTCCCGTTATCCGGACCGATATTGGCCGTGATGGTGCTGTTCTACGCCGTAGGTCACTGGAATTCGTATTTCAGCGCGCTGATTTACTTATCTGATCGTGCTAATTATCCGATGCAGCTGTTCCTGCGCGAGATTCTGGTACAGGGACAGATGCAGGAGATGGTGGATATCAGTGATGATTCACTGGCGCGAAGTCTGATGGACGCGGAAGCCATCAAATATGCGGCGGTCATTGTGACGAATCTGCCGATGCTGCTGCTGTACCCGTTCCTGCAAAAGTATTTTGTGAAGGGTGTTATGATTGGTGCAATTAAAGGTTGATTACGGATATTTCATGAGGAGGAATTGAATTTTATGGTGTTGAGAAAATGGACTTCACTCACATTGGCAGCTGTACTGGCAGCCGGATTGCTGGCAGGCTGCGGTAGTAAAAGCGGGGAAAGTGCAACGGATAAGGGTGAGACGCCGCAAGCCAATTTTAACGAGACCGGCATGCCGATTGTGAACGAGCCCCTCGATCTGACGTTCTTCACGGGCAAGTCGCCATCAAACGGGAGCAAATTCGAGGAAACGCTCGTATGGAAAACCTATCAAGAGATGTCCAATGTGAATGTGACCTGGAACCTCATTCCATTCGATACCCTGACCGAGAAGCGGAACTTAGCGCTGGCAGGTGGAGATTATCCGGATGTATTCTACTCCGCAAGGGTCAGCTCCGCAGAGTTAACCCGTTATGGGGAGCAAGGAGTATTTATACCGCTGAATGATCTGATCGATAAATACGCACCGAATTTCAAAAAGCTGATGGAAGAGTACCCGGATATTCGAAAAGGCCTGACGATGCCGGACGGCAATATTTATTCCCTGCCTTCTTTCTACGATCCTGCGCTGCTCTCCATGTTGATTGGTACACCGATTTGGATTAATCAGGAGTGGCTGGATCAGCTCGGGATGAAAGAGCCGCAGACGACAGAAGAATTCTATGCGTATTTGAAGGCGGTAAAAGAAACCGATCTAAACGGTAACGGAAAGCATGATGAGATTCCTTTCGCTTCAGCAGGCATTACCGGAATCATCGATCACTTGAAAGGCTCTTGGGGACTTGGCACAAGCGGACTTGGCCATAAATTGGTGGACATAGATCCGGACACAGGGAAGCTTCGCTTCACCAAAGCTTTGCCGGAGTATAAGGAAATGCTCCAGTTCGTAAACAAGCTGCACCAGGAAGGACTGCTCGATAAAGAGATCTTCACGATTGAGGGCGGCGCATTGAATGCCAAAGGGCAGGAAGGCCTGCTCGGTGCTACAATTGTGCCGAATCCGGAGATGGTGATGGGCCGCAAAGAATACATCGGGCTCGGGGCGCTTAAGGGACCGCATGGTGACCAGCTCTATTCCCACGTCAAAGTGCCGATGGTTCACGTAGGTGCATTTGCGATTACCGATAAGAACCCGAATCCGGAAGCAACGATCCGCTGGATGGATTACTTCTACGGGGATGAGGGCGCCCAGTTCTATTTCATGGGTAAAGAAGGCGAGACATTTACGAAGAACGCTGACGGTCAGCTGGAGTATGTGAAGGAGATTACGGAGAATCCAAATGGATTAACGCAGGATCAGGCGTTGGCCAAGTATTTCACTTGGCTCGGTGGCAGCTATCCGGGCTTTGTGCGGGAGAAATGGTTTAAAGCCTCGGAGACACGACCTAACGCCATGGCCGCAGCCGAAAAGGCAGAGCCGTATGCCGTGAAGGAGATCCTGTACAACTTTAACTTTACATTGGAGGAAACGGACGTCATGACCTCGATCGGTAAAGATATCGAGGATTACGTTAAGGAAATGGAAGCGAAATTCGTGAACGGCTCGGCCTCGTTCAGCCAATGGGATGAGTATGTGAATACACTCAACAAGATGGGACTGGACCGATACATGGAGGTTTACCAGGCCGCTTATGAGCGCTACCAGGCGGAGTAAACGGAAACGATGACATTCAAAAGACGCGGTACGGGGAGGAACCCGTATCGCGTTTTTTGCTAATTCAAATAATTGGTGAAATATTCCAAAAGGGGTGATAAGATCATATTTAATGACAATTAGACGCCCTCACAAAAATGAGTACTCAAAATCCCACCTTGGCGGGAGTATATTCGTAAGTATCGATATCATGAGGGGAGGAGTCGCACATAGAGCGGAAGACGACTTTCAGGAATATTTCCAAGGGATTCGCGGCATGGTTATTTAAGCAGAGGCGCAGGCATAGCTCAAATAAAAAACTGGAATGGATAGTTGAGCGTTTGATTCAGGGTTCTCTGATCATGTGGGCCATCCTGTTCATACGTTGGTGTATATTGATAACGATTGCTACGATGAGGCATTTTGGAATCATTGATTAATGGCGATGAGTATGCGGGTACTCGTTCTGATAAGGGGAGTATCACAATAGATATGAAGGTAATTTCAAGCGGCAGTTAGCTCGGACACAGCTGCCGCTTGCAGAAGCCCGGCATGGATGTCGCGGCTTTTTTGCTGTCTATCGTCCTTTTTACACAATCCGCCACCTTTATTGAGCATGCGTTAACACTTCTTCCTTACACTTGGAATTAAATAAGGATAGAAGAGGGGATATGGAGTTGAAGCATAAAAGCATGAAAGTAGTCTCGCTGTTGATGGCGGCGGAAATCACGATAGCCTCTTTATTTTCGGCAGGCACCGTGATGGCTGAAGAGGGACAGGAGATACTCCAGACGGCCAGCGCGGAAACAGCATCCCAAGATGCAGCTATCGATATCGCTGCCGTTGATTTCGGCATTACCGATAAGATCTTTCCGGATGCGCATGCAGAAGAGGCATACACGGTGACCGTTGATGTGTATGGTGGACAAGCGCCCTATACCTTCTCGGCGACGGGTCTACCGGCAGGCTTGGACATTACGTCCGATACAGGATTCATTACGGGTACGCCTGCTCCTGGTCAAGAGGGTGAATATACGGTTGAGGTAACGGTGCAGGATAGCGCACCCGTACCTGCGACCGCTCAGTCGCTAGTGAAATTGCAAGTATTGGGGAAACGTCCAGATCCGGTGGCTGACAAGCTGGCCATGAGGATGATCGGTCATTATTCGGTAGGTACCTCCAATAAGGATGGCGGCGTGGCGGAAATTGTAAAGTACAACAAAGATAATGGAAAGCTCTATCTAGTCAATGGTTCAACCCAGCCGGCAAGTCTCGATATCGTGTCTCTTGGCGCTGACGGCAGCTTGCTGAAGGACAAGCAGATTAATGTGGAAGACTTGGCAAGCACAGACGGTTTTCTGTATGGGGACCTGACCAGCGTGGATATCAACACCAAGACGAAGCAGGTTGTAGTCGCTGTACAGGAGCAGGATCATACGAAAGCCGGCAAGGTCCTGGTGCTCGACTATGACGGCGGTTTGATCGGATCTTTTGAAACCGGCATCCAGCCGGACATGGTCAAGTATACGTCCGATGGCCGTTATATCCTGACGGCGGATGAAGGCGAGCCTCGTACGGAGACCGCTCCTGATCCGGAAGGAAGCATTACGATTATCGACACCTTATCAGGCGAAGCAAATCATCTGAAATTTGATGACCCGTCGATCATTGACGATCAGGTGCATATTCGCGGACCTGTGGAAGCGGACGGGCAAATTCGCAGCACCGGAACCAAAGCTGAAGCGATTCGTGATCTGGAACCCGAATACATCTCATTGTCCGAGGATGAGCTGACGGCATATGTCGCCTTGCAGGAGAATAATGCAATCGCCGTGGTCGATATCGCCGCGAAGCGTATTCAATCGGTCAAAGGGCTCGGGTATAAAGATTTCAATCAACCAGAGAATCAGCTCGACCTTCTGAAGGATGGACAAATCAAGTTTGAGAACGTTCCTTTTTACGGCATGTATATGCCGGACGGAATTGCGACCTATAGCGTGAACGGACAGCAGTATATCCTGTCCGCGAACGAAGGGGATGCTACCGGCTGGGATGACCGAAGCAATGAAAGCAACATTGGCAAAATGAAGCCTAGTCTGGATCCGTTGTCTCAGGCAGCTCAATTTTTGGCTGACAAGGGAACCACCTATGACAAGGTTGAAGTTGCCGGCGATATGGGTACTGAAGGACTATATCTGTATGGAGGTCGTTCATTCTCCATCTGGAATGCAGCCGACATGTCCCAGGTGTACGACAGCGGCAGTGATTTTGAGAAGATTACGGCCGAGCGCTTGCCGAATCATTTCAATGCCAGCAATGACAAAACCGATCTGGACAGCCGCAGCGCCAAGAAAGGACCTGAACCGGAATATGTTGCCGTGGGTAAGGTCGGACAGAAAACGCTGGCTTTTGTCGGACTGGAGCGCATTGGCGGGGTTATGACGTATGATGTAACGAATCCATCCGATCCTGCGTTTCTGAACTATACCAACACACGGAATTTTAACGGCGGGATAGAGTCGGATTCCGGCCCGGAGGGACTGGACTTTATTCCGGCCGCGGACAGCAAGACAGGACGGCCGCTGCTGCTGGTCGCTAATGAGGTCAGTGGAACGGTGGCCCTGCTGGAGCTCCAGGTAACCAAAATTACGCTGGACAAGTCATCGCTGAAGCTGAGTCCAGGCGGCGCACCGGAACTATTGCAGGCAAGCGTGGAGCCGATCCAAGGCGGTTCAACCGAGCTGGCTTGGAGTTCCTCCAACGAAATGGTAGCTGCCGTAGACCAGAACGGCCTGGTTACGCCGGTCTCCGCAGGGGAAGCCGTGATTACCGTTCTGAGCAAGGATGGCTACGGATCAGCGGTAGTGCCGGTTAAGGTAACGGATGATTCAGCCGATGGAGAACCTTGGAAGTTAACGGTGATGCATACCAACGATACCCACGCGCATCTGGCGGAAGTGGCCAGACGAGCTACGCTGGTTCAGGAGGTCCGAAGCGAAGGCGGGAACAGCCTGCTGCTGGATGCAGGGGATGTATTCTCCGGCGATCTGTATTTCACCAAATGGTTTGGGCTGGCGGATCTGGCCTTCATGAACTATATGGGTTATGACGCGATGACGTTCGGTAACCACGAATTCGATCAAGGCACCAAGACGCTTGCAGATTTCGTGAGCAAGGCGCAATTCCCGCTTGTCAGCGCGAATGTGGATCTTAGTCAGGATGCTAACATCTCGCACCTGATTCGTAAGCCGGCGGTGATCGATACCGATCAGCCAAAGACGACGGCAAATAACGGGGTATATCCATACGTGACATTGCTGGTTGACGGCCAAAAGATCGGGGTATTCGGCCTAACGACCGAGGATACGGCCGAGACGTCCAGCCCAGGGAAAGACGTAGTCTTCCGCGATGCGGTGACTTCGGCCCAGGCAACGGTTGAAGCGATGGAGAAGGACGGGCTTGATAAGATCATCGCCTTGTCTCACCTGGGTTACGCTAAAGATCAGGCGCTGGCCGAGGCCGTCGAAGGCATCGACCTCATTGTCGGAGGCCATACCCATACAACGCTCAATGCACCGGAAGTGGTGACGGACAATCAACACGGTACACCAACCGTCATCGTGCAGGCGAATGAATGGGGCAAGTTCCTCGGCCGGGTAGACCTGCAGTTTGACAAAAACGGCGTTGTTCTCGTTGGCGACGGCGAACTCGACGGCAAGCTGATTCCGGTAGACAGTACGGTCCAGGAAGACACGCAGGCCAAGGATATGCTGGCTCCTTACAAAGCGGAATTGGAAGAACTGATGAAGCAGGTTATCGGTACTGCAGGCGTCGTACTTGATGGCAAACGCGAGAATGTCCGCTCCAAGGAGACGAATCTCGGCAATCTGATTGCGGATGGCATGCTGGCTAAAGCCAAAGAGCTTAAGAATGCTGATATTGCCCTCACCAATGGTGGAGGTATTCGCGCCGCGATCGATGAGGGCGAAATCACGATGGGCGAGCTGAGAACAGTGATGCCATTCGGGAATACGCTGTTTGTCATGGATGTCACGGGACAGCAGCTGAAAGACGGATTGGAAAACGGAATAAGCGGTGCCAAACTGGCGGATCTGCCAGGGAAGTTCCCGCAAATCGCCGGGATGAAATTCAAATGGGATCCTAGCGCTCCGGCAGGCGATAAAGTGTTCGACGTACAGATCATGAAGGACGGAAGCTACAAACCTCTGGTATTGACCGAGACGTACCGGATGGCAACGAACAGCTTTGTAGCCAAGGGCGGGGATGGATATAAATCCTTTGCCGATGCGATTGCCGAAGGAAAATACAACGAGGATCTGGGTTACCCGGATTATGAAATTTTTATGGAATATGTGAACAAGCTGGGCGGTAAGGTTACGCCTAAGGTCGAGGGGAGAATTACGGAGCAGAAGAAACCGGCGAATCCGGGCGACGGCTCTTCTCCTGGATCTGGATCAGGCGGGTCGGGAGGCGGTTCCGTAACACCGCCGGTATCACAGCCTAATCCTCCTTCCTCTGGCGGAAACACATCATTGCCAAACGTAATGGCAGGCAAGGATCTGAATATAACTGATGCAGGCGGAGCAGTGGACCGCATTACGGTGAAGGAAGAGGCGTGGAAGAAGGCAGTTGCCGGATTGTCTGCGAACGGGCAGCAGGAACTCATTATTCGGGCTCCGGAGTTGAACCGTGCAGCCGAGTTATCCCTTTCGGCAGCAGGTCTGAAGCTCGCCATGGAACGGAATTCGAATGTGACCCTGGTGCTGGAGACCGCACTTGGAGCCTTCCGTCTTCCAGTGACGGCTCTACATTTGGATGAGGTTCTGAAGCCGGCTCAAGGCTCTGGCAGCATCCAAGTGAAGGTATCCGTGGCTCCGGCAGCCAGCAAGGTAACGGATGCTATGATAAGCAAGGCAGCTTCCATGGGTGCCTCGATGGCTGCGAACGGAGCGCTTCAGTTTGGCGTAGCGGTTGGAGCACCAGGCGCAGAGCAAGAACGGAAGGATTTCGGGAAGCGCGTCATCAGCCGCATCCTGCCGCTGCCGGCAGGGACAGCTTCGAATTCGGTCACTGCTGTAATTTTTGACGCAGATGCGGGAAGCTTCCGATTTGTACCGGCCACAGCGACGACGTGGAATGGTAAACCGGCCATCGAAGTGAAGCATGCCGGAAACGGCATTTACGCACTGCTGCAGTATAAGAAAAGCTTTGCCGATCTAAACGGCCACTGGGCGAAAGCGGAAATCGAATCCATGGCTTCCAAGCTGCTCGTGAACGGAGTTAACGCTAACTCGTACGCGCCGGGCAAAGTAATCACGAGAGCAGAGTTTACGGCAATGCTGGTCCGCGCGATGGGACTTAGTCCGGTCATCGAGAGCGGAGCATTCAAGGATGTTCAGGATGCCTCCGCGTATGCCGGCGAGATCGGCGCAGCGTTGCGTTACGGCTTGATCGAGGGCGGCACTGGCGGTGCCTTCTTGCCCAATGCCAGCATGACTCGAGCGGAAATGGCCGTAATGATCACCAGGGCCATGGAGGCGGTGGATCCGACAGACCTGCCGAACCAGAGTGCGAATGCCAGTATTGAATTCAAAGATCAGGCATCCATCCCTGCTTGGGCGGCTGCCCATATTGCCAGTCTTACGGAGCAAGGCATCCTGCGGGGTGACAACCATGGTCATTTCGGTGCACTCGATTCGGTTACCCGTGCGCAAGCGGCACTTGTTCTGAAACGTACTTTGGCAGCATTGAACTTTATGAACTAAGCGAAGCAGGAATCCATTAGAATTATAAGACCGTCCTTAAGGTTACTGAAACCTTAAGGACATTTTTTTTATAACAATGTAAATTGCGAGCGGTTAAAGAGAAGTGCGCTGGTATCCGATAATATCCGTAAGTGTTAGATTAACGATGGGATAAGGATGTGGGTTCATGCGCATTGCGTCTGCATATACATACTGGAGTCAGGTGAAACGGATGGGCGCCGAATCAGCCCAAGGCGGATTTGAACAGCTGCTCCAGAAGAGCAAGGAGGAAGAAGAGAATAAGGGAAAGCTGGTAACCGTAAGGGAAAGCGGTTATTTGCGTCAGTATATGGTTCAACCGGATGGGAGCAAAATGCTGTTAAGCGAGACGAAGCAGTACGAGAGTGAATCCGCCGCCAGTTCAACAGATCTATCGATGTCGTTGCCTCAAGCAGGCGGAATGAGTCTTAATATCAAGGACGCTCTCGATCTGTTATGTCTTCAGGCTGGTGCGGTCGGTACCCGTTCCAGCTACAAGATATTCGATATCACCTAAAATGAATAAATACCAAAAAATCATACTGGTAACAAATCGATACTTGCTGTATAATTCTCAGTAAGTATTGGTTGAACGTGAGATTTTTCATTGTATTCAAGTCTAATTTCATTTATTTTGAAAATAGATGTATTTACATGAAAGAATTCATGTTATAATTTCAATATATCAACTAAGCTCATAGGAATTATCGGTTAATTAGTGAGTGTGAATGCATTACAAAAATAAAACATGAATATGGATCTTCGGGGTAAGGTGAAATTCCTAACCGGCGGTGATGCTTCGTTCCGGCGTGAACGAAACTCAGCCCGCGACTCGCTGCGTTCTGGTGTGAATCTGATCGCAGCGACTGACTTGGTGCAATTCCAAGGCCGACGGTAAAGTCCGGATGGGAGAAGATCAAAGATGAGTTTGCCGTGGATGCGAAATTTTCCATTCGGGCGCAGGCTTATTTGATCAGCCCCCGTTTACGTCGACATATGTCGATGACGGGGGCTTTCTGCTAGTAAGACCTCCGTATTCAAGACAGGAGAGGGCAAGATGAGTAATATTAATACTGGAGTCAAGGTGAAACCCTATGGTTCCGACACACAGGCAAGTCGACGTTTTAAGGGAGGGTTCTGGCTCGTCGTTTTGGGAGCCGCCCTGTGGGGCGTAGACCCCTTATTCCGGGTCATTCTGCTTAAGAATCTGACTTCGGCACAGATCGTTTTGCTTGAACATATCATTATTTCCTTGATTGCAATTCCTGTATTGTGGAAGAACCGGGAGGAACTAAAAGGCCTTGGCTGGAATCATGTCGGTGCTCTGCTGTTTATATCCTGGGGCGGCTCGGCATTGGCTACCGTATTGTTCACGATGGGGCTGTCGAGCGGCAATCTGAATGCCGTCCTGCTGCTTCAGAAGCTGCAGCCGCTGTTTGCCATCATTCTGGCCAGCCTGCTTCTGAAAGAGAAGCTTCCGCGCCATTTCGGCATACTGCTCATCATCGCGATGGCGGGCACGTATTTACTGACTTTCGGTTTAACCTTGCCGATTGGCCATTGGAATGAGTTTATTCAAGTTGGCAGTCTCTTGTCTTTAGGCGCAGCAGCGCTGTGGGGCGGTTCAACCGTCATGGGGCGCCTGATGGTAGGCAAAGTGAAATACGAGACGGTAACCTCGCTGCGCTTCGTGCTTGCCCTGCCGCTCCTGACCGTCATCACGTGGAGCGAGGGTGCAGCATGGAATATGCCGGCCTGGAATACCGGGGCCTTTGCCTTGGTATCGCTGAACCTGATCGGTCAGGCATTACTGCCGGGTCTCCTGAGCTTGCTGGTTTATTATAAAGGATTAACCACGACCAAAGCCTCCGTGGCAACACTCGCGGAATTGAGTTTTCCCATGGTGGGCGTGCTCATCAACTGGATCGTATTCCAGCAGATCGTGACAGGTCCTCAGCTTCTGGGATTCCTGCTGATCTGGGTCGTACTGTTTATTATTTCCAGACAGCAATCCGAAGCTTCCCCGCAATTGCAATAAAATCATACGTTTGTAGAAAAAGCCGATCCGGATTGAAGTGACCCCCAAAAGTTAGACACGGTTATTTCATTAGGCAGCTTTCTCAAAATGAGTTCGGTACTGTACCGGACTCATTTTTAATTTTGCCTTTAACCGTTTGGTATTGTAGTATTCAATATATTTTTTCAGTTCTTCCTTAAAAT
>NZ_JBNDYG010000073.1:0-23969 GCF_049893405.1 Paenibacillus sp. Dod16
AACAGCAAGTGAGCGAATACATTCTGTTCTACAACCAGAACCGATTCCAGAAAAAATTAAACGACCGTTCCCCGGTAGAATACCGGGAAACGGCCGCAGCTTAAATCATGTCTTTTTTGTACTGTCTACTTGACAGGGTTATGACCAATATGCCGGCTCCTTTATTTTTAGCTGGGTATGGTGTTTGTCGTCAGGGAACAGGGTGCGCCGTATTCACTGTTCCAATGAATGCTCCTGTCTAACAGGAGCGCGGAGAATGGTTTTCATGGAGGAGGAGGCGGCTTTTCGTGGATCGGACAAATAAACCTCATGATGATGCCCGTCCTGTACGTAATGATGCTGTTTCATGTAAGCATACATTTTCGCCAGCGTATCAGGCTCTGTGCTGTAGGGGCCGATATGCATGATTTGGACGCATAGTCCCTCATGGATCGTTTCCAATACCACTTGCTGAATGGGCTCCAGATGATTTTTCTTGGAGAAGGCTTTGTCCCGTGCGGAATCGACGATCTCCGGGGTGACAAACGCCGGCATCCGAATGAGCAGCTTCCAATGCCATTCCTCTTTTGGAACCTCCAAACCATACCGATCCGAGTTAACCCACCATTGCCCTTCAAGTTTAGGAACGGTGAAATCCTGAATCTCCGCCTTGCAATATCCCTTAACGCCATAGGCAACGGTATACAGCGCCTCGGTTGCATTCTCGAAAAGGGAGCTTTCGGGCGCGCCTTGACCTTCGAACGACAGATAGGGCAAGGGATCAAACTGCACGAGCTCGGGGGTGTTCCCGGCTGTATAATAGGTTTTATCGCTTTTGGCCAGATCGAGTTTAGGAAGCGGCATACATGAATCTCTCCTTTTTGGACATGATTTACGCCTATCATAAACCAGCTTCACTGACAGCATAGGAGTCAGTGAAGTTGTTGAAGGATCAGTCCTCGTAATATGCGGCCAGGTCTCGGGCCGTCTCGGAGAGAACAGTTCGCAGCTGCTGCGGCTCAAGTACTTTGACTCCTTTGCCAAAAGAAAGCAGCAGATAAGGCATGTATTGCAGCATCCAATCCGGATGCATACGGAATTCGGCCTCATCGTCATTGCTTCTTGCGACAAGATAAGGCTGTAGGAACCACTGGTTGCATAACGTGTCCAGAACCTCGGAGCGACCTTGAAGGCGAACGGTTACCAACGTCGGTTCCTTCGCCTTCGACTTCGTATTGTGATCCTGATACTCATGAATATGGCTCATATAATCATGTACCGAGAAATGTTCCGGCATTTCAAATGTACGGCCTGTTACGCACAGGCTGTTCATCCGGTCTACCCGGAATACGCGGAGGGCCTCCCGTTGATGGCAATAGGCAATCAAATACCATTTGCCGAGCCGGTAGATCAGCCCATAGGGATCAATATGGCGCTCCTCCACGGAGCCGCTGAAGGACTTCGCATATTGAAGGACCAGGGTTTCGCGTCTGGCAATGGCTTGCTCTAACTCTCGCAATCTGGGGTGAAGCAAGGCACTCTGTGATGGCAGTGGGATGTGAATGCTGCCAACATGACGCCTCAAGTCTTCCAATTGAGATTCCTGAAGCCGGTGCTCAATCTTGGTTAGTGCCTTTTCAAGAGCATCCGTAAACGGATAGTCCGCTTGCCGGGCAAGTAGCGCACTGTGTTCCATGGCTTTAAGCTCGGTTAGTTCGAAGAACAGCGGCACGCTTAAAAAAGAATCGGGCAGCCTGAATCCCCCGCCATGTCCGGATTCGGATATGATAGGGACCCCGCTCATATCCAGCGTGTCGATGTATCGGTAGACCGTTCGGACACTTAGCTCAAGCCTCTCCGCCAATTGCTCGGCCGTCATTTTTTTATGGGATCGAAGCAGCCATAGTATGGATAACAGATAGTCCAGCTTAGCCATGGACAGCACTCGCTTTCTTCATGTTATTTCGGTTATATCCGGCTTAATGAAGCTATTATAACAATCCATGAGGGGGTATGATCAAGCGAATAAAACGGGGACTCCTGGTATAACAAATAACAAAACTTCAATATTGATATTGAATGATGGTTTGTTATAATGTGTTCAACAGAGAGGGGGCGTGAAGATGGGCAGTCGGGCGGACAATGTAAGTCCCGTTTCGGTGCTCATTGAACCTATGTCACATGACCAACCACTAACAAAAGAAGCCATATTGGACGCGGCCGAGCAGACGCTTCGGCGCTATGGTCCTGACAAAACCTCGGTTGTCGATGTTGCCAAGGCGCTTCAAGTCAGCCATGGATCCCTGTATCGGCACTTTCCCAGCAAGGCCGCTCTGAGAGAAGCCGTAACGGAAAGGTGGCTGCAGCGGATTGCGGATCCGTTACAGAAGATTGCAGACGGAACGGAGGGCAGCGCCACCGATCGCTTGCGGTTATGGACGGATACCCTCATCCGGGCCAAACGGGCTTATGTCCTCGAGGATCCCGAGATGTTTGCCATGTATACGACCGTGACGCTGGAAGCCGTCAAGGTAATTGATACGCATGTAAAGTTGTTAATCGGACAGGTTGCCCAGATCATCGATCGAGGGATGCTTACTGGTGAATTTAAGCCGGGCCAGTCGGAGTCGGTGGCAAAAGCCTTTTTCATGGCAACGTCCCTGTTTCATCATCCGGTGCATGCTTCTCAGTGGACCTCGCAGGAGATTGAAGCCGATTTTGACTCGGTGTGGGCCATATTGTTATCCGGAATCGCGAAACAGTAAACGGGCGAGAATCATAGTTAGAGGGAACTAAGCAGGGGTAGAGGCGGCCGTTATGCATTTCCGAACAGCATTTCGGAGCTGGTGCAGCGAGATCACCCATTCCGTTAAAAAGATGCTATTCTTGGCGATTTGCATGGGATAGCGTCTTTTTTGTATATATATATAATTACAAATGACAAAAATATAAAACTGTCACTTGTAATTTGTAATGTGTAGTCATATAATCAAATTACAAAAATGAAGTACAGATCAGAGGATCCATCTGATGAGATATTCGAGCACCTAATTCATATGCGGGAGGTTGTATCATGACAAAGAGTTTATCGGGCAAGGTAGCTATCGTAACGGGAGCATCAAGAGGCATCGGGCGTGAAATTGCGGAGAGACTTGCGGAGAACGGGGCTAAAGTGGTTGTAAACTATGCAAGCAGCCCGGCTAAAGCCGAGGAAGTGGTGACCGCCATTAAGCAAAGCGGCGGCGAAGCCCGGGCCATTCAAGCTGATATTCGTCAGGTAGCAGCGATTGAACGACTGTTTGGTGAAACGATCGAGGCTTATGGCGGTATCGATATTCTCGTGAACAATGCCGGCATCATGACAACCAAGCCGGTTGCTGCCATGACGGAGGAAGATTTCGATCAGCAGTTTGCGATTAATGTGAAGGGGACTTATTTCGCGATCCAGCAGGCTTTTCACCATATGAATTCGGGCGGCCGCATCATCAATTTCTCGACGTCGGTGGTTGGGCAGATGTTCCCGGCGTACAGCGTATATGCAGGCACGAAGGGCGCTGTAGAGCAGTTTACGCGTCAGTTGGCCAAAGAATTCGGACCCAAAGGAATTACAATTAACGCAGTGGCGCCCGGACCGATTAATACGGAGCTCTTTACAGTTGGCAAATCGGAGGAGCAGATCGCGGGTATCGCAAACATGAATGCTTTCGGACGTCTGGGAGAACCGGATGATGTTGCAGGGGCCGTTCTCTTTCTGGCCGGTGAAGAATCGAAATGGATCACAGGCCAAACGATCCGCGTGAACGGCGGTTTTGTGTAATACTCACACCATCAAAATAACGCAAGAACTAAAAGGCACCGGGAGTCCGGTGCCTTTCGTTACGGATACGGTCGATCTGTTGTAGAGGATCCTAAATACGTATCAACCAACATGGAGTATAGACTTCCCTGAATGCGTGGGAAAGATCGCTGTTCTCCGCAAACGCCCCTTAATCCAAGTCCTTCCACTTTAAGTCCAGCGTCGGAGGGGTGTAGCTATCCATGAGCTCGAGCAGCTTGAGCGGGTCATCGGAGATGTTGATCAGGTTTAGGTGGGAGGCATTGGAGAAACCTTCCGTGATACTGTACTGAATCAGCTTCATGAACGGCTCATAATACTCCCGGACATTCAGCAGCCCGATCGGTTTCTGGTGAATTCCGATTTGCGACCAGCACAATACCTCGAACAATTCCTCAAAGGTTCCAAAACCGCCCGGCATGGCGATAAACCCGTCGGACAGCTTCGCCATCGTCGCTTTGCGCTCATGCATATCCGCTACTTCAATGAGCTGGGTCAGCTCGGTATGTACAATCTCGCCTTTAAACAGTCCTCTCGGCATCACCCCGATAACTTCACCGCCATGCCGCAAAACGGCGTTAGCCACTTCACCCATCAATCCGATTTTGGAGCCGCCGTATACGAGCTTGTATTGGTTGTGGGCAATGTGCCGGCCGAGCTCGGCAGCTTTCTCCTTATAATCTGGATGTTCCCCCATGTTCGATCCCGCAAATACACATATGGATTTCAATTCGCACACTCCTTGACAAGATGTTGATATTTCATTCGTGTAATTATACTATATATAGTGATTTGTGTCATGGCGTCGATGAACGATATTGTTAATGATCATCAGATGGCACCTCTTATCTTATGGCATACATGTTAGCATTATCATGAGTTTGTTCTTGAATTGTGTAAAAAGTAAAGGTTCAAGTCATCCCAGGGAATCGCGGAGGTAGCACAAGTATGGATATGAATGAAGCGCAGCAATGGATTAAACAATTTTATGGAGAGCGAGGCTGGACCGAGTACGGCCCCTTTATTCGCGTTGGGTTTTTGATGGAGGAGACAGGGGAAACAGCGCGTGCCGTTCGCGCTTATGAGATCGGCAGGGACCGCCCTGACGAGGAGGTTCAATCCAGGGAACGGCTCAAGCAGGATTTGGTGGAGGAGATCGGCGACGTGCTCGGCAACATTTCACTGTTGGCGGATCTTTATGGGATTTCGCTGGAAGAGGCGTTTACGGCCCATCAGCAGAAGCTGCAGAAGCGGTTTGGTTCTTAAATGAACGAAAGTCGGGTCCTTCCTATCATCAGATGATGACGTGGCGGAGTCATTGAATGGCTGAATGGCAGCATACATAACCGGCTTGATAGCGCATCGCAGGAATTATGGCAGTAGCCAGAAAGCCGAAAGGATACATCCGGGTTTAGAACTGTAAAAAGGCTGCAACCCAGGGTCCAATGGACGTTGGGGTGCAGCCTTATCATATTATATCATCTAATGAGCTTGAATTATGCTAGGATACCAGGACTTTGCGGAATTCCTGCGTCAGCAGCGGAACGATATCGAACAGATCGCCGACGATGCCGTAATCGGCGACCTTGAAGATCGGTGCCTCAGGGTCTTTGTTGATGGCGATAATGACCCGCGATTGGCTCATGCCGGCCAGATGCTGGATGGCGCCGCTAATGCCGCAGGCAATATAGATCTCGGGCGTAACGACTTTGCCGGTCTGCCCGATCTGGAGCGCGTAATCGCAGTAGCCGGCATCACAGGCGCCTCGCGATGCGCCGACGGCACCGCCGAGCAGGTCCGCGAGCTCCTCCAGCGGCTGGAAGCCTTCCGCGCTCTTCACGCCGCGCCCGCCGGAGATGACGATTTTGGCTTCCGAGAGGTCGATTTTTCCCGTGGTTTTGCGGACGACGTCCTTTACCACGGAGCTGAGGGAAGGGGCAGGGTAAGCGATGTCCTCAATGCTGGCGCTCGCGCCTTCGATGGCTTCCGCAGCAGGAATATTGTTCGGACGCACCGTGACCACCCACGGTCCGTTCTGGAAGACGCGCTTCTCAAAGGCTTTACCCGCATAGAGCGGACGAGTGAACACCACTTCTCCACTTTCCGTCTCGATCGCGGTTACGTCGGAAATTTGTCCTGCATTCAGGGAAGCGGCGACGAGCGGTGCTAAATCGCGGCCGATAGCTGTATGTCCGAAAAGTACGGCATCCGGCTTGGCCTGACCGATAACCGCTTCAATGACGGCCATATAAGCTTCAGGATTATAATTTTCCAGATCATCATGCTCAACCGTATAGATCGTATCGGCACCATAGGCGTTCAGGGCCGATACAGCCTCCGTAATGTTGGAGCCCGCAACCAGAATGCGGATGCTGTCACCGTCACCTGCAATCAAGCGAGCCGCGCCAAGCGTTTCGAGAGCAACCTGACGCAGCTTCCCATCCCGGTTCTCGGCATACACTAATATCGTTTTGCTCATATCATAACCTCCTAGGATCCATTTGGGATTGAAGAGAAGAGATTTGACGATTTAACCAACCTGAGCAACTTAAGCGAATTCAGGGGATTTCCTCAGAAGCGCTGCTGCTCGGATTTCGCGGAACGTATCAAGCGAAAAGCGTGCATGACGGACATCCCGTAAACCATACAATCAGAATACATAGGGAATGATGGCGCGGCTCTCCGTCGGGTCCGTGTAACCGCATTCAATAGTACGAGTTAAAGGGGTATATTCGTACATTCAAATACCCGTCATCAGATCACTTTCGACTGGGTGCGGAGCAAGGATACCAGCTCATGCGCCACTTCGGCGGGCTCGCCCTTCAGAATGCGTCCTGCACTTCGCTCCGGCGGCAGGGACAGCTCGCTTTGCTTCGTTGCCGGCTGGATATCGGCTTCCGATAATCCGAGATCATCCAGGGTCAACGTCTGAAATGGCTTTTTCTTAGCCTTCATGATGCCAGGTAGCGATGGATAGCGTGGTTCGTTCAAACCTTGCTGTGCCGTGAAAATCGCCGGGAGCTGAACCTCCAGCACTTCAAGATCGCCTTCGGCATCCCGATGTACTTCAGCCGTGGTACCGTTCAGCGTAAGCTTGGTAATGGAGCCGGCATGTGAAATACCGAGAAGGCTTGCCAGGCGAATGGCCACCTGACCCGAACCGCGGTCAACGGAGAAGTTGCCGCCGAGGATCAGATCCGGGCTTTCCTTGGACAAATACGCGTGCAGCACTTTGGATACCGCATATTCATCGTCCGGAATCCGCTCGTCGGAGATCAGCACGGCATCATCTGCACCCATCGCGAGGGCAGTGCGCAGGGCCTCTGCCGTACGATCCGGCCCGACGGACAAGAGTGTCACGCTGCCGCCGTGGTCATCCCGAAGCTTCACGGCCTCTTCCACCGCATATTCGTCATACGGATTGATGACAAATTTCACCCCATCCTCGGCAATCGATCCGTTCTCAATCGTAATTTTTTCCTCCGTGTCAAAGGTCTGTTTAAGCAATACCACAATCTTCATCGGTTAAACGCTCCCTTCAATATGAATATCAGCGGGACTTATTGTCCGCCGGAAACACCGTTCAGGAAAAAGCTAAGCGTCTCATCCGCCTGATCGGACAGAGAATACTTGCGGCCGGAGATCAGCCAAGAGGTTACCGCTTCGTCCATCGCGCCAAAAATCAGGTTGCGCACCAGCTTGACGTTCAGATCGGAACGGAATTTCTGTTCTTTGATGCCCTGTTCCAGAATATTCTCGATCAGCACAATATATGGCTTCAAAGCGCTGCCGATTTCCTTGCGCAGCTCCAGATCGCTCTGCCGCAGCTCAATCTGCGTGACATAAGCAAGCTCAGGATTGCTCTCCAGCTCCGAAAAATGGATGCTGCACACCGTCCGCAGCGCTTCCACGGCATCCGTGGTTCCTTCCACGCTTTCGTGGAATTTGCCGACCAGCTCGCCAAGCTTTTCCTGGAACAGGCGGATCAGGATATCCTCCTTCCTCTTAAAGTACAAATAGATGGTGCCGTCAGCCACGCCGGCAGCTTTGGCGATCTTGGAAACCTGGGACCGGTGGTAGCCGTTCTCGGCGAATACTTTCAGGGCGCCCTGGAGAATAAGGTGGTATTTTTCATTTTTTTTACTTGTCATATGCTCACCCCGGTGTTAGAATACAGTTAAAATTATGAATGAATACTCATTCATTTCTTGTATCCATCATAAAATACGTTCATGTCGTTGTCAACGATGGGTTACGAAGAAGCGCGAAATGGATGAAGCAGATGGATCAGAGCAGCAGAATAAGGCGTTCATATCAGAGCAATAGACGGCAGTTCAACCGGAAGAAACAAGTCACTGGGTATCCGCAGGCAAGTACAGATGAGAGCGATGTACGGATGAAGAGATGCAGCCAGAAACGATGAAGTTCGGATTAGAATGGTCGGAACGGCACGATGTGGAGGTCTACTTTTGTTCCTCTAATGAAAGCGCTTCATATATATCCCGACATGAACACATGACAAGAGGTTTCGGAAGGAGTGACAGGAGCTTCGCCAAATGGGACGCTGCACCAGACTATGAGAAGAAAGAAGGATTTTTAACGCAAGGGGCTGAGAGAGATGATTCTGACATTAATCAACGCGCTGCTCTTTGTCTTGATCACCGGTTGGGCGGTGTATATGTTCGCCACCGTGGTGTATCGCCGGTACCTGTATATCCGTTTGGGCAAGCCAGCGAATCTGAAGAAGGATCTGAAGGAACGCCTGAGCCAATTCGCCATCCAGGTATTCGGACAGAGCAAGCTGTTTAAGGATCGCAAGAGCGGCATCATGCATTTTATTGTGTTTTACGGATTTATCATTTTGCAGTTCGGTGCGCTCGACATCATCTGGAAGGGATTGTCCGGCCACAGCCTGCCGATTCCGGGGCACGCCGGCTTTATCCTCATGCAGGAGATTACGGTTGCGCTGATCCTGCTCGCTATCGGTTATGCGGCCTATCGCCGCTATGGCGAGAAGCTGAAACGGCTCAAGCGGGGCTGGAAGCCAAGCATTGTCGTGTTTTTCATCACCACGCTGATGGCTTCGGTGCTGCTGACGATGGCTTTTGAACGGCTCATGGAAGGACTGGCGTGGTCGGCCATGGCACCGATCTCCTCCAGCATTGCGGCCGTGTTTGCCTGGATGCCGCCGGTGGCGGTTACGGTTTGCTATTACGCGTTCTGGTGGCTGCATCTGTTGATTCTGCTATCGTTCCTTATCTATGTGCCGCAATCGAAGCATTTTCACCTCATTACGGCGCCGATCAACATTCTGGTCCGCCGTACCGATCCCCCGAGCAAGCTCAGCAAGCTGGACCTGGAGGATGAAGAGGCCGAGGCATTCGGGGTAGGCAAGATTGAGGATTTTACGCAGAAGCAGATGCTCGATTTCTATGCCTGCGTCGAATGTGGAAGATGCACCAACGTATGCCCGGCCTCGAATACAGGTAAGCTGCTGTCGCCGATGCACATGATTGTGAAGTTAAGGGATCATCTCACGGAAAAAGGGGCTGCGCTCACCTCCAAATCAGCATGGATGCCAGCCTCTGTGTTTGGATCACCCGGCGTTCACTCCATGGGCGCAACGGATCTGGCCCTTGTCGGCTGGAAGGGCGAGGGCATTACCGATATCGGCCCGACGATGGAGGTGCAGAAGCGCTCCTGGCATCAGGTTGAGGGCGTCGACCCGAAGGACATTCAATTGATCGGCGGCGTCATGACGGAAGAAGAGATTTGGGCGTGCACGACCTGCCGCAACTGCGAGGATCAGTGTCCGGTCGCGAATGAGCACGTCGACAAAATCGTGGATCTCCGGCGTCATCTTGTTCTGATGGAGGGCAGCGTTCCGCAGGAAGGCCAGCGCGCCATGCAAAACATCGAGCGACAAGGCAACCCTTGGGGAATCAGCCGTGCAGACCGGAGCAAATGGGTGAAGGAGGTCGATCCGGAAGGGACATTGGATCTGAAGATTCCGACCGTAAAGGAAAATCCGGATTTCGACGTGCTGTTCTTTGTCGGCTCCATGGGCTCTTACGACAATCGCAGCCGCAAGATCACCAAGGCCTTTGTCCGGCTTATGAATGAAGCGGGCGTCAACTTCGCCATTCTCGGCAACGAGGAGAAGAATTCGGGCGATACGCCGCGCCGGATGGGCAATGAATTTCTGTTCCAGCAGCTGTGCATGGAGAACATCGAGACATTCCAGAAGTACGATGTGAAACGAATCGTGACGGCTTGTCCGCATACCTTCAATATTTTGAAGAATGAGTATCCGGAATTTGGGCTTGAAGCCGAGGTGATTCATCATACGGAGCTGCTGGACCAGCTGGTGAAGGAAGGGCGTCTTAAGCCCAAATACCGGGTTCAGGAGAAAATCACCTATCATGACTCCTGCTACCTGGGACGGTATAACGACGTGTATGATCAGCCGCGCAGCGTGCTTCGCGCCATTCCTGGCGTCGAGCTCCTGGAGATGGAGCGAAATCGCGAGAACGGGATGTGCTGCGGCGCCGGCGGCGGGCAGATGTGGATGGAGGAGGATGCGGGCAAGCGCGTGAATCTGGCGCGTACCGAGCAGGCGCTGGCTGTATCTCCGACGATGATCAGTTCAGCCTGTCCGTTCTGCCTGACGATGCTGGAGGACGGCACGAAGCTGAAGGAAGTGGAAGAAAGCGTAAAAACGCGAGATATCGCGGAAATCCTGGAGTTATCCGTATTCGGTCTATCCGAAATCCATGAACAGGAGGTCGTTGTGCAATGAGCAATACCATTACCAAGGAATCCGTCAGCGGTTCCGGTGTCGCAAGTCGAAACATAACCAAAGCCGCCGTGATCGGCTCTGGCGTCATGGGGTCGGGGATCGCCGCCCATCTCGCCAATGCCGGCATTCCCTGCCTGCTGCTCGACATCGTTCCGAAATCCTTAACCGCCGAAGAGGAAAAAGCCGGATTGTCGCTGGATCATCCGAAGGTACGAAACCGGCTTGCGGCCAAAGCCATTGCGGCTCTGCCCAAATCAAGCACAGCTCCGCTGTATAGCGCCGATTTTGTGGGCCGGATCACCCCAGGCAATACCGAGGATCATCTGAGCCAGCTGAAGGACGTGGACTGGATCATTGAGGTGGTCACGGAGCGCCTGGAAATCAAGAAAAGCATCTTCAAGCAGATTGAGGGCGTGCGCAAGGAAGGATCAATCGTCAGCACGAATACCTCCGGCATTTCCGTTAATGCGATGGTCGAGGACTGCAGCGAGGAATTCCGCAGCCACTTCCTGGGAACCCATTTCTTCAATCCGCCGCGTCATATGAAGCTGCTGGAGATTATCCCGGGCTTTGATACGGATCCGGACATTACAAAGTTTATGGTTGATTTCTGCACGAAGCGCCTTGGTAAAGGGGTTGTGCTTGCGAAGGATACGCCGAATTTCATCTCGAACCGGATCGGCACCTACGGTCTCCTCGTCACATTGCAGGAGATGGTGAAAAACAGCTATACCGTGGAGGAAGTGGATGCGGCCACGGGACCCGTTCTGGGGCGTCCGAAGAGCGCCACCTTCCGTACCCTGGATTTGGTCGGCATCGATACCTTTGTTCATGTGGCCAGAAACGTGTACGACTCCGTGCCGGACGGGAACGAGAAGGACGTGTTCACGGTTCCCGATGTCATGAATGAGCTTGTCACCCGCGGCTGGATCGGTGAGAAGGGCGGCCAGGGATTCTATAAAAAAGTAAAGAGCGAGCAAGGCAGCAAAATTTTATCGCTCAACCTGTCCACGATGGAGTACAATCCGAGCGCCAAAGTGAGCTCCGCTTCCATCGAAGCCGCCAAAGCGGTGAAGGGAGCCAAGCGGAAGATCAAGGCATTCCTCGGTACGCAGGACCGTTACTCTGAACTGGCTTGGAATGTATTGAAGCAAGTGCTTGTCTATGCGGCCGACAAGCTGGGAGAGATCGCCGATTCCATTCAGGACATCGACAACGCGATGAAATGGGGCTTCAACTGGGAGCTCGGTCCATTCGAGACCTGGGATCTAATCGGACTGCCGGAATCCGTGCAGCGCATGGAAGCAGAAGGCATGACCGTGCCGGCTTGGGTGAAGGATTGGATTGCCGCCGGGAACAAGTTCTTCTATCAGCAGAAGGACGGCGAGGTGTTCCATTATTTCAAAGGCGAGTATAAGGGCGTAGAGGTTCAGCCTGAGCTGATCTCGCTGCAAGCGCTCAAATCGCAAAACCGGATCATCCGTTCGAACACGGGGGCGAATCTGATCGATATTGGGGATGGTGTTGCGTGCCTTGAATTCACTTCCCCGAACAATGCGATCGGCGCCGATATTCTGGTCATGATTCAGCAGAGCGTGGAAGAGGTCAGGGCCAATTACCGCGGGCTGGTGCTGGCGAACGAAGGCCGCAACTTCTGCGTCGGCGCCAACCTGATGCTTATGCTGATGGAAGCGCAGAGCGGCGATTGGGATGAGGTGGATGACATCATCCGTCTGTTCCAAGGCAGCATGATGAAGCTGAAGGGGCTAGAGAAGCCGGTTGTGGCTGCGCCTCACCGGATGACGCTGGGCGGCGGCGTGGAAGCGTGCCTGCCGGCTGACCGGATCATTTTCTCGGCGGAGACCTATTTCGGTCTCGTAGAAACGGGGGTCGGCCTCATTCCGGCAGGCGGCGGCTGCAAGGAGCTGGCGCTCATGACCAGCAACCGTCATCCCGATAAGGAGAGCGACCTCCAGCCGGAGATTAACAAAATCTTCGAGATGGTGGCGATGGCGAAGGCATCGACCAGCGGACATGAAGCAATCCGCATGGGTTATGGGCGCAGCGGGGATACGGTGGTCATGAATCAGGATTACCGGATCTATGAAGCGAAGCAGGCGGTACTTGCGATGGACCGGGCAGGCTATGTTCCGCCGCAGCCGGGCAAAGCCCGCGTGGTCGGCCGCGACGGCCGGGCCGTGCTCCAGATGGGCGCCATCGACATGAAGCGCAGCGGTTATATCAGTGATCACGATCTGTTGATCGCGAAGAAGCTGGCGCACATCCTGACGGGTGGCGATGTTCCCGCGGGAACCGTGGTGAGCGAGCAGCATCTGCTCGACCTGGAGCGGGAAGCGTTCCTCAGCCTGCTCGGCGAGGTCAAAACCCAGCAGCGCATGCAGCATATGCTGGCGAAAGGCAAGCCGCTGCGGAATTAGGGGCGATGAGTGCTTTAGAGCCAAGAAGTTCGCTATCAATCGCAACGTTCGATTCGCCAAATAGACGCTGCATACAGTACATGGTGGCAGGTTGTCCATGCTGGCGAAGCTTGATGATGGCAGCTCTTTAATCAGTTCTACCTGTTACGAATTCATTTCACGGCCGATTAGCGGCCCGCGCAATTATAAACGGTATTGGATCCAACCATTTCAAGTTGATGAGGTGAATGGCATGAGAGAAGCAGTCATAGTATCCCTTGCCCGCACTCCGGTGGGGAAGGCGAAGAAGGGCAGTTTTGCTCAGACGCGCGTGGAGGATCTCGGCAAAGCCGTACTGGAAGCCGTCATTGAGCGTGCACCGGGCCTGAAAAAAGAGGACGTTGAGGATATCATCCTCGGCTGCGCGATGCCGGAAGGCGAGCAAGGCCTGAATGTCGCGCGGATTATCTCGCTATATGCGGGATATCCCGTAACGGTACCCGCGCTGACCGTTAATCGCTTTTGCTCCTCGGGGCTTCAGGCAATCGCGTTCGCGGCAGAGCGCATTATGCTCGGTCATGCCGAGGTCATCGTCGCTGGCGGTGTCGAGAGCATGAGCCATGTGCCGATGACCGGCTTCAAGCCGGCGCCGCATCCGACGATCGTGGAAGAGATGTCGGAGGTGTACATCGGCATGGGGCATACCGCGGAAGAGGTGGCCCGCCGCTTCGGCATTACCCGCGAGGCGCAGGATGCCTTTGCGGCCAGCAGTCACCGCAAGGCCGCGGCGGCCATCGCGGAAGGCAAGTTCCGGGATGAGATCGTACCGGTGAACGTATCGCTGGCTGCGGCCGATGAGCAGGGCAAGGTGCGTAGCAAAACCTTTGCCTTCGATACGGATGAAGGGGTCCGGCCGGACACGACCCCGGATGTGCTGGCCAAACTGAAGCCAGCCTTTGCCCTTGGCGGCTCGGTTACCGCGGGCAATGCGTCGCAGACGAGTGACGGCGCGGCGGCGGTAGCCGTTATGAGCCGCGAGAAAGCGGAGCAGCTGGGCCTTACCCCGCTGGCTACCTTCAAATCGTTTGCCCTGGCAGGCGTAGAGCCGGAGATTATGGGCGTCGGCCCCGTTGAAGCGATCCCGAAGGCGCTGCGCATGGCGGGCATCGAGCTGGATCAGGTCGATGTGTTCGAGATTAACGAAGCGTTCGCTTCGCAATGCCTCCACATCATCCGCGCGCTGGGTATCGACGAGAGCAAGGTCAACGTCAATGGCGGCGCCATTGCGCTCGGCCATCCGCTCGGCTGCACCGGCGCGAAACTGACCGTCAGCCTCGTCTCCGAGCTGGCCCGCCGCGGCGGCGGCTACGGCGTCGTGAGCATGTGCATCGGCGGCGGCATGGGCGCCGCGGGGGTGTTCGAGGTGCACGCAGCCGGGGCGTAAGGAGTAGGTGGTGCAGAGTTTCGCTACCTTCCAAGCGCCTGAAGGGATATGGGGGCGGGATTTACGCAGCTGTTTAGTTTATGGTTTGAATTTCATTAGCTCAACAATGCTTCTGATTGTATTCGATAAACGATATCTAGGTAATCGATATCAAGTGCACTGATCTTTTAATGATGCATGACCAGCCTATTCACTCTGAAATGTAGTCTTAGTGCGGTGTCCGCTCCGTACATGGACCGGACACCGCACCACTCACTCCAACCACAGGGGAGTGCAATAATAGCCGGTCGTAGGGGTTTGAACTTAGGGGATTCACTAGTGTGCTCTAGCCCAGCGGAGAGAGCGGAATTGTACTGGAGAAACGAAGTGGTCGCCTTTGAGTTTGGATTTCTACTATGGATAGATTCATTCCCGGAAATCCAAACTCAACAGCGATCGGAAGTACAATCCGCACGCGGAGCGGACATTTTTGCACCTCCCTTAAGCATTACTGCATCTAGGGGTCAATCCAACAGATACCAACATAACACCAAGGCAGTCTTTGCACTCCAATATTCCACATTCCGAAAGGGGAAACCAATCATGAGCGATAACCAAACCAAAGAACCGAAAATCAAAGGCGGCAGCTTTGTCATCGATAATACCGATAAACAGCGCATCCTGACACCGGAGGATTTCACGGAAGAGCACCGCATGATCGGCGAGACGGTGCGTGATTTTATTGACGGGGAAGTCGTGCCGCATGATGAAGAGCTGGAGAAGCTGAATTACGAGATGACCGTAGATCTGCTTCGCAAGGCAGGCGAGCTGGGCCTGCTCGGGGCCGATGTGCCGGAGCCGTTCGGCGGGATCGGGCTGGATAAGGTCAGCTCTACAATAATTAATGAAGCGTTGGCGAAGGGATCGTCCTTCGCGCTTTCCTTCGGGGCTCATGTGGGGATCGGTACGCTGCCGATCGTGTTCTTCGGCACGACCGAGCAGAAGCAGAAGTACCTGCCGGATCTGTCGACCGGCGCGAAAATCGCGGCTTATTGCTTGACGGAGCCGACCTCCGGCTCGGATGCGCTGGGTGCCAAAACGACGGCACGCTTGTCGGATGACGGTGACTATTATATTTTGAACGGATCGAAGCTATATATAACTAACGCCGGATTTGCGGATATCTTTATCGTCTACGCCAAGATTGACGGGGAGCACTTCACCGCGTTCATTGTCGAGAAGGAGATGGAGGGCTTCACGCTCGGTCCGGAGGAGAAGAAGATGGGCATCAAGGGCTCGTCGACGCGTCCGCTCTTTTTCGAAGACGTCAAGGTGCCGAAGGAGAACCTGCTCGGCGAGATCGGCAAAGGCCACCGGATTGCCTTTAACATCCTGAACATCGGCAGGTATAAATTGGCAGCCGGTACGGTCGGTGCGGCGAAGGAATCGATCGAGCTGAGCGCGAAATATGCTAACACCCGTAAACAGTTTGATACGCCTATCTCGCAGTTCCCGCTCATGCGCAAGAAGCTGGCCGAGATGAACATCACCACCTTCGTGATGGAGAGTATGGTTTACCGGACGGCAGGATTGCTGGACGAAGCGATGCAGGACATCGATTACAACAGCGAGGATGCCGGAATCCACTCGGCTGCGGCGATCTCTGACTATGCCATCGAATGCTCGATCAACAAGGTGTTCTGTTCGGAAGGACTCGATAACGTGGCAGACGAGGCGGTACAGATTCACGGGGGCTATGGATATATCCAAGAGTACAAAGTGGAACGCATCTATCGGGACTCCCGCATCAACCGTATCTTTGAAGGCACGAACGAGATCAACCGGCTCCTGATTCCGGGCACGCTCGTGAAGAAGGCCATGAAGGGTGAGATCGCGCTCCTGCAAAAAGCACAAGGTCTCCAAGGAGAGCTGCTGCAGCTGGTACCTGGCCAAACCTTCGAGGGCACACTGGAACAGGAAGCGCACCTCCTTGAAATGAGCAAGAAGATTTTCCTCCTTGCAGGCGGTATGGCGGTACAGAAGTTCGGCACGAAGCTGGAGAAAGAGCAGGAGGCCTTGTCCAATCTGGCGGATATGATGATTGATATTTATGCTCTCGAGAGTGCGCTGCTGCGTACCCGCAAGCAAATCGAACGCACCTCCGAGGAAAAAGCAGCCAGCATGATCGAGATGACGCAGGTGTTTGCATACGAGGCGTTCCAGCGCATCGAAGCACTCGCGAAAGAGACGCTAGCCTCAGTGGAAACCGGGGATATGCTGCGGATGCAGCTGTCGGTGCTCAAGAAACTGACGCGTTGCACGCCGGTCGATACGGTGGCCCTCAAGCGCAGCATCGCAGCCCGCGTGGTCAAGAACGAGCGGTACACGGTGTAACACGCGTCAACGCCAATACGATGCGTAAGTAACCGCAAAAGAGAGAGATTTTTCTTGGAGTAGGAAAGAAGGAGCATTCCTTAGGAAAGGGTTGGTTTTGTATGGATACAAAGCCTTGGCTGCCGTTTTATCCGCCCGAAGTAGCCCCCGCTTTTGATTATCCGAAACAGAATTTGGCATCATTTCTCGTGACGTCGGCACAGAAGTTTCCGAATCGGCCGGCCATGTATTTCATGGGCAAGACGATCAACTATAGAAGTCTGCTGGAGTCGTCCTATCGTATGGCGAACGCGCTCCGCAGCAAAGGAATTAAGAAGGGCGACCGGGTAGCGATCATGCTGCCCAACTGCCCGCAGGTGGTGATCTCGTATTATGGCGTGCTGCTGGCCGGAGCCGTTGCCGTCATGACCAACCCGCTCTATATGGAGCGGGAAATTGCGCATCAGATGAAGGATTCCGGTGCCAAGATCATCATTACCATGGATATGTTWGTTTCCCGCGTTGAAAAAGTCATCGAGGAGACGGAACTGGAGCATATGATCGTCACATCCGTGGCGGATTATCTGCCATTCCCCAAGAATCACCTTTACCCGATCAAGGCCAAGAAGGAGGGCCCTCTTCCGGTCGTCAATTATGGGAGCCGCGTCCATGCCTTCAAAAAGCTGCTTGCGAACTCACCGAATGACCCGATCTGCGAACCCGTGAAGGCAGAGAAGGATCTTGCCCTGCTCCAGTATACGGGTGGTACGACGGGTGTTCCTAAAGGAGTCATGCTGACGCATATGAATCTGATCGCCAACACCTTGCAGTCCGCGAACTGGTGTTTTCAGGTGGAGGATGGGAAGGAGCGCTATTTAGCGGTTTTGCCCTGTTTTCACGTGTTCGGACTGACCGTGCTGCTGAACCAGGCCATCTACCGTGCCGGCATGCTGATATTGGTACCGAAATTCGAAGTGACGATGATTCTGAACCTGATCAAAAAAATGAAGCCGACGCTCTTCCCGGGCGCGCCGACCATGTATATCGCACTGATTAATCATCCCAAGATCAGGGAATATGACCTCTCTTCGATTAATGCTTGCGTCAGCGGCTCTGCCGGGCTTCCGGTTGAGGTGCAGGATAAGTTCGAGGAGCTGACCAAAGGACGGCTGATCGAAGGCTATGGCCTGACTGAAGCTTCCCCGGTTACTCATGTGAATCCGATCTGGGGAAGGCGCAAAATCGGCACTATCGGCGTACCTGTTCCGGATACGGATGCTAAGGTGGTCGATCCCGATACGGGCGAAGAAATGCCCATCGGGGAGCCTGGCGAGTTAATTGTAAAAGGACCGCAGGTGATGATGGGGTACTGGAACCGGCCGGAGGAGACGTTCGACACGCTGCGAAACGGCTGGTTGTTCACAGGGGATATGGCAACGATGGACGAAGAGGGGTATTTTACGATCATCGACCGCAAGAAGGATATGATCATTGCAAGCGGTTTCAATATTTACCCTCGGGAGATCGAGGAAGTGCTGTATGAGCATCCTTCCGTCAAGGAAGCCGTCGTTGTCGGAACGAAGGACGATTATCGCGGCGAAACCGTTAGAGCTTATATCGTGCTGAAGGATGGCGCGTCTCCGGACCCTTCGGGCCTTGAGAAGTTTTGCCGCAGTCAGCTGGCCGCCTATAAGGTGCCGCGCGAGTACGTGTTCCGCGATTCGCTGCCGAAGACGATGGTAGGCAAGGTGCTGCGCCGCAAACTGCTGGAGGAGGAAGAGGAAGGCAGAACGGGCTGAAGCGCAGAATAGCGGAGCAGGCACGTTAAGTGATTCATGTTATCCCGCTGGAATGGATACAGTACTAACGACGTCATAAGAAAAAAGGAGGCGGCCTGATGAATCATACCAATGCCAATCCGGATACGAAGGCCGGACAGCCGGAATTCGACCGGGAGGCGTACATTGAGGCCATGACCCGAGCGGCGGAGCCCACCTTCTGGGGATATCTCGGCTGCAAGCTTGCGTCTGCCAGTTCAGAGGCGGTTGTTGTGACGCTGAATGCCCAGCCTCATCATATGAATATGATGGGCATCGTGCATGGCGGCGTACTCTCCTCATTGATGGATAACGCCATGGGCAT
This sequence comes from Paenibacillus sp. Dod16, assembly GCF_049893405.1. Classification (NCBI taxonomy): domain Bacteria; kingdom Bacillati; phylum Bacillota; class Bacilli; order Caryophanales; family Paenibacillaceae; genus Paenibacillus; species Paenibacillus sp. Dod16. The sequence goes on from NZ_JBNDYG010000073.1 coordinate 18,969, forward strand.
TGCCGTCATGCTGGAGCGCCCCGGCGAATCCACGGTGACGAGCAATCTGAACGTGCATTTTGTCATGCCGGCCAGAGCGGGTCTCCTTACCGTAACGGCAAGCATCGTGCATCAGACGCACCGTTCGGTCACAACAGAATGCAGAATTGCGAACGAGAATGGCGAGCTTGTGGCGATCAGCACAGGATCCTTCCGAGTGAAATAAAGCAGCCTTGGCTGCTATGAAACAGGTGGTCTGCCAACGCTGGAGGGGCAGGCCATTTGTTTTTTGGCGAGCGAATCATGGTGTGGCCGGATATGGAGTGTCAGTCCATACCGCCAATCGACGATGTTAGGCGACTTCCAACCGGCTGGCCGAGCAGATTTTTTGTTGGGATTGTTCCCCGCACTTCTTGTCAGGCCATTAAAGCTGTGGTACAATAAAAATGCTGTTTTTCATGTAGAATCTAGAATGTCTCTTCAGATCATAAATTTAGATGTTTACATACGTAGGAGGTGGAAGTCATGGTTGTATTTTTTGAAGTGTTGCTTGTTATTTTCTCCATCGGGTTGATTACTGTCGTTCTTCTCCAAAAAGGGAAAAGCGCAGGTCTTGCCGGTGCCATCTCCGGCGGTGCGGAACATCTTTTTGGTAAAACAAAGGCTCGCGGTATGGATCTCGTACTGCAGCGTACAACGGTAGGTCTTGCAACAGGATTTATGATTTTGGCCATCGTTGTTGCTATGTTGAAATAACAATTAACGTTACCCTCGCTTTTTCACTCTTGGAAGAGCGGGGGTTTTTTATTGCCTGAATTTCGGAATACATAGGTTAAGACGGTGTTCGGAAGGATACCGAGGATTAAATTCGTGTATACTAGGGTATGAGTATATGAAGGTAAAGAATGGATAGCGGAACGATGAAATTGCAGGTTCCCCGAGGTGATAATGATGATAACTGAAGAAATATTACTGAATTTTATGCGGGAAACTGCATACAAGCCGATGACGTACCAGGAATTGGAGCAGCATTTTGCCATTAAGGATGCCCATGAATTCAGGGAATTCTTGAAGCTGCTGAATGAGCTTGAGCAATCCGGAAAAATCATTCTGACCAGCACCCAGCGATATGGCGTGCCGGAACGGATGAATTTGCTGCGCGGACGACTGCAGGCTCATGCGAAGGGTTTTGCCTTTCTGATTCCTGATGATCGCGAGCACCCGGATGTGTACATTCATGCCAATGACTTGAAGAGTGCGATGAATGGAGATATCGTGCTTATCCGGATCAGTTCCCAAAGCAGCGACGGCGGCAAAATGGAAGGCGAAGTGGTCCGTATCGTGACGCGCGCCGTCACCCAAGTCGTGGGTGTATTCCAGAACCATGAAGCCTATGGCTTCGTGCTGCCGGATGACAAGCGGATCAACCGGGATATTTTTATTCCGAAGCATGCGATTAACGGAGCCGTTGATGGCGTGAAGGTCGTGGTGAAGCTGGTCAGCTATCCGGAAGGAAGAGCGGCGGCAGAGGGCGAAGTGGTGGAGATTCTGGGTCACAAGGACGATCCGGGCGTCGATATCCTGTCCATTATCCGCAAGCATCAGCTGCCAGAAGGCTTTCCGGAGGAAGTTCTGGCCGAGGCAGATGCAGCGCCGGATGCCATTACGGAAGAAGAGATTGTACAGCAGGGACGCCGGGATCTGCGCGGCTTGAACATTGTGACGATTGACGGCGAAGATGCCAAGGATCTTGATGATGCGGTGAATGTGGAACGTCTGCCGAACGGGAATTACCGTTTGGGCGTTCATATTGCCGATGTCAGTTATTATGTCCGTGACCGCTCCGAGCTGGATAAGGAAGCTTACAATCGCGGCTGCAGTGTGTATTTGGTGGATCGGGTTATTCCGATGCTGCCGCACCGTCTGTCCAACGGCATATGCAGTTTGAATCCGCAGGTGGATCGTCTGACGATGTCCTGTGAGATGGAATTCAACGAGCAGATGAAAGTCGTGAAGCACGATATTTTCACGAGTGTTATTCGCACAAAAGAACGGATGACGTATAACAATGTACGTAAAATCCTGGTGGACGAGGATCCGGAGCTGATCGAGCGTTACAGTGACCTCGTGGAGGATTTCCGCTTGATGCGCGAGCTGGCGCTGAAGCTGCGGAACCGCCGGATGCGCCGGGGCGCGGTGGATTTTGATTTTGTGGAATCCAAAGTCATCGTGGATGAGAACGGCAAACCCGTGGATATCGTTAAAAGAGAACGCTCCATCGCGGAGCAGATCATTGAGGAATTCATGCTGGCGGCCAACGAAACCGTGGCTGAGCATTTCCACTGGCTGAAAGTACCGTTCATCTACCGGATCCATGAGGACCCAGATCAGGAGAAGCTGCAGAACTTTATGGCGTTCGCGGCCAATTTCGGGCATCAGGTGAAGGGACGGGGCAACTCGATCCATCCGCGTGCGCTGCAAAACCTGCTGGAAGCCATTCAAGGCACGAAGGAGCAAACGGTGCTCAGCACCATGATGCTCCGTTCGATGAAGCAGGCGAAATATGACGCGGAGAGCACGGGTCACTTCGGCCTTGCTGCGGAATATTATTCTCACTTTACGTCTCCGATTCGGCGCTACCCCGATCTGGTCATTCACCGGGTCATCCGGGAAGTGCTGGAGAATGGCGGCGCGCTCGATGAGAAGCGTCATGAGGTGCTGGCGGGCCGGATGGCTGATATCGCTCAGCAATCCTCGGAGCGCGAGCGTGTGGCCGTGGATGCGGAGCGCGATACGGAAGCGCTCAAGAAAGCCGAGTTCATGCTGGATAAAGTCGGCGAAGAGTTCGAAGGCATTATCAGCAGCGTGACCAGCTTCGGTATGTTTATTGAGCTGGAGAACACGGTCGAAGGCTTGATTCGCCTCAGCGCGATGACCGACGATTATTATCATTTCGATGAGGGCCATATGGCGCTGATCGGGGAGCGGACCTCGAAGGTATACCGCATCGGTGATGATGTGAAGGTTCGCGTGGCGAAGGTGAACATGGACGATCACACCATCGATTTTGAGATGGTGGATATGAAGCCGCGCCGCCAAGGGCGCGGCGAAGGCGACCGCGGCGGCAATGGCGGCCGCGGATTTGGTGCCCGCGACGGCGCAGCCCGCGGGGGTAAGGGCCGCGGCGGTAAGCGCGGCGCGGCTGAAGGCGGCGCGCCAGGCGGACGCCGCAAGGACAGCGCCGGCGGCCAGGGTGGCCGCGGCGATGCCCCGCCGAGCGGGCGTGGTGCGCGCGGTGGCGGTGAAGCAGCTGCTGGAGCTGGCGAGCAGCAGGCGTCGAACTTCGCCTTTGGCTCCGGCAAAGGCGGCTATAGCTCCGCCAGCGGCGGCGCCCTCGGCTTTGACCGCAACGCGCGCTCTGGTGGTGCCGGCGGCAAGGGTCGACGCAAGAAGACGGCGGGCAGCGGCATTTTCATCGGCGAAGGTCCAACACCAGGCGGCAATGCTGGTGGCAACTCCGGTGGCGGCGGTGGCCGCAAACGGAAGAGCAAGGGCGGAAACGGCACGGCCGCTTTTGTCCGCAAGAAGAAAAAGTAACATTCTCCTCCTGATCTGTCACTGGAGGCGCTTGCCCCACCTTGCTTTTGGAGGCTGACGTTTGATACAATGGACTTCTGGTGAGATTGCATTGGCGGTCTGCCGGAAGTCCTTTTTCCATTATCATTGTTGATGACAAGGGGTGAGACCATGGGTAAGAAAAGTGACGGGAAGGTTCTGGCCCAGAACAAAAAAGCTTCCCATGATTACTTCATCGAGGATACGTATGAAGCCGGGATGGTGCTGACCGGAACGGAGATCAAATCCATACGGAACGGCCGCGTCAATATCGGAGATGCATTCGCAACCATTCGGAATGGCGAGATCCATATCCATAACATGCATATCAGCCCGTTCGAGCAGGGGAACCGCAACAACCCAACGGATCCTACGCGGACACGGAAGCTGCTGCTGCACAAGGAGCAGATCCGCAAGCTGCTGGGCCTGTCCAAGCAGGACGGTTACGCGATCGTACCGCTGAAGATCTACGTTCGTAACGGCTATGCCAAGTTATTGCTGGGCCTCGGTAAAGGTAAGCGTCAGTACGACAAGCGTGCCGATGCCGCTAAGAAGGATGCACAACGCGATATCCAGCGTGCGCTGCGCGAGAAGCAGAAGATCGCAAGGTGATGGAGCAGCTTGCCCGATGGCAGCTTTTAGCTGTGTTACCTGCAATGTATATATCATTTTGATGTAAAATGTGATATACTAAGTGATGTAAGAGAGATCAATAAGATCTTTGACAATCAGCATACAGTTGGCGCATTCTCCTTTCTTGGAGGGAAAGAGTCTGCGGCATAGATCGACTGCTATGGCTGAATATTCTTGATTTAATCCGATAGCCCTTTTTGGCAGGAACGCCAAGGTGCAAAACACCGGCATTTCTCCAACTTAAGGGGGCGTTTTTGGATTCGACGGGGATAGTTCGGGCATGAGTAGCGGGTAGTGGGGACGCGTCCACTTCATCAACGCTAAAGCCAATTAAACGGCAAACAACAAAACAACTACGCTTTCGCAGCTTAATAACCTGTGAGCGTGCTCTCGCTCTGTATCGCCCATGTACCGGGATGAGGGCTCAACTTTAGTGGGATACGCTGTCTAGTCTCCGCCTGGGGCTAGCTGAAGAAGACAATCAGGCTGACCTGAAGGGAATCCGGTGACAGGGAGTTCCTAGGGTGACATCAAATCTGTCACTACACCCGTAGAAGCTTGTGTTGTCGTTATCTTCGGACAGGGGTTCGACTCCCCTCGCCTCCATACATAAAAACCACAACCGCATTGAACTGCACCCCAATTGTTAGACACCATCTAACATTGGAGGTGCAGTTTTTTCTATGGCTAATTTTAGTTCGGACGAAAAATTACAAGCAGTTATGCGTTATCAAAATGGATCAGAAAGCATGAAATCGATTGCGAAATCACTAG
>NZ_JBNDYG010000074.1:0-33802 GCF_049893405.1 Paenibacillus sp. Dod16
GGGCCGCCTCCAATTTTAATTCCATTTTAATTCCAAGGAGTACCGTCGGTAAGCTTGTCCTTTTTTAGCCATGAAAAAATCCCCTTCGTTAGGCAAGATTAAGTCCATCTTAACAGATGTCTTTTTTCTCTTGTCTACTAAAAGGGGATAATACCATTAGGGCGACTTTTTCATTTTAACTGCGAATCTTCAATTTAACGTATATCTATTGAAGTCTATTTATTCTGCCGATAATGAAGGTGCGTATATTTTTGATCATTCAGGGGGAATTATCATGAAAAAAACAGTCATCCTGCTCACCAGTGCGGCACTGATGTTTGCAACCGCCGCAGGCACGATCTCAGCCAAACCGGCTAACACCCCAGCTGGCAAGACAAGTAACGTGGCATCGCCAAAAGGACCTAAAGAAAAAGAAACTCGAAATGAAGAGCATCAAATCGATGAAGTCGAGGCATCGGTTACGACCAGCAAAGAAGAAGACCAAGTGGATGATTCCGCACCTTCAGAAACAGAGAGCACAAACGACAGCTCCACCGATAAAGCGGACGCCAAGAACAAAGGGCACCAAGGATACAAAGGTTTGCTAAATGCTATTCAAAACGTAGAAGATAAACCGGCAGGCGCCGTTTTAGCGAATATTTTGCTTACCGAATATGCGGCCAAGCTGACGGACGAGCAACAACAACAGCTGGAAGCCATTATTGAAAAGGACAAGGCGTTAGAAGCGGCTGCGGGCATGCTTGAAACAAACGGTAACGTAACTGACGCTGTGTATTTGCAAGAAGAAGCCATTCAAGCAAATTTTAAAAATCTGGATCTATACAAAACCTTGGATAAGCTCAACAAAAAGGCAGGTAAAAAGAATGGGGTTCAGCTGTATGTGAACGGCGAAGCTTCTGACACCGAGCCTTTTGTCAAAAAAGGCAATACCTATGTTCCTTTTCGCGCTATTGCCGAGGCTTTGGAAGCAGAGGTAATATGGGATCCTGAAAAGCGTTCCATCACCGTCACGAAGGACGGGGTGAGCATTCAACTCCTCATCGGCAGTAAAACAGCAACCGTTAATGGCAAGAAGGTTTCGTTGGATGCCCCGGCTACCGTTACCAAGGGCAATACGTATGTACCCGTACGCTTTTTAAGTGAGGCATTGAATGCAACCGTCAAGTGGGAATCAGAAAGTCAGACCGTTGTTGTTTATGAAGAGGAAGCAGAATAGGTAAATTTCTTAGCCGCTGATTTGGAGTGTGATCAGCGGAGTTAAATAGCTCAAAGTAATACAAAAAGCAGCACGAGTGATTGACCCTCGTGCTGCTTTTCTCGTTCTAAACCCCTGCTTTCTTAACGACAGGGATCCAAACTTCCATTTCATACATGCTGTTGCCTCTATCGTAGGTCATTTCAAACTCAGGACCATTTGCCGGTTCGTAATGGCAGGTTGGAAACCACTCTGCCCAGATGCGTTTCCACAATGCATGGATCCCGCTTTGCCCGTCGGGGTAGAGGCCGGTTGAGAATATCGCGTAGGTTTGAGGTGGGATAGAGAGCCTTTCAAACCCTTCGGGCATGCCGTTCTGGGGCATGAAGTAACCGATCATGTAGAAAAATTCCCCACCTTGCTTGTTGTATAGCATCCCATGGATCTGAGCATTTTCCCCCAAACCTGCAGCTGTACGGATTCGATCAACGGTACCGTCGGCTACACACGTAGTCCAAAAAGCGGGTATATCAATAAATGGATGATCGCCATCGTTATTGACAACAGTCGTTACACCGAACATCTCAAAAGCTTGTTTTTCCTCCATTCTGTAATTCATCTCAACATCTCCTCGAATTGAAATATGAAAGGATAACCGAGGATAAGCCTTCAGGGTAACGCCTTTGTCGCGCGCTGACATTGGCATCACACCGTGCATTTTTTTAAACGCTCTAGAAAATGCCTCAGGCGATTCGTAACCATACTTAAAAGCGATATCGATGACCTTTGTACCGCTCTGCTGCAGTTCAAATGCGGCAAGGGTCAGCCGCCTGCGCCTAATATACTCTGAAAGCGACACATTCGTTATGAACGGAAACATTCGTTGAAAATGGTATGTTGAGCAGCAGGCAATTCTAGCCACGATATCGTAATCAATCGTATCAGACAGGTGTGTTTCTACATATTCCATAGCGTTGCTCATACGATCCAGCCATTCCATTCAGACCATCCTTTCAGGATTGAGTATAGGGGACGGTAACCAATGTAACCTAGCAATCCATGCACCGAAATATCATGTTCGAGATGATATGATTAAATCCTTTTTTGTTGAGGATGAGTCACTGCCAAGTGACCCAAAAGTCCCTCTTCCTGTGCCCATAAAAACCTGATCGTTTGGGCTGTATTATATGACCAACCGAAGCACACCTTTCGGACGAGCTACGTCAAAACTTTATAGACGAAAAGCATCATTTTTCCGGGAAGTTTGGTGAAATGGGTGTACGCTGCGTGTTGGATATAATACGATCAGACAAAGTGTTTTTAGCTCTTGAACACGAATGAACTCGAATCATACCGATAAATGGAGGGAAACAACGTGAAATTATTAAGGACGATGATGATTATAATGGGGAGCTTCTTCTTGCTCGGCATAGGATGTACGGATCAGAAACAGGGAGTGACAACAAAGCTTGGACAATCCGAGCAAGTCGGCGACGATATACGCGTTCCGCACAATGAACGCCTTCATTTGTCCACCGACAAGAAATGGATCGAGCAAGAAGGACATCAGTCTGATCTGATTCGATTGCAATGGACGGCGGAAAGGGCCAAGCCGGCGATCGTCTGGATGGACGAGAATGGAAAGGACAAGACGGCGATCATTTCCCATGATAAGGCAAACAATCCGGAGCAGCAGGATCATAAGCATATCTCGTTCGAGACGACCATGTCCCCGACAGGTCAATACCCCAACCAGCTGTTTACCCGGTTAGAAATTCCATTCGACACCGATATAAGCGAGATCCGTACCCATTCATCCAATTTCAATGTAATGAGCGGTATTTTGCGGGTAGCCGGCGAAAGCGGGACGAACCGGGACATTCAGTTAAGTGCAGTCGGCAAGGATAATGAGACGACACCGAGGTGGGCCGTCCGGGCCGACAGTTTAGAGGAAGCGGGCGGCAATACGGGAGCCAACCTTCAGTTCGTACGATATGGAGATGACGGCGAAGTGCTCGATTCCCCGCTCACCATGCAGCGCAGCGACGGTAGTATCGGGATTGGCACGAGCGAACCCGACACCAAGCTCGATGTAAACGGGGATAAGCTGCGTCTTCGCGAAAAGCATACACCTGCTTCGTCCACTGCTGCCTGCAGCCAGGGACAGATCTCTTGGGACGATCAATATGTATATGTTTGCGTTGCTCAAAACAATTGGAAAAGGACCGAACTATCCTCCTGGTAGTTTCTACGCCGCCGATCTGTATCCAGATCAGCGGTTTTTTTGTGGTAGCTTTGTTCGAATTTCACAAAAGGTTTTGCTGCAGGAAGTCATAGAACATCCGTTGCCAGCGCTTGTAACGAAACTTGAATTATCGTGCTACTTTATCATGGGCGATTATGACTATATGACGTTTTCCCATGCAGCAAGAGAATTTTTCGATCAGCTTGAAGCCAAACAGAAGGAGTTTATCGCGTTTGATCAATCTGTGCATTATCCGCAATTTGAAGAGAAGGAAAAGTTTTTTGAATGGGTGTCCGAGACATTTCTTTAGCATGCATTCCGCAAGTACTGATATTGGGCAATTCACCTATATAGGCAATGGCAATATAATGTAGTATTTCTTTTAAGTAAAGGGGGGCTACCATGTACAAACTCACTTTAACTGCGGCTAAGAAGTTATTGGAAACTGCTGAACATCAGGCTCGACAAATGGGCCTGAATTCTGATGTAGCTATCGTCGATGAAGGGGGGAACCTCATTGCCTTTCATCGAATGGACAATGCCAGAATAGCAGGTATCGATATTGCCATCGGCAAAGCTTGGACCAGCGTAGCGATGCAAATGCCGACAGCGAATTTAGCGCAATCCGCGCTTCCGGGCGGGGCTACATTTGGCATTAACACGACGAATCAGGGGAGAATCGTTATCCTTGGCGGAGGAATCCCTTTGGTTCATGAAGGAAGGGTTGTCGGTGGTATTGGCGTTAGTGGAGGAACGAGCGCACAAGATATTGACGTTGCCAATGCAGCAGTACAAGCGTTTGAAAGTATGAGATGTAATAATATCCAATATGCAAACGCACGGATTGGCACGGTACAACAGTCGTTTACTTATTAAAGACTCTCCTGCTAAGATGGTAAGGGCAGGCTGCTTCTATGCAAGAAGCGGCCTGCCTGTTTTCTATCTAATCGTGAATATAGGCTCACGATTTGAAAGTTGGAATAGAAAGTTCAAAGGGCTGTATATGTTTACTTGTAACACAATAATGAACTTAGATATACTTATTGAATTTAAATATTTACTTATATATACTTATAACTTAGATGTAAATGCTTAGGCAAGGAGGGATTGGATGTGTTCCAAGAGGAACGATTAGTAAAAATTCTCGATTACTTAAAACAACATAAAACGATGAGTGTAGGAGAGATATGCTCGTTCTTTCAAGTGTCGCGGGATACCGCGCGCAGGGACATTGTCAGATTAGTTCAAGAAGGAGTAGTTGTTCGAACGCACGGAGGGGTAGCCTTGCCTGAACTGCAAAAGGAACTGACTTCTTACCAGGAACGGCTTATAGATGAGCCGACGAGCAAGAACGTGATCGGCGAGCATGGCGCTAAACTGATTCGGGACCACGAAACGGTCTTCTTGGACGTATCTACGACCGTACAATTCGTTGCGGAACATATTCAAGCGAAACAGATAACAGCGGTTACGCATTCCATCGATAATGTAGGGATACTCTCCAAAAGAGAAGATCTGAGCATCTACGTGCTCGGCGGTTATCTGCATACCCATAATCGATTATTATACGGTCCTTCCGTCATCGATAAAATCAGTGAAATCCGTGCCGACAAGGCGTTCATCGGCGCGACGGCAATCCAGCCAGACGGAATCTATTATCCATATGAAGAAGATGTCCGGGTGAAAAGAGAAATGGCTCGGCGCTCAGATCAGGTCATACTTGTTGCGGATCATACCAAATTCGCGGTGAAATCGAGGTTCAAGTTAGACTTTGATCATGTGGATATTATTGTAACCGATCAATCGATTCCCATTGACATACAAGAAATAATAGACAACAAAAATATTACGCTTATAGAATGTCAAACTCATAACCAATAGGAAGGAGCCTTATAGTAATGAATAACAAAATCATTCGACATGTCAAAGTCCACCTACCTCATCAAATACTTCCTTCTGCAACGGTCTGGATTTCAAACGGAAAGCTGAAGAGAATAGAACCGTCGCAAGTACTTGATAAAATCGAAAGTGATGCTGAACTGATTGATGGGAATGGAATGTGGCTCATACCAGGAATGATCGATGTTCATATTCATGGGGCCAATGGCTATGACATGATGGATGGAACCGAGGACAGCATTCAAGAAGTATCACGCGCTTGCGCGGCAACCGGATGCACCTCATTTCTGGCGACTTCTGTGAGTTCGACGATAGAGGACCTGCTGAACATGATTCGCAGTGTCAAATCTGTAATCGGACGAGAACAAGGGGCAAGGATCGCCGGCATTCATCTGGAAGAACCCTATTTGAATCCGAAGCGTAAAGGGATGCAAAATGAGAAATATCTTCGCCACCCGAATCTGGAAGAAATGAAGTGTGTTTTTCAGGAAGCGGGATCGCTCATTAAAATGGTAACGATCGCACCCGAATTGCCTGGAGGCTTGGAGCTCATATCCTTTCTGAAAGAGCAGGGTGTTGTGATTGCCGTGGCTCATTCCGATGCCACCTACGAGGAAGCGAAGCTGGCTTTTGCAGCCGGTGCGAGTCATGTAACCCATTGTTTTAACGGCATGAGACCGATTCACCATCGAGATCCCGGACTGATTGTAGCCGCGTTCGAAGAACCGCATGTAAGCCTGCAAGCGATTGTTGATCAAGTCCATCTACATCCAGCCATCGTCAGATTAATGCATCGTCTCAAAGGGCCCGAAGGCATGGTGCTTATTACCGATGCACTTCAGGCGATGGGATTAGGCGATGGTAATTACATATTTGGTGGTCATCACGTCACCGTATCCGAGGGGATTGCAAGGCTTGCGGATGGTACGTTAGCATCGAGTACCGTGACTATGAATGAAGCGTTACGTCTGACCGAAGCTAACGGAATTTCAATGGAGGATGCCGTGCACATGGCTTCAATAACGCCGGCCCGTATTCTAGGTTTATCTCACAAAGGAAAAATCGAGGTAGGATACGATGCGGATCTCGTGCTGATGGATGAAAGGTATCAAGTGCAATGGACGATGATTGAGGGTAAACTTTTTTGTTAGTATTTGAAGTGATCACAAGGGGCGGGTGTAAAGTTGACTAAACCTATTCGTTACCTATATCCGATCCATGGCCAATGTTATCATTACCCCATATCAGGTGCGCAGCTGATGTGTGTATAACAATTGTTGGTGTAAAGGAGATACGAGCATGAGTAAAGACAGTAAAATCAAGTCCCTGCTTTCGGATCAGGTAACCATGACACCCAATGGATTTGTCGCTGATGAAATAAGCCCCGATCAGTTTGCAGATTGTTACGAGTTGTTTTTTGACAAAGTCTTGGAAATTAGTGCATCGGACATAGCGGGAGTAGAAGGCTATGGTGAGTTCAACGAGGATTGTAAAACGGAGTATAGTACCTGCAGGCAATTTCTAATCGACACATTTGCAGAAGATAAAGAAGGATATTGGTTTAATTGGAAGGAACTCTATGATACAACGATTTTAGACCGTGACTTTGTCGAAAAATACTGGATGGAAATGGACGCCAGAATTGATTATTGCGAAGGAAAACGTTATTTGGTAAACAATAACACGTTTTTTGAAATCATGATCACAGATGGAAAAACGACGGTTGGTTTCCCAGATTGGAGCAGATCGGGAATATGCGATTTCCTTTTAGATTTTGCCATTATGGACTTAAATAAGCCTTACTTGCACATACCTGAATTGTTATTCGAGTATTGCAAAAAAAGGAACATTGTCATACCGGATTTTAAAGAAAGATTTTTATGCATGGCTTATTATAAGGGAATCGATGTTTTGCGGTGGCATGCATCAATCGATGATATAGAATCTTGCAATTCTATTATGAAATCTATCGGCCAACTGAAGGATCGAATATACGCCTTATAAAGGGTGATCCTATGAATTATGAAAATGCCAGCGATATCATACCTGAGAATTTATTGAAAGAAATTCAGAAATACGCTGCAGGAAAACTTCTTTATATCCCTACTGGAGAGGAAAAAAGGGGCTGGGGCGAGAAGTCGGGTTACCGAAATCAATTACAGAGGCGTAACATTATGATTCGCAACAAGTATGCCAATGGGGTAACGGTTTCGGAACTTGCGGACGAGTACTTTTTATCATTGGATTCCATAAAGAAAATCATTTATTCGAAGAAAGATGACCGACAATTCATTTATGCTCCAACTGTGCGATCTGCTGTGCAGTATGCGAATATCGGAATGCTCGAAGAATGGATTTATTGTTATATGCTCCATACCCAAAATGCAGTTCCTGATTTACATGATTTTATGAGTAAAGAGTGTTTGTACTTCGGTGTAGTTAAGTTTCCCTTGCGTCTCATCGAACTTGATGGAAGCATGCCTGGGAATGACGGTACCGATGAAGATCCACCGCTTCTTATTCAGTATAAAGAAGGCAAATTTTATTGCATTGAACAGAAGAACGTATTAGCTGCACTAAAACAACGCAAAGTAAATGCTTATCCAACCATAATTATACTGAAAGAAACATCGGATTATAAAAGGTTTATGAGATACTATGAAAACGTTTTGTTTTATATTAATCATGCATGACTTTGCTGGGCTAACAGCGAGTGGAGGAAGGATTCATACGAACAGCATCATACCACAGACAGTGGGGTGCCCCAGGTCAATGGACCTCTTGGGGCACCCTTTTTTTGCAATGAAAAACTTCAATAGTATTTCTGTGGTTTTGGAATAGGTGTAACGGGATGAGAAGAAGTCATCATTGTGTTATCAGAAGAAGGGGCTGGAACAGAGGGGTTCGTCTCATTTAAGGAAGAGGCTGAAGAAGTATAAGTGGCTGCTGCTAATGACACTGCCGGGAATCGTCTACTTGTTCATCAACAACTATGTCCCGATGTACGGTGTGATTCTAGCATTTAAAAACTTCTCCGCAGGCATTTTTATTACAATGCAACGAATCTAGTACCGGATAGCCTGTTTTCTAATGTATGTAAAAGTAATAAACTATACATGCTATAATGATAAGCTTCTATAATTTAAGAACATACTTGTAATCTAAGCGAGACTCTATAATGCATTCGATATGTTGAATCAGGATATATCGTTTGCAGTTCATTTGAAATGAGGGCAAATGATGCGTTACCTATATGAATTTATCGAGCACCAAGAGGATATGCCTTTTAAGCTGTTTGTCAACAGCGTGAAGCAGGTTCCATTTCACTGGCATAAAGAGGTGGAGATTGTGTATGTGCTCCAAGGTTCGGTTATCATGCATCTTGATCAGAAGGAGTATACCCTGCATCAGGACGATGTCATTGTGGTGAATAGCATGTCGATCCATAAGTTTGAGCAGAATAACCATGACAATATATTATTAACGCTTCAGTTTGGCCCGGAATGGCTGCATAATAACGTTTTTATTTCTTGCAACTCAGCGACTGAGGCTGAGCCGATCGGCTTCCGATTTGACACGATTAAGCAAGAGCTTGCCAAGATGGTATGGGAAATGAACAAGAAGTCTCCAGGCTATCGAAGCTTTACCGTGGGAAGGTTGCATACATTATGTGGTCATTTATTGCGATATTTTGCGGAAGGAATCAACCCGGAGGCTGAAGATGGCGGCAAGAGCTATGACTATAAAAGGTTGAATCGGGTTTTTACCTATATCGATCAAAATTACAAAGAGAAAATAACGCTGCAGACGATGGCCGAACAGGAGCACTTAAGTTTGCATTATTTTTCTCACTTTTTCACCGATAAAATCGGTATTCCTTTCCAAAAGTATTTAACGCTGATCCGTTTGGAGAAAGCCCAGTCGGAGTTATCAGGAACTGAGAAGAGCATTACCGAAATTGCCATGGATTGCGGTTTTGCGAACGTGAAGTTATTCAATAAGTACTTTAAAGAAAAGTACGGCTGCACACCAGGATCGTATCGTGAAGCCGCTGCCTCGCTTCAGGATAAGCCTAATCGAAAACCGCTTACCTATGAAGAGTCCTCGAGTGGTGACTATTATGAATTAGATACGATCAATGCGATGGGGGCGTTATATCGATATCTGGAAGAGAAGTCGGTTCAGGAACAGGATAGGGCAAACCCTTTAACGGCGGTTGTTACGGATCATGTGCAAATTCAGATTCAGCCGGGAATGTCGTCAGCAGGGTACAAAAAGCACTGGAACGTTACCACAACAGCGGGCAGGGCAATTGAAGGACTGCGCGATGACTGGCGTCGGCAGCTCGCCGAGCTTAAAGGACGAATTCCTTTTGAATACATACGTTTCCATGGCATCTTTAATGATGAGATGATGGTATATAATGAAGAGGATGACGGTACTCCCATCTATAACTGGGCATATGTTGACAAGCTTTATGACTTTCTTATTGGCCTGGGCATCAGGCCGTTCGTGGAGCTTGGTTTCATGCCGACCCTGCTTAGCCGTTCCAACGAAACGGTATTCTGGTGGAAAGGGAATATTTCCCCTCCAGCCGATCAGGCAAAATGGGAGGAGCTTGTTCGTGCGTTCGTTCGGCATTGCTTAAATCGCTATGGGGCTCGGGAAGTAAAACAATGGTACTTTGAAGTCTGGAATGAACCGGATTTATCAGGCGTTTGCTGGGCAGGTAGCAAAGAGGCTTTAGGTTATGGTTCGATATGGAACGACAGCTGGGCCGAGGAATTTATGGCATATTGCAAAAAACGTCAGGTGCCCCTAGACTTCTTTTCCTTTCATATCTATTCGGAATATCCTCAGCGTAAAGCAGAGCAGAACATATTAACGAAGATGATGCCGCCAACCTTTTATAAGGAGAGTATCCATCGATTGCAGGACAAAATGGCGCTTGCGTCTTTCCGTGATATGGAGCTGCATATTACCGAATGGAACTTCTCGCTCTATGACCGGCATCTGCTGCACGATACCATGTTTATGGCCCCGTTTGTGATGTATCATGCGATGAATACATTGGGAGACGTAAAGGCCATGGCTTTCTGGTGCTTTACGGATGTGTTTGAGGAAAGTCTTGTTCCATCCTCTCCGTTTTACGGAGGTTTTGGTTTAATGAATCGGGATGGACTTAAGAAGCCGAATTATTACGCTTTTGAGCTTCTTCAGAAGCTGGGTGAAGAGATCACCGTTAAGGGTGATGGTTATGTGGGCACTCAGAATCAAGATGGGAGCATGCAGCTTCTGCTGTATCATTATGTCCATTTGGATCATATGTTTTCAAGCGGGGACTGGTCGGAGTTGTCCAATCTTAACCGTTACGGCGTGTTCGAAGAGAAGGGAAGCAAGGTGTTCCAAGTCAACATTCCTCATCTTTCAGGAGCCTATAAGTGCACAACTTATCAGATGGACCGGGATCATGGCTCCGTTTTTGACGAGTGGGTTCGCATGGGGGCACCCGAAATCTTGACGGAGGAGGAACTTGCGTATCTTCGCGGAAGAAGCGGCCCAGTCATCCGGACAGAGATATTAGAGAATCAGGGTATGTATAAAGAGCTTATTCTTCCACCTCATGGTGTCCTATTGCTCACTTTAGAGAAACAGTTTTAAACACTAGAACCTTCAAGAACACCACCGCTCTATAAGAGAGGGGTGTTTTTTGCTGTCCATTCCAGGTAGCTTCGATTTGTCGGCTCCAAAGACGAGAAATGAACAAAAAACGACCATAGACGAGGCAATTTACAACGAGTAAGCGTTAACAATTGAATCTATACTATAGCTATGTCCACAACAGAAATACAGGAGGGAATACACAGATGAAGCGTTTCATGAAATGGATGACGGAATCCTTTGCGCCAAGATTGGATGCGATTACAAATAACATTTGGATAGCATCGATTCAAGAAGCCATTATGGTTGCCATCCCGATGATTTTTATTGGTTCCATTATTACTTTGATTTCAATTTTGCAAGACTTCATTCCTGGAATGCCGGATTTAACGCCAATTACAACATTCAGCTTCGGTCTTCTCGGTTTGTTTATTGCATTTCTAACGCCGTATACGGTCATGGAGAAAAAGGAGAGACACAAAATCAAGCTGCTGGCGGGAATGACCGGCATATCCTTATTCCTCATGCTGCTTAATCCCGTCGTAAACGAGGACGGAACCGTTCAGTTCGTTCTTGAGCGTTTCGGTCCTGCGGGTATGGTTACGGCACTCATTGTAGGCGTTTTTATCGCCGTCATCATGAATGTCTGCGCGAAGTTCTCTTTCTTTAAAAAAGGGTCTTCCATGCCAGAGTTTATTATGGATTGGTTTGACTTCCTGGTACCGATTGCCGTGATCATGGGTTTAGGCTGGGTTCTTGTGTATCAGCTCCACTTTGATATTTTTGGGCTGATTGTGAGCGTATTTGAGCCTATTAATGCTATGGGGCAAAGCTTGTTTGGGTTTGTTCTGTTCAACTTTATTGGAGTTGTGCTGTACTCCTTCGGAGTTAGCCCATGGGTTCTGATGCCCATCTGGTATGCCATATGGATTCCGGCAATTGAAGAAAATGCCGCATTGGTGGCGCAGGGACTGGATCCCGTCAACATTAATACCTTTGAAACATTCTTCTCCGGATGGCTTGGAATCGGAGGGATGGGCGCAACCTTACCGCTTGTGATCTGGTTCCTGTTTGCCAGATCCAAGAAACTGAAAACCATTGGTAAAGCAACTTTGATACCTTCTCTATTTAATATTAACGAGCCTGTTGTTTACGGGGCGCCAGTTGCCTTCAATCCGCTGTTGATGGTGCCTATGTGGATCAATGCTCTTATTACACCCATCATCGTCTACCTAGCTCTTGATATGGGGTTTGCACAAATTCCGAGTAAAATCTTCCAGCTCTGGTATACGCCGATCGGTGTATCGACTTACCTTATGTCCGGATTCAATGGACTTATTCTGCTCGCGGTTGTCCTGCTGATTGTGTTCGCCGTATGGTTTCCGTTTTTTAAACTGTACGATGCGCAGGAATTGAAGAAAGAGCGGGAGTTACAAGAAGAAGCTTGATATGAAAGGGTGGAAGTAAATGAATGCATCGATTAACGAATTGATAAAGGAAATGTCACTTACTGAGAAAGCATCCCTCTGTGCGGGATTAAATATGTGGATGACCAAGGGCATCGAGAGACTCAATATTCCGGCGGTTCATATGTATGACGGAACGAACGGGATCCGCAAAACGAACAGTGACGATGAAATGGGGATTACGACAGAGAATGTTCCGGCAACTTGTTATCCCACGGGCGCGGCTATCGGTTCTTCGTGGAATACGGAACTGCTGCACGAAGTCGGGGAAGCACTTGGTAATGAATCCAAAGAGATGGGCGTAGAATTGCTGCTCGGCCCAGGAATCAACATGAAACGGACTCCGCTTGGGGGAAGAAATTTCGAATATTACTCCGAAGATCCTTGCCTGACAGGGGAACTGGGCGCTGCTTTCATCAATGGCCTCCAGAGCAAAGGAGTTGGGGCGTCACTTAAACACTTTGCTTGCAACAACCAGGAATTCGAGAAAATGGTGACGAGTTCAGAAGTAGACGAACGGACGCTGCGCGAAATTTATTTAAGCGCCTTTGAACGAATTATTAAGAAATCGGATCCCTGGACCGTCATGTGCTCCTATAATTTGCTCAATGGCTCGTATACCAGCGAGAATGAACACCTATTGCATGATATCTTGAGAGAAGAATGGGGATACGAGGGGGTTGTCATCTCAGACTGGACGGCCGTGAATGATCGGATTCGCGGGCTGAAAGCAGGACTTGATCTCGAAATGCCGGGACCTGCCGGTTATAACACGAAAGCGATTATCAAAGCCGTTGAGAGCGGAGCTCTTGCAGAAGAGCAGCTCAATAAAAGCGTTGCCCGTATTCTAAAACTCGTAGAACGTGTAACGGGTATGGAGGAAGCTGTTCCGGCATCCGATATGGAGTACCACAATCTTGCGAGAAAAGCTGCAGCAGAAAGCATTGTGCTTCTTAAGAATGAGAATGGCATCCTTCCGATTCATGCGGAGTCAACCCATTCCATTGCGGTTATCGGCCGTTTTGCCAAAAAACCTAGAATTCAAGGAGCCGGCAGCGCAAAAGTAACGCCTACACGCGTTGATATTCCATTTGAAGAAATGAAGGCGTTGGCTGGAGCTTCCGTTGAGTTGAGTTATGCTGAGGGTTACCCTGAAGATGACTCTGTCCATGAGGAAATGATCAAGGAAAGTGTCGCATTGGCGGCAAAATCTGATGTCGCAGTCATATTCGTTGGCCAGCCTGAATACGCAGAATCCGAGATGCGTGATTTGAAGGGCATTGATTTGCCGGAACAGCAGATCCTGCTTATTCAAGCGATTGCAGCCGTACAACCGAAGTGTATTGTGGTGACCAGCAGTGGAACAGCTTTGGCGATGCGTCCTTGGGTTCAGCATGTTCCCGCTGTCATTCACTCATGGCTTTCCGGACAAGGCATGGGTAAAGCGATTGCGGAAATCATGTTTGGACAGGTGAGTCCTTCCGGTAAATTGTCCGAGACGTTTCCGGTTAAGCTTTCAGACAATCCTTCGCATATGAGGATCCGCGGTGAAAACGGCAAGCTGTATTATCGTGAAGGGCTGTTCATCGGCTATCGATACTACGATAGGAAAGAACTCGCTCCGCAGTTTCCGTTTGGCCATGGCTTATCCTACACTTCATTTGCCTATAAGGATATGAAGGCAGCTCAAACGGAAACAGGGATCACGGTCTCTTTCTGGCTGGAGAATATCGGAAACCGAACAGGGAAAGAGGTCGTTCAGCTTTACGTGCATGACGAAGAATGCACATGGACGCGTCCGGAGAAAGAATTGAAGGCATTTTCTAAAATCGAGTTGGCTCCTGGGGAGAAACAACAGATCGTCTTTGAACTTGAAGAGAGAGACTTTGCCTATTACAATACCAAATATAACCGCTGGGTAGCGGAGAGCGGTTATTTCCAAATTGCGCTTGGCAGCTCTTCCCGCGATATAAGAATTACGGAGCGATTGTATTGTGATTTTGGAAAGGAAGAAGTATCATTTCATAAATTCAGCCTGATTAGCGATTGGATTAGCGATCCGATTGCGAAATCGGTACTGGAAGAATGTCTGGACGATATGAACCAGCATGTCGTAGAAAAGATTTATCTCAATGATGAATTCGTCGGATTCTGGGAAGATGGCCCACTCATTAAAATATTGCAAATGTATGGCCAAACTTGGTTGGGTGACCGGTCACCTGATGAGATCATTGAAGAGCTTATAAGAAGAGTTTATGAGCGACGCGTTAACATGTAAGACAATATAATATCCCTCATAAAAGCTTGGGATCCTGTTCAGGATCCCAAGCTTTTTTAGTATTCAAAATGGCGTAGTCACCATAATTAGGACTTGTATTGCAAAATGCTAGAAACAAGCTTCGATGGTAGCGGCTGGGGAGAATATGGCATCCATCCCGACAAACTCCTTGCGAAGCTCGTTTTAGATCATTAAAGATTATTTAGAGCTCGCTTGGAACTTTATCCCTTCTTTGAGCGTTATATTGGTCGTAAGCAAGAAGCCATAACAAATGGGAGGGGAATTCATGCTTAACATCAAGAAGAAACAATCAAGTATAAGCCTCAAAGCTCGATTACGATGGCGTCTCATTGCAAGCATCGCTGCAGGCATACTTACTGTCCAGGGCGCATTGGTAGTACCACCTTCGCAAGTGAATGCAGAAACGGCCGATGTTTCGGTACGCAACTGGCATTATTCATCAACAATCGAGGTACCCGAACTGAAGCCTTCCTGGACGGTAAAGGTGGACAATTATCTGAATATGGGCGAGAACGATGTTTCAGGTCACCAGGCAATTGCTGAAGAGGGGAAGGTATTTGCATTCGCAGGAAACAAACTCATCGCCATGGATGCCAGGACAGGCAAGCGGTTGTGGAGCTACGGTAAAGACCTGAAACCTTATATTGTTTATGATAAAGGCGTTATTTACGGCCTATCGGCAGGTCAGAAGCCATACGCGCTGAATGCAAAGACAGGCAAATTGAAATGGCAGTCGAACACATCCATCTTTATGGATGCGCACCTGCGAACGGAAGCGCTGGTGCCGACTAATGATACGCTCTATGCAATCAAAGGGAGCGCAACTTTCGCTTTTGATAAGGCAACAGGAAAGCTTCGGTGGAAAATGAATGAGCCGTCAGGAGAAGGAAACGGCACGGATTACCTTCAGGAGGCGGATGGAGTCATCCTTCGGACGTTCTATGTACAAGGAGCACTAACATCCATTCAACTGAATGCGTATGACAAAAAGACGGGCAAGAAGTTATGGGACCATTTTGGTCAGGGAGAAGCGCTTCAAATCAAAGACAATCTCGTGTATTCGGTTGACTATTATTCTCCATTGCTGGCTGATTATCAGTCGCTTCCGGACCGCAAATGGATCGTAAACGTATATAATCTTAAGACAGGCGTAAAGAAGAGCAACCGAGAGTATAGCTGGAAGATGACGGGGGAGCCGCCATATGAGTACGGCGGAGGCAGTTTATTTATGAACCAAGGGAAGTTATACATGGATCAGGGCAATAAGGTAGCCGAATACAAATTTGACACCTATAAGAAAGGTGAGGTTCCTCTGCGAACTTTTCCTCGCCCTTATGGGGGCGACTGGGAGTTGATCGGACTGGTTCAGGAACGGCTGATTTTCAATAACAGATCGACTGGTGAGCTGGCCGGTACCAAACTTGCAAATGGTCAACGGATCGGATGGAACGGCGATGCACCTGCTGCGCAGATTGATGTGTATGGGAAAGGATTATACCGGGCACAGCGTAACGGTACACTACTCGGCATCAACTTGATGACATCCCGGCCAGTCTTTAAAGTAACGACTGGATCAGATTTACACGAGTCGACCCTAAAGACGAACGGTATGATCATCATCCAAGCAGAGGGGGAGCTCCTCGGAGTAAAGGTACCGGCATCGTTGAAATAAAGGAATAGCTTGTGTGCTACTAGAATCATAACAAAATCCCACCGACGAGTCTGGATGGGATTTTGTTATTTCGGGTTTGATTATATTAGGGTGAATGTCTTCTATACTTATGGATGCTCGGTGAGACTGGATAAAGGGACGGTCATTTCCTGCTCCGAGTTTCCGATCGGATAGACGCGGGCAGTTTCATCCTCATTGACATGCTGGATAAAGATAGGGGTATCCTGATAAGTTACATTTTTCATAATGGCCGATTTCGAAATTTCAATCGCTCTTTGTTTGTTCATGACATAGCTCCTTATTTTGAAGGGTCTTTCAATGGATCAACCCGGCGTTGAGAGGCTTTTTTTATGTCTTGATCCAGTTTCGATTGTCCTTGAATGTCTTCGGCAGCCTCCATTTGATTATTCAGCTGTTGTTCTACTTGTCCAATCCCGTGCGCTTCTTGATGCTGTTTACTCTTCGCCAAAACGATCCCTCCATGTTGTGATAACTTTGTAATCTCTGCATTACTACAATGCACCAAACGAATCGAACTTATACGGCTGTTTGCGTGCGTTCGCGAAGGGTATCTTCCGAAATCATAAGGATCTTAATAAGAATGGAGGCATTATGAATGGCAAGCTCGAAGATATTGCTTCAAGCCGCGGAATCTTTTGAATTTAATATAAGGACGTTAATCTTCCTGAGCAACTCGACCAATGAAGTATATCGTTTTACTAAGGGTGATCAATCCTATATCTTGCGGTTATCTCAGAAATCACACGAGTATGCACCGAAGATCAGGGCGGAGATGGATTGGCTTTATTACTTAGTAAAGAACGGTGTACGTGCTTCATTACCCATTCATACATGTAATCATGAATCAATGGCCGTGTTCTATGATGAAGATAAGTGGTATATCGCAACTGCTTTTCACGAGGCAGCAGGTCGTTTTTTTGATAAACACAATGAGCAGTTATGGGGCCCGAAGATATTCAGGAATTGGGGAGAAACCATGGGAAGGATGCATAGACTGTCGACATCATATGAACCACCTGACATCCTTGGGAAGAGAGACACCTGGAGTAGAAGAAGTATGAATAATCCTCATCTGCAGCGAGGCCATTTCTATATGCTTCTTGAAAAATTGATTTCCATGGAAAGTACGATTGATTCACTGCCGAGGGGGAGCGATTCGTTTGGACTGATACATCATGACTTTCATCCGTATAATTTTTTTATCAACAACAGTGAAATAACGGTCTTTGACTTTGACGATAGTATCTATGGCTGGTTTTCGTTAGACATTGCAATAGCAGCCACTCATGCCGTTTGGTGGGGAGTGCATGCAGAAGATCGTGTCACCAAAAGCAGGTTTGCCCAACAGTTCTTGCATGAATTCCTCATGGGTTACGAGAAGGAACACCAGCTCTCCGAATACTGGAAACGAACAATCCCCTTGTTTATGGAGTATAGAAATATTTGTTCTTACTTCTGGTGGTTAAGTGAATGGAATGGTGATGAGAGCAGCTTTACAGAGGACCAACGGAATGCAATAGACTACGCTGTTAAGCTGATTGAAAGAGGTTTGCCTTTTGATGGCTGCGATATTCAAGTGTAGCACCGTCGATAGCATAGATTAAAGGAGGTAGTGCATTGAGATTTAAAGCGTGTATTTTGATTGTCTTCATGATTCTAACGGGGTGCTTTGCAGGAACCAAAGAGCAGATCTCACCTGAGAACAATTCGGCAGCTGCCGAGATCCAATTGACACCCGTGGATTTGTTCCAAGGGGACGCAGCAAAGTTTAAGTTATTCCTCGGTCCGATGACGGGTGCATTTACATTAAAGTATGAGGGAAATAAACCTAATGTCAGCTTGGATATTGATATTTGGAAGAACGGGCAGAAGGTAGATTCGGCAGGGTCGATCGGAGATTTGTTTTACAGTTCGGACGAGCAAAAGGACAGCAACGAAGTAGAACTAATCATATCCGTGGACACGGAATCCAAAGAAGGTCTCGAGGAGTTCAGAAAGATTAAAGTCAACACCAATTCCCATTCGGGATCAAGCCTGACTACCTTTACCATTCCTTGGGACAAAACGTTGATGGCACAAGGATTGATTCAGGATACGCGCCCACGTTCGTTTACGATCGATCAGCCGGTACATGTATTTGGCATGCATGCTACAAGTTCTAATGAAATACATACAGCGGACCTTACAACGGATTCGTTAAGAAAAACGGAGTGGGCACTTGTGTTCACCTTGCGTCTGAATGAAGATATGGAATAAACGGTTTGAGTTAGAATGATTGATCCAAGATCACGTTTAAAGCAGAAAAAAGTCTGGCGTTGAGAAATGTAAATAGGCTCAATATAATGGGGTGGAATTACAAAAACGTGAAGGGGAGATTTAAGTTGAAGCAAAACAAGTATGACGATCAGGGATTTTTTGAAAATTACAATCAACTCCCCCGTTCCATCAAAGGATTAGAAGGTGCAGGAGAATGGCGTGCCTTTCGATCGATGTTTCCGGATCTTAGTGATAAAAAGGTGCTTGATCTCGGCTGCGGATTCGGGTGGCACTGCAGGTACGTAAGAGAGCAGCATGCGAGGTCTGTGGTCGGGGTGGATATCTCAAGGAACATGCTGGAGAGGGCAAGATTGATGACCGATGACACGAATATAGAATATGTGCAGTCCGCAATAGAGGACTATGACTACCCTGCTAACGAGTTTGATGTCGTGATTAGTTCGCTTGCACTTCATTACATTCGTGATTTCGAGGATATCTGTAAAAAGGTATATCAGAGTCTAACGGTTGGAGGTTCGTTTGTCTTTTCAGTTGAACACCCAGTGTTTACTGCTGTGGCCGAACAAGATTGGTATTATAGCCCGGACGGGAAGAAGCTGCATTGGCCTTTGGATCACTACCATGAGGAAGGAGGACGTCAATCTAGATTTCTTGATCATGATGTTACCAAGTACCATCGGAATATAGCCACACAGATAAATGCGTTAGTGAAAACCGGATTCCAGTTTAGGGAAATGTCTGAACTTAAACCAGAACGCGAGCAGATTGAGGATCCGGAATGGCATGACGCATTAAGGCGCCCCATTTTCTTATTGATCGCCGCAGATAAGCAGGTCTGACTAGCTTGAGCAAAATAAACAGAGGGACACCTAAACAGGTGTCTTTTTTGGTTCACGAGGAGAATCGGTTAAGGTGACGGTCATTCATTATGAAACGCCGGATAATATTCATTGGAATTCGGGAACTTTCATCGACCTTAAGGAGTCTGTTTTGGTAAGGGGGCGAACAGCTTGAGGGAAATGCAGATGCAGCATTCTGCGGAACTGAATATATCGGACATACGGACGCTGATGGAATTCTACGGTGAGGATGTCTGGAATTATGCTTACGTGATCACCAGAAATACATATACGGCAGACGATGTCGCGCAGGATGTGTTTATTAAAGCTTATCAAAAGGTTGCCTTCTTTCGCGGGGAGGCTTCCGTCAAAACCTGGCTGCTTAAAATTACTCGAAACACTGCGCTTTCCTATCTGAAACGAGCGTTTTTGCGCAGAGTGGTGCTGATCGGCGATCGTTCGCCGGGTGATGGACTGAACGGGACGACGTCTTCGCCATCTGCCGAGTCGGAGTATTTGAAACGGGAGGAAGCGGATGAGCTGTGGCAGGAGGTTCTAAAGCTGCCCGGTAAATTTCGAGACCCCCTCGTGTTGAGTGTGCATCATCAGCTATCCATAGAGGAAATATCCGGCATTACCGGTCTTTCGCCAGGGACGGTAAAGTCTAGAATTTACAGAGCCAAACAGAAGGTTGCCGCCAGATTCGGAAGGAGCGAACGACGATGAATGAATGGAAGCCGGATTGGAACCAGAGACTGGCCAGACCCCCTTTTAAGAATCGGCGCTTTGGGGCTGACATGATGGAGGCCGTGGAGAAACGGCTTAAAGTTGTTGAAAAAAATCGATCCCGCTTTGGATGGAGCCGAGCCGCTGTGGTTATCGTTCCAGCTTTGCTGCTTGTGCTCGGCGTTGGGGTCTGGTTCGGAAACCAGGCCCCATCTATTCCCCAACCGGTAGCTCCAAGTCCAGGTAATCTAGTTACACAGGGGGGAGGAACGTTTGAATCCAGCTTCTTACTTGGGGGTGGAGGCGACTTCGATTGGTGGAACCTTGCGAAAAATGAAGTCAAACAGGCTAACGACCGTACGATTGTGACACTGGCCGCAGCACTCTTACAGCGAGAGCTGGGCATCTGGGGAGGCCCATCGCCTGACATATGGGAGCATTCCGAGGTGAAATGGCCGCTTGACCGCTATGATGTGTCCAGCCCTTGGGTGTATGAAGTGCACGTAAAGGAGATAAACGCAGAAGAAGCACAAACTGTATATCAACTTCGTCTGCTGCTGCGGGATTCGATTCCGATGACGTATGAGGAAACGATAGACGTTACCATCCGTAACGATTCACATAAAATCTCGCTTATTGAGCAAATAGACATAGACGAAACGGGAGCGCCTATGAATGAAATCAAGGCTCAGGGGAATACCGTGATATTAAAGGAGGATGCGGAGATTGGCCTGAAGATTACAGGAACTCTGGTTCAAAAAGAAGGGATGATCCGCTCCATCCACGTTCAGTATGGCGACATGGAACACACCTTTCATGATTGGAAGAATGTGAGCAACGAAACCTACTATCCGGACGTTGCTTTGCTGCCTGCAAAAAACAACAAGGAGGATGTCCTTGCAATCATTTTGACAACCGGTTACGGTACCAGCATTAGAGAATCGGAGTTGAAACTTCTGACAGAAAATTTTAGACAAGTGATGTCAGCCGATCCGGTGCTTGCGGTAAAATCCAGACTTAGCTATAGTGCGACAGCAGAAGCGGGAAAACGGATCTTTCAATTCACGCTGGACGGGGTAACTCGCACATTTGAATATATGGAGGAAGACGCGGGATTTTGGCTGGATCAGCCCGCGCTTGGCAACATGGTTAGGTATTACGTTGAGGGAGGCATCTTATATGCATCGGTGCCGATACAGGTTTCGCCTGGCGAATTCCCGGTCGCGGTCCGGCTGCGGTACGAATACGACGGTAAAGCATTTCTTGTGTCGGAAGCCATGTATGGAGAGATGTAAGCCGGCGAGATCAAGGGATGATCATTCATACAACGAATATTGACATAGGGCATGAAGGAGATTTATTTGCTGACTATAATGAGAAGGGGCCGTCCTATGTCATCTATGATGACTTATGGACGACCCTGGAACTAAAGTAAAACCAACTTTAATGCATCCTTAACTGCTTCCATCGTTGAATGGATTCATTTCATTTAGACGATTGATTTTAGCCGGAAGTTATATTCCTGTCAGTTTCGGAAGAACTCGACCTGATCGATATCCGCCCATTGGGAAGAGGACGAATTGGATACGTAAAATCCGATCGTTGCCTTTCCGCTCGTCACTTGAATATTGGATATCGTGACAGGCGTCCACGCCGTCGTCACCGGACACCCGGTTTGAAGCATGCTGCCTCCATACTCCTTCACTTCCATGACACAGCTGTTCTGGCCTCCGCTGCTGCGCATGCGTGCTCGCATCGTATACGTGCCGTTATCGAGACCGCTAATCGTCTGTCCGACATATGCGGTCGAAGGTCCGCTTGTGCCTGCGAGACCGACAAAGTATGAGCCTTCGGCAGCGGGAAGTCCAACGCCGTCATTGGCTCCATGAATAAGAATCCGATTCGGGTAATCATCGCCGTACGTAGTCCAGCCCGCCACATTGGCTGTTTCAAAGCCGGGATTGTTAACCAGATTGGTTTGCGGCGGTGTTACGGTATGCCCGAAGCGCAGATAGATGCCGTTTGACGGATAAGTTGCGCTGGTGACGGCAGCAACACGAGTGGAATCAACGGCCATTAGCGCATTCCAGTTGGAGGATTTCGTATCAGATACCGGAAACACGTTGGTTTTGTACTGCCATGACGCGCCGTTATCGGAGCTGATCATCGTAAACATCGATGAGTAAGGATCCCCCGTGTTGGCGCTGCTTTCATCTGTTTGGAATGCAGCCATAAGACGACCGTCGGCGAGCTTAACGACGAACGGAGCGCCCGCTTTTTTGCCATTGCCGCTGGGCACGTACATCGTTTGACGGGGAACCGACCAATTGAAGCCGTCCGGCGAAATTTTATATTTGATGACAAAAGGGTGGCCGGCAACGTCCGAGGCTTCGAAAACGGTTATATACCGCCCGTCGTTCATTTGCGTGATGACCGGCATGCCGTCGCGGGAGCCGGCGGCAACTCCGTCACTGACCGTGATCCGGCTGCCCCAGCCGCTTCCGTTCCAGATCTTCATATACAAATTTTGCAGGCCGGTCGTTCCGACCGCTGCCGGACTGTCGTCCGCATAAAGCACGGCAATCGTGCCGTTGATCATATCCAAATGCGGCTCCCACAAACCTTTAAAGCTGGAGGCGGTTGAACTCCCGATCAATCCGCCCGGTAAATCGCTCCAGGTGTGACCACCGTCGAGACTTCGCCGGACATTAAGCTGGATCTCATAGGTGGAGCCATTCTGAACGACCTGCCGATAGGCTAACCAGATTTCCCCGCTCGGCAGCCTTAACATTTGACCGTTCCCCACATTGCCCGCGGTGCTTGAAACAGCTGTGACCGGAGTGCTCCATGTATAGCCGCCGTCCTGCGTTCTGGAGACCACAATGCGCGTGTTGCCACCGCCAGCGTTGGTGTCGAAGGATACGAGCCACTCGCTTGGCGTAAGCTTGAGCAGCCTTGGGTACCATACGCCTCCCGATGGCGGCGTATAGATGGCAATCTGCTGCGAAGCCCATGCCATGCCTGATGAAGCGGCATGAACCGGCGACAATGGAATTGCCGTTAGAGCAAGTGCAAGCATAACAATGAACGAAAGTGGTTTCTTCCAGAAGCCTGTGTTCCGTTTCATATGCAATTAACCTCCCAACCCGAATTAGAAAGCGCTTTCTAAAATGGATTGTATCGTAATTAATATCATTTAAGATATACTAAATATATATTATTTTTCATTCGGGACTGACATAAAAAGAGAGGTCAGACATGGAGCAACCGTTATATAAACGTATTCAGAACGATATACGCCAGCGCATTCAGAGCGGCGAGCTGCAAGCAGGAGCCTTGATACCTTCGGAGAAGGACTTGGCCCAGCGGTACGGTGTAAGCCAGATTACATCCAAAAACGCGCTCAACGGTTTGGTGGAGGAAGGCTTGTTAGTGCGATATCGGGGAAAGGGCACCTTCGTTCGGGAGCTGGTCATTCCGGAAGAGCCGCATCTACAGTCGGGTACGAAAAAGACGATCGCGATTATTTTGCCGACGATGAAAACCAAGATCGACCAGCAGCTGCTGGACGGTCTGGAACGCTATTGTACGGATAGGGGATACGATCTTGTGATTCGCATTACACGCGAGTCACAAGAGGAAGAATACCGAGCGATCAAGCAGTTCCAGGAACGAGGAGTCGACGGGTTCATCATTTTCCCTGTCGAGCAGGAAAGCTACAATAACGCGATTCTGCGCTTGTCGCTCGACCGGGTTCCCTTGGTGCTTGTTGACCGTTTCTTGAAAGAGATCAAGGCGTACAGCGTCAGTTCGGACAATTATGCAGGCGTTCGGGAAGCTATATCCAGTCTGCTTGCTGCTGGGCACATGCGCATTGCCTTCCTGTCACCGGAAATTACAAATTCGGTTACGGACGAAAGAGCCAAAGGCTTCGAGGCCGCTTTCATGGAACAAGGCTTGCCTATAGACAAGACACTGTGGTGCATGATGGATTTGGAAACCATAGCAGAGGGGAACGGGCAACGGGAGGTCGTTCGTTTCCTGAGCGAACAGCGCGATATCACTGCCGTCTTTGCCGTTAACGCGGAATTGGCCCGCTATGCCCATTATGCCATTCGGGAGATTTGGAAGGGGGCGGGGAACGAACCTCAGCTGGCCGCGTTTGACGATCCGGATCTTGATGGCATTCCTTTCATCCGTCAGCAATTGGATGAAGTAAGTCGGCGTGTCGTCGATTTGCTGTCAGAACAATTGTCCGGTACGCACGAGCCAAGGCGTGAAGTCGTACCAGTCCAGTGGATAAGGCCGGAATGATCTCGACTTCACCTAGTACAATTTAAGAATCAATGAAATAGCCCGCCAAGAAACGGTCTGAACTAAGTTCAGACCGTTTCTTTTTTTGAAGATATCAGAAAGTATAAATTTCGAAGCTTGGGCATTTCCCGATATCGCAAGAAAAAGATCCTATAAAGGCAGTCAGACTCCTTTACGAATCCTCTCGATTGATGTTTTAGTCATTTACAAAAGCGAAGTTATATTATAATAATATACTAAATATACTATTTAAATTATAAAGGTTGTGATGGGCATTGAAATCTCTGCCGCTATACAAAAAAATACAGGAAGATATCAAGCGGCTGATCGCCATCGGCAAGCTGCGGGAAGGCGACCGGGTCCCTTCGGAGAAGGAACTGTCCGAACGTTACCGCGTCAGTCAAATTACAAGCAAAAATGCGCTGGTTGGACTGATGGAGGAAGGCTTGCTCGTCCGGATTCAAGGCAAGGGCACTTTTGTCATGAGCAAGCCGGAGCACGCCACGGCGATTGATCAGTTGGGAGAATGGACGGCAGGTCCGGGCAAAAGCGGGCGGATCGGGTTAGTGCTGCCGACTATGAAAACGAAAGTGGACCAGCGTTTTTTGGATAACATCGAGAAATATGCGTCTGCCGCAGGCTATGAAGTGATGCTGAGAATTACGCGCGAATCCCAACTCGAGGAATCCAAGGTCATCTCGTCCTTTCTCAAGCAAGGGGTGGACGGCATGATCATTTTTCCGGTTGAAAACGAGACCTACAACGATTCGATTCTGAGGCTCTCGCTGGACCGTTTCCCCTTCGTTCTGATCGACCGGTTCTTGAAGGAGATCAAGACGTACAGTGTAAGCTCGGATAACGTAAACGGCACAAGGGAAGCCGTTGAATATTTGCTTAACAAAGGCCATTCGTCTATCGCGTTCATCTCTCCCGAAATTACGAATACGGTGACGGACGAGAGGGCCCAAGGGTTTGAGCAGGCATTTCTGGAGCATGGATTGTCGATCGACAAAAGCTTATGGTGTCTCCTCCCGCTGGATGAGATCGCATCGGGTCAATCCGTCGAACACATCAGAGTGTTTATAGATGACAATCCCCATATTACCGGCATCATTACGGCCAATACGGAGCTGTGCAGAAATGCCTATAAAGCGGCAGTTGCATCGCGTAGGCAGGTGCCGGACGAACTGGAGCTGATCACGTTCGATCCGCCGGATCTGCCGAATGTGCCGTACATCCGCCAAAACGAGGAGGAGATGTGCCGGTTGACCGTAGAGCTGCTAATTGAGCAGATCGAAGGGGCTTTTGAGGCGAGAAGAATCGTGGTGCCGGTCATGCTGGTGAAAGAATAAGGGGAAAGATGGAAAAACAAATTTTATACTAAATATAGTATATAAAATTATATTATTATAAGTTACTATGATTTCGTAAAGCGCTTACACCACATCTTTTAAAGAAGAGGGGAATCGCATGAAATCGAAGAACAAATTCGCAGGCATGATCATGCTGCTGCTGATGTTCGCGTTAACCGCTTGCAGCGGCGGCAATGGACCAAATGACGGGGCTGCACCAACCACCCCGGACACTTCGTCACCAGGCAATGAAGCTTCCGCCGGGAAGGACCCTAAAGAACCTGTAACGATTGAGTTTATGGGCCACGGCAATCCGAACGAAAAAAAGATTTTCGAAAAGCTGATCGCTTCCTTCGAGGAGAAGAACCCGCACGTCACCGTTAAATACACTTCGGTACCGCCAGGCGAATACTCGCAGAAGATGACGACGCTGATCAGCTCCGGCAAGGTTCCGGACGTATTCTACGTCGGGGGCCCCGAGTTTTACCGCTTCGCGGAAGCCGGAACGCTTCTCAACATTCAGTCCTATCTGGATAAGACCTCGTTGTTTAATCCCGATAACGTATGGAAGCAGGCGATGGACCGCTACCGCTTTGACGGCAGCAAGGTTGGCGCCGGAGATGTGTACGGACTGCCGAAGGACGTAGGACCATGGTCATTTGTCTATAACAAGGATTTGTTTGACGAAGCGGGGGTGCCTTACCCTTCCGCAACGGCAGGGGAATGGACCTGGGACGACATGCTGGAAGCAGCCCAAAAGCTGACAGTCGACGATAACGGCGACGGAAAGCCCGATCAATATGGTGTAGGCGCTTACAGCCTGGAATCTGCGGTGTGGGGCAACGGCGGTGAATATATCGATTACGCCACCGGCACGGTAAAGGTGAACGAGCCCGAATTTTATGAGGCGATGCAATTTGTTGCTGACCTGAACCTGAAGCATAAGGTCAGCCCGAATCAGGAAGCCGAGCAAGCGATGAATGCATATACCCGCTTTATTAACGGCCAACTGGCGATGTTTGCGATGGGCCCTTGGGATCAGCCTGCATTCTGGGAGCTGCCTTTCGGTTGGGACATTGCGGCGTGGCCGGCAAGCCCGAATACGGGAGAAACGGCGACCTGGCTCGGCTCGATGGGATTTGCCGTTTCGGCCAAATCCAAACACCCGCAGGAAGCGTTCGACTTGGCGGCCTTCCTGTCCCTGGATGAGCAAGGGCAGCGCGAAAACTACCAGCTCGGTCAAGCGGTTCCTAATCTGATCGACATGGCGGAAGGCGAATTTAAGGAAATGGACAAAGGACCTCAGACACGTCAAGTATTCCTCGATATTATCCAAGATTACGGACGTCCGGACGTGGTAGCTTTCTCTAAGGATACGCAATGGATGGATATGTTCAACCAGAACGCGAGCAAAGTATGGAACGGTGAGATGTCGGCGAAAGACTTTACGGCCCAGATCCAGCCGAAGATGCAGGAGCTGTACGACAAAGGCAATAAATAATGCCGTCAGGGCAGGTGGCGTCAATTATTCATATCGGCGCCCCCCGCCGTACGGATATCCTGTCATGTCATAACGAAATACAGGCGAAGGTGGAATGAAATATGGGTACCAAGCTTGGCGGGTATCGCAGAAGAGAGCTGGCGTGGTTGTATCTGTTTGTCGCTCCGCCAGTTCTCGGGTTTCTTTTGTTCGGCCTTGTGCCGATCTTGTTCTCGATCTATATCAGTTTTCACAAATGGGATATGCTTACCGATCCGCAGTGGACGGGGCTCGCAAACTATAAGGATCTATTGAAAGACGAGAAAGTGTTCAAATCGTTGTACAATACAGTCTATTTGATGATCGGCATTCCGCTCGGCATGATACTGTCGATGCTGCTGGCCATATTGATGAACCGCAAATTCGCCGGCATCTCGTTCATGCGAACGATCTATTACCTTCCGGTCATATCGCCGATTATCGCGGTATCCCTGCTGTGGCAGTGGATTTTGAATCAGGATTACGGATTGCTCAACAACTTTCTGTGGGAAACATTCGGCATCACGGGGCCTAACTGGCTGGGCAAGCCGGAGTGGGTGAAGCCTTCGCTCATCCTGATCGGGCTGTGGAGCGGCATCGGCGGGAACATGGTGCTGTATCTTGCAGGATTGCAATCGATCTCCTCGACGTATTATGAGGCTGCGGAAATCGATGGCGCTGGTGCATGGCACAAGCTGACGCGAATTACGATCCCGCTGCTCACGCCGATTCATTTTTTTGTCATCGTTATGGGCATCATCGGTGCGTTCCAGTCATTCAGCCAGATTTACGTGCTTGCGGTGGATGGCGGACCGGAATACAGCGGCGCTACGGTCGTCTACTACATTTTCCAGCATGCGTTCGAGTACTTCAACATGGGCTATGCCAGCGCGGTGGCCTGGGTACTGGGCATTCTCATCTTTATCGTCACGCTCATTCAATTTAAGCTTTCCAATCGATGGGTTTACCAAGACTAGGGGGGAAATCTGTGAAACGGGAAAAAATGACGGACCTCTGGTCGCTGCTGCTGTTGTTATGCGGTTCGATCTTTATGGTCGCACCGTTCATATGGACCATATCGACCTCGTTAAAGGATCGGCGAAACGTATTTGAAATTCCTCCACAATGGATTCCCGATCCGTTTACGTTCGACAACTATGCGAAGGTTTGGCTGGAGTCGCCCTTGCTGCATGGATTTATGAACAGCTTGATCATCGTGGTGATCGTCCTGACGATCGGGATGCTGATATCCGCGATGTCGGCCTATGCCTTTGGCAAATTCGAATTTCCTTACAAAGGCATGCTGTTCATGGGTTTGCTCGGGACGATGATGATTCCGTATTCGGTCGTTATGATACCGCAGTATATCGGATTCTCCAGGCTGGATTGGGTGGATACACTGCTGCCGCTCATCATACCTGGCCTGTTCGGCAACATCGTTGTCATCTTTTTCATCCGCCAATATTTGCAAAGCGCGATGCCAACGGAATTGATTGAAGCGGCGAAGATCGACGGCTGCAGCTTTCCGGGCATTTTCTTCAAGATCGCGCTGCCGATCATGAAGCCCGCGCTCGCCGCCCAAGCTGCCCTCGGCTTTATGGGCATCTGGAACGATTTTCTCGGTCCGCTGATTTACCTGCATACGCCCGAGAAGCAAACGATTCAAGTGCTGATCGCTTCCATGCAGGCGATGTACATTGGCCAGTCGGATTATCCGATGATCATGGCCGCCGCCATCATCGCCATGGTGCCGGTGATCATCGTGTTCTTTTTTTGCCAACGATACTTTATCGAGTCGATGGCAATCAGCGGAATCAAGGGGTGAGACACATGCCAATAAGTATGCCGCGCCTGTCGAAGATCGTTTGTTGTCTTGGCATGTTAGGATTAGCGGCCGGATTGGCATTGTCGGGATGCGATTCAAGAACGAAACCGGAGGCGGTCGATTTGGACATTTACAACGAAAAGATGTACGCCAATCCTTTTCCTTCCCTAGAGGAAGAATGGGAGGATTACGGCAACGGTGACCCGTATATACTGCGGCATGACGGCCGCTATTATCTGTATGTAAGTACAAAGGATCACCGGACGGGCATCAAGGCGTGGATATCGGACAATCTGGTTGATTGGAGGTATGCGGGTCTAGTGACGGAGGATCCCGTATCGACCGGCGCCTACGCACCTGAAGTGATTTACTGGAACGGCTGGTTCTATCTCTACACGTCTCCGGCAGGAAAGGGGCATTATGTGTTTCGCAGCGAATCGCCGACAGGCCCGTTCGAACGGATCTCCGACAACGTTGGGATGAGCATTGACGGCTCGGTATTTATCGACGATGACGGCTCCTGGCTGTTCACCCATGCTGGTTCGTCGGGCATTGTCGGCGTTCCAATGGATGATCCCGCCGAATTCGGGGTGGGCCAGACGATCCCAGGGCCCTATCTGGGGCATTGGACGGAAGGGTCCATGATCATCAAACGGAACGGAACCTATTACATGACCTATACTGGGAATCATGTATTCAGCAAAGGCTACCGCATTCATTATGCCGTGTCGCATGATTCGGCGCTAGGTCCGTACACCATTCCGGCCAACAACCCGCTCGTCATCAGCACTAAGCCGGACTTTTACGGGCTTGGCCACAGCTCGACGGTAATGGGGCCCGATCTGGATTCCTATTATCTCGTCTATCATAACTTGACGGGAAGATCCCAGGAGGGCCCGCCCGTACGTCGGATGAACATCGACCGGCTTGTATTCAACGGAGACAAGATGGAGATTCTGGGGCCTACGAATTACGATCAGCCCGTCCCGGGAGGGCCGGTCTTTGCTGATAGGCTGGACGCAGAAGCCATCGATCAAAGCCGCTGGGAAGCAGCGGATTCTGGAGGAAGTGCACAAATCATTAGCAAGGTGAGCACGGATGGAGTCTTTACTGCCGAATATAACTTGGTTCCATCGAAGGCCCCCGTTGCCGCGTTGTTTGCGTATCAGGACGCGAATCAATACGGGTTCGCCGAAATCGATCCGGAGCAAAACGGGTTATCCTTAGGCAGAATGCAGGACGGCAGCCGCAAGGTGCTTGCCACGGTGGAGCTTCCCGCAGATACGGATTGGTCCAAGCTGCACACGATTCGCGTCGAGCGCGGAGAAGATCGGCTGCGCGTTTATCTGGACGGCGTTCTGAAGCTGGATCAATCGGCGGTACCGTTCGGACCAGGTAAAATCGGTTATCAGTACCAAACCGGCGAGCCGAGCTTTTCGTATACGGCATTCTCGAATCACGCCTCCGGCAGCAGCGACTTCGAAACGGCCAAGCCGCTTCCCGGCAGCATGGAAGCCGTACACTACTTAAGCGGTGAAGGCAGAGGCTTCTCGGTCCGCCACCCATCGGAAGCAGGCGCATGGCGCGGTTCGGACGGTACGGCGATTAAGATGGCTGAGGATGGAAGCTATTCGGTTTCGCTGACGGATAAAGGCGACTGGTTGCGTTATGCCGTGAACGTGTCGGAATCCGGAACGTATGCGCTGGACCTGATGATCAAGGCCGGAATGGGGCCGACATCCTTCAAGCTGCTCGTGGACGATAAGAAGGTCGAAAACTATAAAGTTGACGGCAGCCATTACTCGGGTAGCGCTAGCGAACCTTGGGTTAAAATTCGGGCTGGGTCTCTAAAGCTCGAAAAGGGATTACATAGCCTTGCCATTCAATTGGACAGCGACCATACGATGGAATGGAAAACGATGGACTTCGAGCTGGTCGACATGCAAACGTTCAAATTGGAGAATCTTCTGGAACAAACAAGCTCCGAGGATGTTCACGGCCAATGGATCGAAACGGACGGCGGGTATGCCGGCGCGGCCAATTCCGATGCCAAGATGTATGGCGGAAGCCCCCTTTGGACCGATTATCGCATCCGAACGACCGTGAAGCTGGGCGACGATCCGTCCGGTCAGGCGGGTGTGCTCTTTCGAGTGACTAACGAGTCGGATTTCCGGGATCAAGTGAGTGATTCGCTAATGGGATATTTCCTTGCGGTCAGCGCTACGAAGCTTGAGCTGTACAAACATAATTACGATTCCGAATTACTGCATAGCGTCAAGGTTTCGCTGAAAGCGAACGAGCCGACAAGCTTGCGAATTGAAGCGGTACGAGGCACGATTCGCGTATATGTGCAGGACGGGGAAGAGCCGATCCTGACATATGATGATCCCCGGGCATTCATGCAGGGGAGAGTAGGCCTGCGATCGGTTCATGCAGAGCAGATCGAGCTCGGCGACTTAACGGTGGAATCCATGGGTACGAAATAGAAACGATAAACTAACAGAAGATGGAGAGTGGAACATAATGTCTAGCTCGCACAAATATATTAAAGACTATCCTAGACCGCAATTGGTGCGTGAAAACTGGGAAAATCTGAACGGGGAATGGGATTTCCGTTTTGACGATGCACGGGAAGGGGAGAGCGGCAAGTGGTACGACCGTCTTGAAGCCGACCGCAAAATTACGGTCCCCTTCGCGTTCGAGACGAAAGCAAGCGGCATTGCGGATGAATCATTCCATCCCTGCGTATGGTATGAGCGGATGGTTGCCATACCCGCCAAGGAAGCAGGCAAACGTATCCTGCTGCATTTTCAAGCGGTCGATTACTCGGCGACCCTGTGGGTCAACGGACACAAAGTCGGCACGCATGAGGGCGGATACGCAGCCTTTTCCTTTGACATTACCGAAGCGGTTGAGGTCGGCCGGGAGAACCGGATTACCGTTCGAGCCGTGGACAGCAACAGCTGTACCCAACCGCGAGGCAAGCAGCGGTGGATGCAGGACAACTTCGGTTGCTGGTACGTGCAGACGACAGGGATATGGCAGACGGTATGGATGGAGTATGTGAATCCGATTCATATCAACCGGGTAAAAATAACGCCGGAGCTGGAACGCGGGTCGGCAAACTTCTGTTACGAACTGGGTAACGCTGGGCAGGACTACAACGGATTGACCCTGCAGACCATCATCCGGTTTGACGGTAAGCTGATCCGGTCGACGGAAACGAGCGTAGAGCGCGGCACCGTAGCAGTTGACGTGAGCGTTGTTAACGAGGCCGTGGGCGAGTGGAAGATCAAGCCGTGGCATCCGAACCATCCGAATTTATACGACGTCGAGATGATTCTGAAGCAAAACGGAAAGCCGGTCGACACGGCCTATTCTTATTTCGGCATGCGGAGCATCCGGATCGTAGGCGATCAGGTCATACTGAATCATACGCCGATCTATCAGAGACTGCTGCTGGACCAGGGCTATTGGAACGATACGCATTTGACGCCTCCATCGGAGGAAGCGCTGCTGGAAGACATCGACAAAACGCTGGCCCTCGGCTTTAACGGTGTGCGCAAGCATCAGAAGCTGGAGGATCCCCGGTACTTATATTGGTGCGATCGCAAAGGGCTGCTGGTATGGTCGGAGATGCCGTCAACCTACGAATTCGGGGACGATGCGGTTGAGCGATTCACGAATGAGTGGATGGCTGTCGTCCGACAGCATTACAATCATCCTTCCATCATTGCATGGGTACCGTTCAACGAGTCCTGGGGGATAACTGACATCGCCACCGACCGCAAGCAGCAGCAATTTACGGAGTCGATCTATCATTTGACCAAGGCATTCGACCAGATGCGGCCGGTCATCGTGAACGACGGCTGGGAACATACGATTTCGGATATCATTACACTCCACGATTATGAAGAGATAGGCGCTATGCTGGAAGAGCGATATCGGGACAAAGACGCGCTGTTGGGCAATAAATTCGCGCATAACACGCATCGTTATCCATTCGCGCAGGGGTATGGCTATCGAGGCCAGCCTGTGATCATCAGCGAATACGGCGGCATCGCCTTTACAAGCGAAGAGGGCTGGGGCTACGGCAATCAAGTTCGTAACGAGGATGAATTTTTGAAGCGATACGAAGGAATTACGCAAGCGATTAAAAATTTGCCATACGTGAGCGGATTCTGCTATACGCAAATTACGGACGTTCAGCAGGAAGTGAACGGCTTGCTGACGATCGAGCGCAAACCGAAAGTGAATATGGAAGCGATTCGAAGCATTAACCTGGCGTAATCGAAGTCGGAGACGTATTTCGGCTATTCACGCATGATTGAAAAAAAACTCACCCTAGGGTGAGTTCAGGCTGTCGAGAAAGTCTCGACAGCTATTTTTTGCGTATTTAATTCAACACGACACCGCGTTAATATTGTATAATATTTGTAAATAAACCGTTCGGAAGGGTGTTAAATATGTTGCGTTCTAACCGAGAAAAACA
>NZ_JBNDYG010000075.1:0-37878 GCF_049893405.1 Paenibacillus sp. Dod16
CGTGGTGGGTTGGGTTAACGCTGACGGAAGCTAAACGAGGCTTTGAGGCGGTCAAATCAAATCTTCGTTTAGATTTTGTCAACGGTACGGAATACTGGAGCTCTGTTACTGCGCCGGCCGTGTCCGCTGATACGGATTCGGTGGTTCTGCTTCCAGGTTTTGATGAATATTACTTGGGTTACAAGGACCGCAGCGCGATCATAGAGACAGAGCACGATGCGAAGATCGCTCCCCATCGCAACGGGGTTTTTCAACCGATGATGGTGGCAGGAGGGGAAGTGGTTGGTACCTGGAAGCGGGAAATCAAGCGCAGCGGCATCGAAATCACGTTATGTCCGTTCTCGCCGTTGGGCGATCGAGCAGAGGCGTTTCGGGAGGCGGCTAAGCATTACAGTGATTTCATGGAAATGCCGATTGGACGAGTAGAATCATGAGTTTGAAGGAGGAATAGCGTATGGAGTCCATCATGAAGCTGGAATCATTGATTACCGAAATGACAGAGATTGTAACGTCGACTAATGAGGTGGAGTTCAATCTGAAGCTTGCGCCTGATAAATGGTCCAAGAAGGAGATCCTGGGTCACCTTTGCGATTCGGCGGTCAATAACCATATCCGGTTTGTGAAAATCTTGCTATCCGATTATCCGATTGCCATTTCGGGGTACACGCAGAACGATTGGGTCCGGGTGAACGATTACCAGGATCAATATGATCAATCGGAAGTGTTGTCACTGTGGCAGCATTTGAACCGGATGATTCTGCGAGTCATGCACAAAGCTGATTCATCAGATTTTCAGAAAAAACGCGTGCTGCCCGATAAAACGGAGGTCACACTGGAGTGGTTGTTTAACGACTATGTGGATCATATGATCCATCATCTGGAGCAAATCGAGCTGTGATTACTGCATTGGAAATGGGTGTACAACAGGAAACGAAAGGTGCTCCAATATGTTCAAATTATGGAATCTTGCTATTCGATTTATTCTGGAATTGATCCTATTATTTTCGATAGGTTACTGGGGCTTCCACTACGGTTCAGGGCTCATGGCACAGGTCGGACTCGGTATTGGGCTTCCGCTGCTTGCAGCCGTCGTCTGGGGAATGACGATCTCTCCGAAGGCAAGGATCAAGCTGCCGCTGGCCGTGGTACTGCTTATCGAATTTCTTATGTTTGCAATCGCGGTGGCATGCCAGATTTACTCGGGCTTTATTACGTTTGCCATCGTTTTTGCCCTTGTGGCTCTGGTCAACCGCTTCATCGTGATAAAATGGAGAATGCAGCCGTAGCTATATGGAATTGCCCCTTATTCAACTGCACGAAGCATTTATAAGTCCGTTAGAAAGACTGCCAACGTCAGGTAATCAGATGGAGGCGGTCTTTTTGTATTGGATCCACGTTCAGGTTAAAAGACGAATTAAAGTCACGTCCTTTACTCGTTCAGGATGGTATGATGATTTGAAAGAACAGCCTATGTCCGCTGCTGGATATCCTTAGTAACGCAGTGGAATGGAAAAGCCAGCGTAATCATCTAAAATGCTGAAGTTAAAGGAGAATGAACCTATGACTTTGAAGATCGGTATGATTGGGTTGGATACATCGCATGTCTCCATTTTCTCGAAAATGCTGCATGACAAGACGCATCCCTATCATGTTCCCGGCGGACGGGTTACGGCGGCATTTCCCGGAGGATCTCCGGACTTCGAGCTTAGCATAAGCCGGGTGGAGGGGTATACGAAGGAACTCGCAGCATGGGGAACTGAAATATTGGATTCTCCGGAAGACGTCGCCAAACAGGTTGATGCCGTCATGCTCGAAGCGGTTGACGGAAGATCGCATCTGTTCTTGTTTCGCGCGATTGCTCCTCACTGCCAAATGGTATTTATCGATAAGCCGTTTGCTGTGAGCAGCAAGGACGCGAGGGAAATTGCCGAACTGGCGGAGCAGTTTCAGGTTACCGTTATGAGCAGCTCGTCTCTTCGATATGCGCAAGGACTTCAGGATGAATTGGCTCGTGGCGGTGTGGGTGATATCATTGGCGTGGACTGCGCCGGACCGCTCCCTCTTCAACCGACACAGCCAGGATTTTTCTGGTATGGAATCCACGCAGCGGAGATGCTTTACCGCGTTCTGGGACCCGGATGCGTAAGCGTACATGTCGCCGCGACCGAATGGCATGAGGTATTAACAGCGGTTTGGAATGACGGGAGGATCGGGACGATTCGAGGCAACCGTGCAGGCAATGATCGCTTTGGGATGACCATCCATCGCACGGACGCCAGCAGCTTTGTGGACATCATGGCGCATCCGAAACCCTATTATGCGAGTTTGCTGGAGCAGATCATGAAGATGTTCACGACAGATGTCTCAGACGTTCCTTTACCTGAGACGCTGGAGATCATTCGTTTTCTGGAGGCGGCGAATGTCTCCCGCGAAACGGGTGAAACCGTGAGACTGGATGATATC
Organism: Paenibacillus sp. Dod16; assembly: GCF_049893405.1. Lineage (NCBI taxonomy): Bacteria > Bacillati > Bacillota > Bacilli > Caryophanales > Paenibacillaceae > Paenibacillus > Paenibacillus sp. Dod16. Next base: position 2,464 of record NZ_JBNDYG010000075.1, read on the forward strand.
GATCGAACAGGATGATAACGGAATAGACGCGCGTTATTCCCTGAAAGGCGGAGGTTGTCGGGGAGGTCGATGTGACTCGCCTTACCTGATAACCTTTTTGACCTGCAATTATACATAATATTTCCATATTAGCCTCGTTAATTGTATGATAGACAGATCAAGAAAGTTCGGCAGCTATTCGTTAGCCGTGTGGAGAGGTGGTTATGATGACATATCATATTCGGGTGAGACCGACAGCGTTGGTTTTTCAGAATGAGCATGTTTTGTTGGTTGAGTATGTAGATGAGAACGGATTGCATTACAATTTGCCGGGGGGCGGGGCCGAGCCCGGAGAGTCTATCGCAGAGGGAGCCTTGAGAGAATTGTATGAGGAAACCACGCTGGAAGCGCAGACTGGGCCTGTTGCATTTGTGTACGAGAATGCTCCGCATAAACAGTCCAGAGATAACATATCGGGCATCCATACGTTATACGTAGTATTTGAATGTTATCCACATGAAGGATCGTCCCCCAAACTTCCGGCTGTTCCAGATCCGAATCAAACCGACGTGAAGTGGATTCCGCTCGAGCAGCTGGACGACATTATTTTGTATCCGAACATTAAGAAGCACATTAAACAGTACGCGCAGGAACGACGAAATATAGACATGATCGAGGATTACGTATTGGACAAATATGTGTGAATTAAACGTAACAGGAGACTTTCATGAAATCGCATGTCAAAATAATCGCCTTGGTCCTCCTCATCGGTTATACCATGTTGTTAACTTACTGGATGATTTGGGGATTCGGGAGGACCACACAGCCGGAAATCAGTTATAATCTGGTTCCATTCACGACGATGGCAAGCTATTTTCCCATTCGCAGTTTGAGCTCATTGATCAATATCGTTGGAAATATCGCTGTATTTGTACCCTTTGGAGTGCTCATTCCGCTTGCATTTCAAATTCGATTTCGTAAGATGCTAGCCTACTTTTTGACCGGGTTATTCGTGCTCGAAATGACGCAACTGATCACGCGGCGAGGAAGCCTGGATGTGGATGATTTTATATTAAACTCGGTAGGTGTTACCCTAGGCTATGGTTTGATTGGGGTCATCATGAAATCAAGGGGCAGACAACCGTAGCTGCATAATTCGATCATACCTAAAATAGTTTATAACAGGCAGCAGAATGGCTTAACTACGATGTAGGGAAGTCATTCTGTTTTTTTATGTGTGGCTGATTTTGTTGTGTTAACGTTACATTCTCTACTTGGGCTGGATAACAGCGATATGGGGAATTGTGGAAAAAAACTATTGTTCGATCAGGAACCGAAGCTTACAATGATATGAGGTACTGGAAAATGTTGTGTGGAAAGGTGGGATCTACGATGAAGAATTCCGTGATTAGTAAGCTGACTCATGGCATAGAGTTTACACATAACCTAAGGGATGATGTGAAGGCTTTTCTCATCAAGCATGGAGAGCAGGAAACGTTCGAGCATATCATGAATGTAGTTCGAGAGGCGCTAGCCATTGCACCGTTATTTGATGTCAGTCCTGATGCAGCTCGGCAGGCGGCTCTGCTGCACGATATCAGCAATGCGATTCCGGTGAGCGAAATGAAGGATGCCGCAGAAGAATGGTCCCTTCCCATTATGGAAGAGGAGCATCGATATATCAGGATCATTCATCAGAAGCTTTCCATGGAAATGGCTCAGCGTTTCTTCGGCTGCACCTCACCTGACATATTGAACGCGATTGAATGCCATACAACGTTAAAAGCCGGGGCAAGCCCATTGGATAAGGTTTTATTTGTTGCGGATAAGATCTCTTGGGAACTTGAAGGCGATCACGCCTATCAAGCGGAGATGCGCAATAAACTGAGCGAAATGGATTTAGACGGAGCGGTGCTTGTGTATTTGGACCATGTATGGAATCAACGTGACAAAATGAAATTGGTGCATCCGTGGTTAATTGCAGCTAGAAGTGAGCTAATTAACCAAAGTGTATAATCATTGCGCACCCGGATGCAGCCACCGATAAGAGGAAGGATTACACACCCTATGAACAATAAAACGATGGGCATTATTTTTATCTGTATCTCAGCTTTTTTGTACGGCATCCGGTACTTAACGGCCGCGATTGCGGGGATAAATACCCCCTGGACGTTTGCGGATTTGTTATCAGAAATTGGAAAAGGGCCGTTGATATTCAGCATCATCAGTTTGATTCTCGGTATCTTATGCATCATCGTCCCGATCATCCGTAAATGGCTAGCGGAAGACCTGAACCTGATCAAGGATAACTGGGAAGAGCTGGACCAGCCAGACAACGCCGATAAGAATCCATAACAGAATGTTATCTAGAATTTTAAGGAGGAATCCTCATGGGCGAAAACCAAGTTGCAGGCTTTTGGATCCGGCTAGGCGCCAATCTTTTGGATGGAATCATCGTGAGCCTTCCGTTATGGATCATTGCAGGGATTATCACGGGAGATTTTGAGAATGAGCCGATTTCTAATTTGATTTACAGTCTGTATGCATTGTTGGTCCCCGTGTATTGGAATGGTTATACCATCGGCAAGCGCATATGCGGCATTCGCATTCGCAAATTCGATTTTCTTGAGCCGCCGGGCATTGGAACGATGCTTCTCCGCAACCTTGTAGCGGGAATCGTGTATGCACTGACGTTTGGAATTGGACTTATCGTGAGTATCTTTATGGTAGCGATGCGCGAGGATAAGCGTTCCCTGCACGATTTTATCGCGGGTACGGAAGTTGTGTATGATTAGGAGATGAATGGGTTACCCAAATCTGGATTGCTGTCGGAGCGGCAATTCAAGGCATTTCGATGATTGGAGTTGATTAGATATCGCGTTTACGATAAAAGGAATTGTCTTTGATATGGATAATACGCTGCTGCGTTCCAGCATTGATTTTGGAGCAATGAAGAGGGATATCTACGCCTTTCTGTGCCATCACAGAATCTTGCCCCAAGGTCTGTCCATGGACACCCACACTACCTCAACCATCATTGCTGAAGCCATGAATACAGGGCTGCTGTCGGAAGAACTTCGTCACGTGATGTGGGATATTGCCAAGGAACATGAGATGAGGGGGATGATTGGTGCAGATCTTCAAGCGGGTGCAAGAGAGCTTGTTCAGCGATTGCACGGGCAGCTGCATCTGGCCATTGTGACAAATAATTCGGTGGAAGCAGCAATGGCTGCTCTGGAAGAGAATAAGATTGTGCATTATTTTGATCTCATTATAGGCAGAGAGGCCATGGGCTTGTTAAAGCCGGCACCCGATGGATATTTGGAGGTACTGAAGCATTTCCCTCATACATCCCCGAAGGAATGGTTGTCTGTCGGAGATGCGTGGGTGGATGGCAAGGCCTCCGAGAGCGCCGGAATTCCATTTATCGCCTATCGCGGGGACATCGCGAGAATGAACAGCATGGATGTTTTTCCATTTGCAGAGATTCAGCATATACCAGATGTCATAGGTTATCTTCAGCCGCGTACCACTAAATAAATCTCGGAGGTGCCATCCCTTAGACAAGTTATGTCATATTAATGACTCTATAGAATTCCTTTACCATCTCCATCTTAGACGTTGTATAATCATGGAAGACGCCAAATTCATAATAAGGACCCAGTCTTAGATAGAGCTACTCTACGGCTGGGTTTTGTCACATACTTGACGGCGAAGGAGGCATGGCTTCTTGATGAAGAAAAAAGCGTATATTACCGACCTGGATGGAACGCTTCTACGATCAGATCAGACACTTACATCCTATACTAGGGATGTTATCGCGAATGCGCTGGAGCAGGACGTGATTATCACGTATGCCACTGCCCGCGGCTATATTAGTGCTCAGAACGTTGTCTCGGATATCCCATGGAAGTACCCTTTGATTCTATATAACGGCGCTTTGATATATGACGGGGTAAATCGAACGGTAATCGATGGTTACTGGCTTGAACGGGACATCTCGAATGAGATTATCGACGTGGGAAGGAAGTTTGGTATTACTCCTTACTATTTTTCATTGGATGCGGACCATCGTGAGCGTGTTTTGCATGAGTCGCTGCGGCGAGAGGGAGAGAAGGCTTTTTATCATAGCCGGCCCCAGGATCCGCGATTTATGGAAGTGCGGAGTCTGAACTGCCCACCGGATTACCGGACGCTGGCTCTTACATACATTGGACTTTACGAGGAATTGGAGCCGATACGGTGCGAGGTCATGGAATTATACGGTGATGTGATTCATGCTCATATGATGCCGGATTACTACATCCATAACCATTTTTTCCTGGAAATCAGTCATGCCAAAGCAAACAAACGTGACGGGCTCCAATTATGGTCTTCCCATATGGGGATTGATCTGGAGAACACGGTTGTCTTCGGCGACCACATCAATGATGTGGGGCTGTTTGAAGCCGGAGGCACCCGGATCGCGGTACGTAACGCCCATGAAAGGATACGGCAGCTGGCCGACCATATTATTGACTCGAATGAACTTGATGGCGTCGCCCATTATATCCGGCAACAGATGGAACAGTCAGGAGTGAATACCTTTATATCCACTCTGGGAGGACAATGATGACGATACATCACGTTACGCCTATTACTTAGAGTTCGCACTTTTATCGAAATTAACTTTAACCAGCTCGGTAAAAGCGGAAAATGCCTTGTTCCTGAACCGGTCGTTGCGCCGGATCAGGCTTGTCGAGGTATGCCGGAAGGCTTCCGGGATCGAGAAGCTGCCCATATTCGCAAATTCTCCACTCAAGACGGAAGTGGGTAGCAGTGTAGCGGCAAGACCAGATTGTACGATGCCTAATTGGGTCTCTAATGATGAGACTTCGATCATATTGGTCATCGGAATCCCTTCGCTTAACAGCCATCTTTCGAGGATGCTTCGAAACGGGCATCCCGCCGGAGCAACGGCCCATTTGGTCACCGCCAGATCGGGAAAGGGCTGCTCCTTCGAACTGGTCAGCAGTTTGACCTCATCCTCTTCGATATAATCGGCAACCAGCTTCGGCGGAATGTTTCCTGTCACAAATGCCCCGTCCAACTGATAGTTTAATACTTGGGTAATCAGCTCCGAAGAGCTGCCGGTCAAGAGCGATAGCGTGACGTCCGGGTACATGGTTTGATAGTCCGACAAGGATTTAATGAAATGTCCGCAATGCACCGTATCCACGACGCCAATGGTTAAAGAACCGCTTGGATAAGGCGTTTCTTGTACAGCACGCACCGCTTCTTCAGACAGATTGAGAATGGTACACGCATAGTCCCGGAACGTGCGCCCTTTTTCTGTTAAGGTCACTCCACTGGAGTGTCGGTTCAATAAGGGGACTCCCAGTTCATTCTCAAGCTTTTTGACACGGGCCGTAACATTGGACTGCACATATCCAAGCTGCTCCGCAGCGCGGGTGATATTCCCTTCCTCTGCAATCCTTAGAAAAACCTTCAGATCGGTAAGCTCCATCTAAACCCTCCTTTCTCTCCTTCAGTCATCACTATAAATGATGACATCATTATTATTTATCATTATACGGTATGCCATTTTTAGATTACAATCACAACTACACCATGAATATGTTCATACAAATACAGAGTGGAAGGATGTTGGAGATGAAAAAGGCATGGTGGCTCTTACTAATAGCGGGGGCACTGGAGGTTGTATGGGTATCCGGTTTGAAGCATTCCGATACCTGGTGGCAGTGGATCATTACCATCGCTTCGATTATATTCAGCTTCAAAGTTTTTTTGGACTCTGCTGCTAAACTTCCCATCGGTACGGTCTATGTGATCTTCACCGGACTGGGGACAGCCGGTACGGTGCTAGTTGAGATCCTCCTGTTTGGCGAGCAGGCGAATCCCGTCAAGCTGCTGCTGATTGGTATGTTGGCTGCAGGGGTGCTCGGACTCAAACTGGTCACGAAGGATACGGATAACCAGGCGAAGGAGAGTGGTGCGTAATGGAATGGATCGCTCTGATCGGCGCAGGGTTATGTGAAGTGTTGGGTGTGATTGCGTTAAGAAGGGTGAGCCTGACCCGCAGCGTGGGATCCTACATCTTTTTGGCCTGTTCGCTCGGTTCGAGTTTCCTGCTGCTGACGTACGCGATGGCCTTTATTTCCATGGGAACCGCTTATGCGATTTGGACAGGAATGGGGACGGCCGGCAGTACCTTGCTGGGGATGTTTGCTTTTGGAGAACCGAAGGAAGCGCGTCGGATATTTTTCATTGCTTTAATCCTGGCTTCAGCGATCGGCCTTAAGATTATAACGTAACCCATAGGGGCGTGCAGAATTTCATAGACCTGTGAAGGATATTCTGATTCGTATATAGAATTTAGATATAGTTTGGTGTTTTGAATCCATCCGATCAGACGCCAGGATGCATTTTTTATATGGGAAAGGACAGGTGTATCTTATGAAATTCAGCGAGTATCGCTATGAACGCCCCGACGTAAAAGCTTTTGAGCAAAAGTTTAAAGAGCAGCTTAACGCCTTCACCTCCGCCAGCACGTATGAGGAACAGGATGAGGCGATGACCCGCATTAACAAACTACGCAGTGAGATGGATACCCTGAGTCAACTGGTGTATATCCGGCACTCGATTGATACGAACGACGAGTTCTATAAGGCAGAGCAGGATTTCTTTGACGAGAACGGACCGGTCATCCAGGAATACATAACGGATTATTATCGGGCTCTCGTGGATTCGAAATTCAGAGCTCAGCTGGAAGACAAATGGGGGCGTCAGCTGTTCCAATTGGCAGAGCTTTCCCTCAAAACCTTCAGTCCTGAGATCATCGAGGACCTGCAGCAGGAAAATAAATTGACGACGGAATATTCGAAGCTGATCGCTTCCGCCAAAATTCAGTTCGAAGGCGAAGAGCGTACCCTGTCGCAATTGATTCCCTTCCAGCAATCGACGGACCGCAATATGCGTAAACGTGCAATGGAGGCGTCCAGCGGCTTCATGGCTGAGAACGAAGCAAACTTCGACCGTATCTATGACGATCTGGTTAAAGTGAGAACCAAGATTGCCAAGAAACTAGGATTTAACAATTACGTAGAGCTTGGTTATGCCCGCATGGCCCGCACGGACTATAACGCGGAGATGGTGGCTAACTTCCGTAACCAGGTGCTGGAGCATATCGTTCCGGTTGCAAGCAAGCTGAAAGAACGTCAGCAGAAACGAATCGATGTGGACCAACTGCTGTACTACGATGAGAACTTCTCATTCAAATCGGGGAACGCAACACCGAAGGGTGACCCGGATTGGATCGTCAACCATGGAGCGAAGATGTATGAAGAATTATCTCCGGAAACCCATGAGTTCTTTACCTTCATGCAGGAGAACGGCCTTATGGATCTGGTTGCCAAAAAAGGCAAGCAGAGCGGCGGATACTGTACCTATATCAGCGAGTATGGCGCACCGTTTATTTTCTCCAACTTTAACGGGACTTCCGGTGATATTGATGTGCTGACGCACGAAGCCGGTCATGCGTTCCAAGTATATGAGAGCAGAGGTTTCGAGGTACCGGAGTATGGGTTCCCAACCTATGAGGCGTGCGAAATCCATTCCATGAGCATGGAATTCTTCACATGGCCGTGGATGGACCGCTTCTTCGAGGATGAGGCCGATAAATACCGCTTCGACCATCTCGCAAGCGGACTTATCTTCATCCCTTACGGCGTAACGGTTGACGAATTCCAGCACTTTGTTTATGAGAATCCGGATGCGACGCCGGCTGAACGGAAACGGGCATGGCGCGAAATTGAGCGCAAATATCTGCCGCACCGGAACTATGATGACAATGCGTATCTGGAGCAAGGCGGCTTCTGGCATAAACAGGGTCATATTTTTAGCACGCCGTTCTATTATATCGACTATACGTTGGCTCAAATCTGCGCATTCCAATTCTGGAAGAAGATGCATGAGGACCAATCCGCTGCATGGGCAGATTATCTGAACCTGTGCCGTCAAGGTGGAAGCAAGTCCTTCACCGAACTGGTGAAGGTGGCAGGCTTGATCTCCCCATTCGAGGATGGCTGTGTCACTTCCGTCATTGGCAGCATCGAAGCTTGGCTGGACAGCGTAGACGATGCAGCTCTTTAAATCGTAAATAAGCATGGCTAAGACATGCAGGAGAACATGAGTGAGTAAAGACTCAGGTGTTCTTCCTGCATGTTTTTAATAGAAAGCATCTTTCATAGAACCCACTTATTGCCCATAAATTAGGAGGATTATAACTATGATTACGTATAAACCGCTAAGCGAGCTTCCGATTCGGGAAGTATCGGAGTTGTGGAATCACTCATTTGAAGGATACATGGTGAACGCCTCGATGCCGCTGGACCGCTTCATTGCCCGTATCGGAAGCGATGGTTTGTGCATGGAGAGATCACTCGCTTGTTACATGGATGGCGTACCGGCCGGCATCGTCATGAACAGCTTTCGGGAAGAAGATGGCGTTAAGATTGCACGTAACGGTGGGACAGCGATAGCTCCCGATTTCCGGGGGAAGGGAATCGGCAAAAACATGATGGAGAAAAACGAAGAGCTGTACGAAGAACAAGGCGTCCGTCGTGCCTATTTAGAGGCGATCAGCACAAATGCGCCAGCGATTCGTCTCTACGAAAGCGTTGGATATCATATCATCGACCGGCTGCTCATCATGACGAATGAACAGCTCCCGGAGCAGCAAGATGCGAAGAATACCCGTTCACCGTATACGCTGGTCAGAGGCCTGGCAGCGGAGGCTGTATCTGTAGCCTTCTATCGATCCGGTGAAGTCTGGCAGACAGACGCTTCCAGTATCAAGGACGGTGAATGCGTCATTGTGTATGAAGGAGAAGAACAGGTGGGCTTTGGTTTGTTTAAGCGGGTGTTTGATGCCTCAGGCAGTTTGGCAGCAATCACGCTGTTTCGTTGTGAGGCCGCTCCAGGACATCCGGATGCAGAAGCCGTGATGAAGTCGGCGGTACTGGAGATGATACAACCAGGTTATGCCTGCAAGCGGTCCGCATTCAACATCCGGGCTTCGCATAAGGAACTGGTGAACGTGCTGCAGGAGCTTGGATATACGAGCTCGATGGAGCAGGTGCTTATGGTTCATGAGTACAGCGCTACATAGGTTGAATTCGTAAACTTCGAAAGGAAATGCGTGCATGAGAAAAAACACGGATATGAGCCTGTACCCGGCTCTCGCGAAAGATATCCAATGGGGCGTAGTCCGAGCCAGGTTTGCCATCGGAGATGAAATCGAAGAATCGAAGGTCAGCAATGTCACGATTCTTCCGTTTGCCGGGGATCGCTGCATTATTTTTCAGGTAGCGGACGGAAGCTGGGAGCTTCCCGGAGGAACCCTGGAACCCGGCGAGTCCTATATGGAAGGACTTAGACGGGAGGTTAGGGAGGAGCTTGGCGCAGAACTCGAGTCGTTCCGGGTCTTCGGCCAGTTCCGTTGCGAATCCAGCAGCAAGACGCCTTATCGGCCGCATATTCCCCATCCTCATTTTGTCAGATTGGTTGGATACGGGGATGTGCGCATCGTTGGGGAGCCGCTGAATCCAGAGGATGGGGAGCAGGTCATCTCGGTAGAGGCCGTTGATTTGGAGGAAGCCGTGAAGCGATTGGAGGAGACGGGCAGGCAAGATATTGCAGATCTGTACAAGCTGGCTTTTGCCATACGACAAGAAGACCGTTCGATTCAACTAACTAACGATGAACCATGAATTGCATGAGGGAACGCGCTTAACCGAAAAGAGGTGTAGACAGTGGAACACGTATTTCAGGAACTGTTGCAGCATTATTTTCATGGACCTGTGCAATCGATCGAGACCGTTCCTTTCGGCATGACGAATGAATCCCGAATTGTAGCAATGAACCAAAAGAAATACGTCGCAAGAATATACAATCGTCATACGAAGAATGAAGAGAGGTTGCGGTTTGAGGTTGAACTAACAGCTTACTTGGAGCGTTGTTCCTTATCGTTTGATATTCCAGGTTTCGTCTCCAGTAAGGATGAGGCGAAGTACGTGGTTCTGTCGGATGGTTCCCTGGGGTCCCTGACACGGTTTATCGAAGGAGAGGTCCCTGATCTATCCAATATGTCTGATGTGCTTAATTATGGACGGACAGTAGGGGAAATATCATATGCTCTGCAGCAATTCAAATCGAATTCCGTTGATGTGGTTTGTCCTGCGATTCCATGATGTTTACAACCTCCATTCTCTAGCCAATCAGACGAAAATTAATGAGTTTTTGGCATGCCCTCCTTTTGAGATGGATGCCGAACAGATAGCTGTATTGCGAGGATACTATGAATCTGGGTTTAACCACACAGCTGAACTTAATGTAATGCCAAAGCAAATGGTCCATCATGATATTTTAGTTTTTAATCTCTTGATCAATCCCCAGTCCAGGGAGATGAGCGGTGTATTGGATTTTGATTTTGCTGCCATGGACATACGGATATGGGAACTATCCATTTGTCTGAACCATCTTCTTCAGCATGAGGACCAGACCTTGACAAAGGTCGAGCTGTTTTTAGATGAATATCGAAAATATATGAGGTTAACTCGTGCAGAGATCCAGTGGATTCCCTATATCATGCAGTTATATTATGTTTCTTTATTAAGCATCTATATCGGGCAGCATTTGGCCGGAAGGAACATCGCCTCCTATTTTCACCTGATGTTGAAGCAACTTCAGATCAGAAGAGAATGGATGGAACGAAAGCAGCACGAGTTTGTTGAATTGTTGTATTCGAAATGTTTATGAATGTGCTTACGCAAAAAAGAAAAAAATAGGGGGCGGTGTCTTGAGGGATCGATATCTATATTTACTCGGAGGACATTCCTTTCAAGCAGAGACAAATAGACAATTTATAGAGCAAGCGGGCGGTATCAACGCTAGAATCGTTTTATGCATTATGAACAGACCGGGCTGGGAGGAGTATGTTCCCCTGTTTCAGCAGATGTGGGCAGAATCGGGTGCTCAGGATGTGAAGGTGATCGTTCCCGATGAGGACGGAAATTTAGATATGGAACACGCTGAACAAGTGCTGTCTCGCTCTACAGGAATATTTATTGGCGGGGGCAACACGGAGAAATACCATCACTATTATGCGACCGGTCGCTTTAAAGAGCTGCTGATCAACTGTTACGAGAACGCCGTTCCCATTGCGGGGAATTCGGCAGGTGCGTTGATACTACCGGAGACATGCCTTATATCGCCGCTGGATAATGAACAAAGTGTAATGCTGTTTAAACAAGGGGTAGGGTTGCTTTCGAATGTATTGATCAGCGTTCATTATACGGAGTGGAGCGATCAGTCCAATCTGCTGGAAGGTATGAGAACGAAGAAGGTGAAGCGCGGGATCGGCATCGATGAGCAGGCCTGTGCCGTATTTATCAATGGGCAGCTGGCTTATAGTTTGGGAGAAGCCGTCCATATCGTAACCTTTGAGAATTTTGACCCGGATCAATATACGATTGCAAAGAAGACATCTTGAATGATGTCTTCAGATTGTCGAGAAACCCTGCACTTTTTTCAAAGTACAGGGTTTCTCCCTTTTTAAGTGGTCACCTCAAGAGGGGAAATGGGGGGATTACCCCCTGTTTTCCAGGCGATCCAAGTGGATCGCCATCTTCTTCATATTCTGCACGGTCGAAGCTTCGCTCAATCGTTTCTTTTCGTTTTCGGTATAAATACTTGCCGGATCGGCTGAGCCGGTTGTTTCGCACCCATTCCTTGCTGTCCTCCCAGACATGGCGCGTGACGATCTTGCGGTGATTCCGTGAACGGGTACATTGCTCCAGCATCGGGCAAGTCTTGCAGTGCCKCGGATCCGAGGCATATTGCCGGTATCCTTCTCGATTCGTGGTGCGGTACAACAATTCATGCTGAGCCGGACAAATATACCGGTTGCGCTCGGCATCATAGGTAAACTTCCACTTCGGAAACAAGCCTTGGGTCGGATGAAATCTCCGGTGAGCAATCACGCCAAAGATCCCCCGTTCCTGCAATCCTTTGCAGATGGGGGTTGTTAAATAACCTGAATCCAGGGCAACGGCTTCAACTWCAAAACCAAATCGCTCTCGTTGGCGATCCAAACGCGACAAATACGGTACAGAATCATGAACGTTTCCCGGCGTGACGTGGACATCGGTAATCAGATTGTATTTTAGATCAACGGTCCGGTGATCTAAATAAAAGAATCCTTCCGGTCGGCTTCTACTGCGCCATTGAGTTCGTCCATGTAATCTCGTGTGTTTTGTAGAACCTGCTGCTTGGTGTACTGGTGTTTGTTCGCATTGGCCTTCACATGCGTGGAATCCGAAACCAGGACTCGTCCGCCGACCATGCGATGCTCGATTGCCTGCAGCACAATCTCATCGAAGATATCTTTGAAAGATATTAGTGTCTTTGAAACGAGTCCGTCGGTTCCAGCTAATAGTGGTATGGTCCGGAACTTTGTCTGTCAATCCCAAACCAAGAAACCAACGGTATGCCAGATTCGTCTGAATCTCGCGTTCCAGTTGACGCTCCTGAACGGATGCCGTAAAAATAACCGAGGATAATCATCTTAATAACACGACAGGATCGATGGCTGGTCGCCCATTATCAGCACAGTAAAGCGGACGGACCTTTTTGTCGATGAAAGAGAAATCGATATACTTGTCTACTTTACGGAGCAGATGATCTTGAGGAACCAATTCTTCAATCGAAACAAACTCGTAAGCCTGCTGTTTTTCTCGGTTAGAACGCAACATTTTAACACCCTTCCGAACGGTTTATATACTAATATTATATAATATTAACGCGGTGTCGTGTTGAATTAAATACACAAAAAAATGGCTGTCGAGACTTTCTCGACAGCCTGAGGAGCCCTTCAGGGCTCCTTTTTATATTTTTCGTCTGTATATGTTTTAATTTTTGATGTAATTTTAAAATAAGCTCTACTAATAACCAATGATAGATAACTCTTCTCTTAATTTACGTAAAGATTGAATGAGTTACCATCAACAAATCCTCTATAGTTAAAATCCAAAATACTTCCAATGCCTTCGAAACTACCAGCAAAGTTACGCGCAACATAGTTAGAGTTATTTTCGTGATTAGAATAAGTCTGATCAAAGATTTTACCAAATCCACCAGAACCTATAATACCGTAAGCAGTAATTCTTGCTTCCGCTCCAAGACTGCTACGTTTACCGAGGTCTTTAGTCTGGACATTAATATAACCCTCAAAAGATGTTCTAAGAGATTCCTTGGTATATTTGATAAATCCAAACCCTTCTACGCTACCCAATGAACCAGAAAAAGTTTCATGACCACCTTCTTGCATAAGCTGAGCATTTTCAGATGGCGAACCAAGATGCTCCTTCACAAAACTTGCATCTTCCTCACTAAGCTCTTCTCCGACCTCATAACGAGTATTAATTTCATCCAATTTTTCTCGAATTTGAAGATCAGATAATTCTACTTCAAGCGATGCAAATGCCATACCAAATCCGCTAAAAGTAAGCCCCAAAACAAGTAATGGTGTCAAAGCTAGCCTCATGATTTTCTTTAACATAATAATAAATCCTCCCTCGTGTGTAATTGTGGTTCTAATAATATAAACGCTTAAAAAATAGAAAATTTATACAAAATATTAAAAAAATTCCGATTTAGGGAAATCATTATCGAGAGGACAAGAAATTGTAACCGATTGTCGTAAAGGACAAAAAGTTGGTCCGATTACCATTAAAGACAGAAATCTTATTAAAAATTCGTTAGCTTGACTGAGATCAGTAGCACCGCCGTGGCAAACTACCAACAATATGTCCCGATATGAAACCAACTTTATTTGATACAATGTGTTTATATATGTAGATACTTAAAAAAATCTTAGTAGGAGGAGAAGCAATGCAGGAGAAAATGAAAACAACTATTTGGATTGGAATCTTAATTTGTCTTATACTTATTGCTCTTAAGCCATTCCCCCAAAATAATGAACCTGATTTTCCACCATCCGTTAGCGAGTCAGTTATACAGCTAGCTGAGAACAGAATAGCCATAGTTGAAACAGAAACTAATTCTGGACTGAGTGGAGATATAATTGTTTTAGAGTTCAATGAGGATAGGAATACCTTTGAACCTATTGGAAGATATAATTATCTTGATTTTTTTAGAAATCCTGAAAAATACAATTTCTAGATTGAAAAATTAAATTTTAAAAAACTCGTTGATGATTTAGATCCAACGGGGCGGATTTTTATAGGCGAAAAGGGCGCAAGTATCCTTCGACAGGTATTGATTTTGATAGATCGAAAAAAGAAGAAAACACAGATCCACTCCAAAGACATATGTGCAAAATCAGGAATTTTGTGCAATAGTCCGCGTCTCAGATTCTCATAATCGGCCATTTTCGATATTCTCAAAGGTATTGCGGCCATTCTGAGCATTGTGCTCAGTGTGCGGAAGCTGTATCGCTGGATTCGTCGGAAGCTAAACAAGCAAAAACCCACCGTATAAAGGTTAGCGGCCTTGAAGTGACCTCAAAAAGTTAGACAGTTATTTATTATATCAAGCGACACTCTGGGAATGAGTTCGGTACTGGACCGGACTCATTCCCTTTAGTTTTGCCTTGATACGCTTGTGATTGTAGTACTCGATATAAATGAAGAGCTCTTGTTTAAACTGCTCAATACTATCGACGGATTGTAATATGAAGTGCGACACCTAAGAAAAACAAAGGCCCATGAGGGTTTCGTGTAAAATGGGAGTTACCACACAACCATTCACACAGGAGAACCCACATGAGCTACTCCCATCTTAGCATAATTGAACGCGGGCAACTAGAGACCTTACATCGACTAGGCTGGTCCTGCAGGCGGATCGGTCGTGAGCTGGGCCGTCATCCTTCCACCATCGCACGAGAACTGAGTCGTGGCCGAAAGCCAGCGAAGCTTATACTGCATGCACCGCCCAGCAGACGCATCAGGAGCGGAGAACGCGGAGCGTGCCTGCCGGAAAGTACACGGAATCTCTGGCCGAAGAGATTAATCTTAAGCAGCAGGAGACGTGGTCGCCCGAGCAGATTGCACAGAGACGCCGAGTAGAGGGCAAGCCTCCCGTGTGCTTCAAAACGATCTATCGCTGGCTCTACCAAGGCCGTGTGGCTAGCGGAAAGGTTCAAGTTCTACGTCAGAAGGGTAAGCGCCGTAAACCCGTCGAAACCCGGGGCCGCTTCCTCATTGGAACGCCGATTAGCAAACAGCCAAAAGAGGTTCGCCAGCGCACGACCTTTGGTCACTGGGAGCTGGATACTGTCGTTTCCAGCCGGGGCAAAAGCAAAGCGTGTGTCGCCAGCTTCATTGAACGGAAGACACGCCACTACCTGGCCCTAAAGATGCCGGACCGAACCGCTCACTCCATGGAGGTGGCCGTCGGAGTCGTGGCTAGCCAGTACCCACAGGAAGCATTTCAGACAGCAACTACCGACATAGGCAAAGAATTTGCTTGCTATACTGCCTTGGAGGCCTTTCATGACGTGCAGGTCTACTTTGCAGACCCGTATTCCTCGTGGCAACGGGGGGCGAACGAGAACGCAAACGGCCAGCTTCGGGAGTTCTTCCCGAAGGGCCATGACTTTGCCTCCGTAACCGACGAACAACTCGCTGAGGCTATCCGCCTAATTAACAACCGCCCCCGCAAATGTCTCGGGTGGAAGTCCGCTCACGAAGCCTTCATGGAGGAACTGTCGCACTTAGCTTGACAATTCGTCTATAGGAATTCAGACTCCCGGCTGGCATCCTCTACCTTACGAATCGCATCACCATTTTTCGCGTTAACCTATACTCAAGAATGAAGCTCTCTATTTAAACCAACCTCTGCGCATAAACCACATCACCATGCCCCCGCCAAGGATAAACATGAGAATCAGCACAAAGAAGTATCCATAATGCCACTCCAGCTCCGGCATATTCTCGAAATTCATCCCGTAAATCCCGGCAATCAGGGTAAGCGGCATGAAGATGGTTGTAATGACCGTCAGTGTCTTCATGATGGTGTTCATCCGATTCGAATTCACCGATATGTAACTGTCTCGAAGGTCCGCCGTCATCTCGCGGTCGGCCTCGATCATGTCCGCCAGCTTCAGCAGATGGTCGTAAATGTCGGAAAAATAAGCATGGTGCGCGTGATGCTGCAAATGCTGCGAGTTCACGATCCGGTACAGCAGATCCCGCATCGGCACGACCGTGCGCCGCAGGCGAAGCAGTCTGGAACGAAGCGCGAACACCTGATTCATTAGATCCTCGACCGAATCCTTCTCCCCCTGGCTTTCCAGCTCCGCCAGCTCATCCTCGATGGCAAACAAGCTTGGAAAGTACTGATCCACCAGCTTATCCATGATCGTATAGGCCGTGAAGCTCGGACCGTCCTGGCCCAGCGGCCCCTTGGCGGCGACCGAGGTCACGCGTTCCCAAGCGTCATTCATTTCGGGTAGTGCCTTCTGGTGGAAGGAGACAATAAACGAAGGTGCAAGAAACAGATCGACCTCGACGGCTTGCAGGGTATCCGGCTGTAGGGCATGCAGCACAAAAAACTGCATCTGTTCGTAATAATCCAGCTTCGGCCGCTGCAGGATGTGCAGGCAATCCTCCACCGCCAGCGGGTGAAAGTGGAAATAACTCTCCAGCTTCCTTGCTTCCTCCGGTGTCGGCTCACTGAAATCGGCCCATACCCAGGCGTAGTCCTCTATGCGAATCTCTTCGAGCGGAAGCCCGATCACCGCTTCATAGCTTGGCGTAATAGCTAACGTGCGAATCA
This sequence comes from Paenibacillus sp. Dod16, assembly GCF_049893405.1. Lineage (NCBI taxonomy): Bacteria > Bacillati > Bacillota > Bacilli > Caryophanales > Paenibacillaceae > Paenibacillus > Paenibacillus sp. Dod16. The sequence goes on from NZ_JBNDYG010000075.1 coordinate 19,300, forward strand.
TGATAAGCTCTCCTTCCAGCACCTTCGGTTCGTTAAACAAAAAAAGCCAATCGATTCCTGATTGGCCCCACAACTATCCATTATCTATGTGTAATTACGTTTTTAGAAAAGAATTTTAAAGATGACTCCTGCCAGTACAGCCGTAATCGGAATCGTAATAAACCAGGTCACTACGATGCGTCCTGCCAGGGACCATTTCACAGCGGAGAAGCGTTTCGCTGAGCCTACGCCGAGAATCGCCGAAGTAATGGCATGCGTCGTACTGATTGGCAAGTGAAGCAGCGTAGCCGAGAAGATGACGGATGCAGCCGAGAAGTCCGCTGCGAAGCCGTTGATCGGCTCGATTTTGAAAATTTTCGTACCCATGGTCTTGATGATCTTCCAGCCGCCTACCGACGTACCGAGCGCCATCGCTGTTGCTGCCGAAATTTTAACCCAGAGCGGAACTTCCATCTCTGTCAATTGACCGGAGGTAACCAGGGCAAAGGTGATAATCCCCATCGCCTTCTGTGCATCGTTGGTACCGTGCGTGAAGGATTGCAATGCTGCCGTAAAGATCTGCATCGTACGGAAGCCTTTATTCACCGTATGCGGACTGCGCTTGGCAAAGATGAACTTCAGCAGCTGCATGACCACATAACCGATCACAAACGCAAGAATAGGCGACAGAATCAGCGCTAATACGATATCCTTAAATCCGCCATAATTCAGCATGTCGCTTCCCGCGCCGACAAATACCGCACCGGCCAATGCCCCGATCAGGGCATGGGAAGAGGACGAAGGCAATCCGAACCACCAGGTAACCAGGTTCCAGATGATGGCTGCAAGCAATGTTGCAATAACAACCTCGATCCCGTTATCCAGCTTGGTCGGATCCGCGACGCTGCCGCCGATGGTTTTGGCAACCCCTGTGAACATCATCGCACCGATGAAGTTCATGCTGGCTGCAAGCAATATGGCTACTCGCGGCTTCAAGGCCCGGGTTGATACCGACGTTGCAATGGCATTCGCCGTATCGTGAAACCCGTTGATGAAGTCAAATGCAAGCGCCAAAAAAACAACAATTACTAATACTAACATCGTTGTATCCATTGTTCAGGACTCCCTTACGAGTTGCGCATAATGATGGATTCCAGCATATTTGCCACGTCTTCGCAGGTGTCCGTGGTCGTTTCAAGACGTTCGTAAATCTCTTTTTTCTTGATCAGCAGAATCGGGTCAGAGACGGTGGCGAACAGATCCTTGATACAGATGCGCAGCAGCTCGTCGCCTTGGTTCTCCAGATCGTTCAAGCGGATCGTGTACTCACGAATAGCCAGAAGTTTTTTCTGAGAGAGCAAATGAATGGCCTTCTGAATTTCGTAAGCCGATTGACGCAAAATTTCGGCAAACTGTACCATGTACTCGTCAGGTTTCCCCAAATTGTACATATAGAAACGGGATGCCGTTGCTTCCAATCCGTCCATCACATCGTCCATGCTGGTTGTCAGGTCCATAATATCGTCGCGTTCGATTGGCGTGATAAACGTTTTGTTGAGCTCAGTGATGATGGTATGCGTATAGGTATCACACTGGGACTCGTATTTTTTCATTTCATTGGCAAATTCAAGCACATCTTGAAGATTGGAAACGTGCTGCGAAAAATAATCTGCGGCTTGTACCACCGTATCGGCCATATTCTCCAACGTTTGGAAGAATATATCCTTCTTCTTCAATTTCATACTCTTAACCCCTTTTTTCGATAAATTGCCGCGAACGCCCTCAAAAGATAGACAACCTTGACTATCTTATCACATCCATGGCAGGGTGTGTATAGAAAAGTAACACTCAAAAATGTAAGGAACTAACAAAATAGAAGATGCATGGATATCGTTACATTTCCCTTGCCTATTAACATCTCCGTAGGCGTGCAAATTATCCCGACAGAGCATCCTCCATCCACATCTTATGCATCAAGGATTCGTAATGGTCACATGGCTTTCAAAAGAAGGCGAATTCGGCACAATGTTGAAATACGTCGTTCCCGGCACCAACGGCACTTCCTTGCCGTCTTTCACAAAACGGATCGCATCGCCCGCTGCGCGTACCCACTGGCCCTCGATGACTTCTCCGCGCTGGAACAGCATCGCTTTCCCGCCCGCTTCCACATTCACGGCAAGCCGGCCCACATCATCCAGCACTTTATGATCCGCCCCGAGCACGATGACATTCGCAGCCTCAAGCTGGACATTATCGTTGAGATCCACATGCGGCGAGCCATTGACCCACCGTTTGTACGTATTGGACGAACCGTCATACTGATAAGCCACCACATAACTGTCTAGTAAAAATTTGATTTCTACCTTCTCCCCGGGTTCACCGGAAATAACCTCCGCAGGCGCCGTTCCTTCTTCACCTTCGCCGCTTGCAGCCGTCGGCTCAAAATAGAACGAATATTGCGGCACCTTCACGTCGTTGCCATAGTTAAGCTTGGCCGCTCCTTCACGAAGCTTCTCGTCGCTGGAATACAGATTATGCGGCGCTTTGCGTTCCTTGTCTCTCCAGAAGAAGGAGCCAGCATTTCCGATCTCATCCATATCCTGCTTGCCTTGCTTTTGGATGATGCTATAAGCTTCAGGGCTGCCGCCCGCGTGGACCAGAACGCCACCGTAGCTCTCGCCAAGATTGATGAGATAAGGACGAATGCTGCGAATCGGCCCGATCTTCTCAATGCCGCTCTGGCTTTGGAAAATGCCGATCAGTCGCGTGATCCCTCCCTCCGCCAGCACTTCATACACCATGTCCGCTTGTCCCAGACCCGACTGCGGCCTTGCCGCCGGTGCGTTATTGATCATAACGGCCAGCGGCCGCTGCGTCAGTGACGCTTCTAACGGCAATCCTGTCAGCGGTGCCTTATATGGAGAGGGCGTTTCCTCTTGAGGCACTTCTACCGGCTGCTCGATCGGAGCCTCCACCACTGGTGCCGGAGCAGGCTCCGCCTGCTGTTTATCGCCGCCGCAGCCCGACAGCATAAGAACTGTCGCCATCGACATTAAGCTTGTCCTCCACGCGAATTTTTGGAAAGACAAAGACCCTTTGCTAAACATATGGTTTCCCCCTATGAACGCTCCCATTACTTATTACCCTAAATTTCCAACCCATTTCCCCGAAATTTCCAACCGACAATCAACTTTAGTTTACATTTAATCACAAAATCCGTGCTTTGTCTGTATTTAGAAGAGTTATCATCCTTTAATGAATCACCTTGACAGCATGGCCTTGGCAGCAGCAGTTCCAACTCAAACCATGGTGAGGTTCTAAACGACCCGGTTTGTGACATAAAAAAAGTCTCTTAGAAGGCATACGTATAGTGCGTATGCCTTTAAGAGACTTCCTGCTTCCATCCAATTATTTAGCCGGAGAAGTTTCCGAAGGGAAACGAGATGCCGATTGTCATCCGATCCGCAAACCAATATTGCCAAACTGCTCGCCCGCCGTCATCCGCCGGAACGCATCCAGAATCTCATCCAGCGGGTACATCCGGTCGATCAGGGGCGCAATGGTGTGCTCCTCCATGAACCGAAGCATCTCTCCGAACTCCTCGCGGCTCCCCATCGACGTACCGATCCAGGACAGCTGCGGAAAAAATAAAGCTCTCAGCGGAACCTCGACCGCGTCGCCGGAGCTGGCCCCAAAGCTGACGATCCGCCCATTCGGCTTGATCACTTCCAAGTATTGGGGAAAGGTAGCCGGACCGATACTATCCAGAATCACGTCCACCTTCTCCCCTTGCAGCTCTTCGCTCCAATCCCCGCCGCTCGAAAAAGCCCTATACACAGAATAGCGCCGCGCTTCTTCGAGCTTGGCTTGGCTTCGGGAAGTGACGCTGACGACAGCCCCCGCAGTCTGGGCCATGAGCATGGCGTAGGTTGCAACCCCGCCTCCTATACCTGGTATAAGCACATGCTCGCCAGGCTTGATATGCGCCCTCGTAAACAGCGCACGGTAGGCCGTTAGCGCGGATAAAGACAGTACTCCCGCTTCCTCCCATGTCAGGTATGTCGGCTTTCTGAAGGCATTGTCCGCTGGAATGACGACCGTTTCAGCAAACGTACCGTCCGTGGGTCCGCCCAGGATCTGCGGCACCACCGGGACCTCTTCGGTGTTATCCCAACCGATCGTCGGATGGATGATGACTTCCGTGCCGACTGTCAGACCCCCCACTCCTTCACCCACTGCATCAATGATGCCTGCTCCGTCTGAGCCCAGAATGAGCGGAGCATCCGCCGCATGACGTCCCTTCATCAGAAACAGATCGCGGTGATTGAGTCCGGCCGTCTTTAAACGGACCCGGATCTCACCGGAACCCGGTTGTTTCGATTCCATATTGCCGACCCGAAGTCCGTCCAGACCGCTCCGGCAGTGATGAATGGCTGCTTTCACATGAATCTCTCCCCTTCTTCCGGCTTATGTAGGCCATGTTAGGTTCAATTGTATAGTTCGCCTCGGAGCATGTAAAATGAGTAGTAATGAATATGGCATTCAGTCAGAATGAAGTCAGGAAGGTGAGACTAATGGAAGCGGAGATTTACGGATATTCCGCGCAGTAGCGGAGGAAGGCAGCATTACGCGGGCGGCCCAACGCCTGCAGTATGTTCCCTCCAACGTCACGGGCCGGATCCGCCAGCTGGAGGACAGGCTCCAGACGGCCCTGTTTATCCGAAGCAATCGAGGGATGGAACTGACCCCGGCCGGCGAGCGCCTGCTTGGATACACGCGTCAAATTTTAAATTTGCTGGATGAAGCGGAGAAATCCGTACAGGCAGAGGATACGCCGCGGGGACCGCTACGAATCGGTGCGATTGAATCCACCGCCGCTGCATATCTGCCGGGACGCCTGGCCGACTATTATGCCCGTCACCCCGAGGTCAGCCTGTCCCTCACCACGGGCAACTCCAGCGTGCTGATGCAGCAAGTGCTGGACCGCGAACTGGACGGTGCTTTCGTGTACGGACCTTTGACGCATCCTCTGCTGAAACAGATCCCTTCGTATAATGAGGAACTGGTGCTCATCTCCGAAGCCGGAGCGGCAAGCCAGCAGGAGCAGCTGCAGAAGCCGATGCTTATTTTGTCGACAGGCTGCACCCACCGATCCAGAGTGGAGCGCCTGCTGGCCGAAGCTGGCGTTCAACATCCGCAAATCATAGAGTTCGGTTCGCTCGAAGCCGTGTTAGGCGGGGTTGCTTCGGGTCTCGGCGTAGCGCTTCTCCCCAGGTCCAATGCCGTTTCGCTTTCCAACGAGAAAAACATTGCAGCCATGACACTGCCGGAGTCCTACCGCGAGGTCGTGGTGTATTTTATCTATCACCGCGACGTGCCGCTGAGCAGCGCCCTTCGAGCTTTTCTGGAGCCGGATAATCAAAAACGATTAGAAGTTTGACCCTCAAAGCGGGCACATCGGATCGAATGACCACAGCGTGAGAATCCCTGCACTCCTGAAAACAAAAACGATTGAGTAATCTAGTCAGTGGGAGGATTCGATTGAACGTTCACAACTTTGTGATATTTATCACGTATAATGTGAATATTTTCACTTATAATAAAGACATAGAGAAGGTGATCACTTCCCAAGGCAACAAGAATCGACAACATCGCATCAGAAACAACGTTATAACCCGTTAATCCCAAAAATCAAAACTCATTTAAGGAGTGGTTTATATGTTTAACAATTGGCTGAGAACGAACAAAGTTGCAATGTGGCTGCTGACCTTCATCCGGGTCTATATCGGTTATGAATGGCTGACAGCAGGTTGGGGCAAATTGACAGGCGGCGGATTTGACGCTGGTGGGTTCCTCCAAGGCGCGATTGCCAATGCAACCGGCGATCACCCCGCCGTCCAAGGCTGGTGGGCAGCATTCCTGGAGCATGCGGCACTGCCGGGCGTGAAGCTCTTCAACTTCATCATCCCGCTCGGTGAGTTTCTGGTAGGTCTCGGACTCATTCTCGGTACCTTCACCACCTTCGCCGCCCTGATGGGACTGGTCATGAACGCCGCGTTCCTCTTCTCGGGTACTGTGAGCACCAACGCCCAAATGCTGCTGCTTGAAGTACTGATCATCGTAGCCGCTGCCAACGCCGGTAAAATAGGTCTTGACCGTTGGGTTCTCCCTTACCTTCGCGGCCTGTGGAATAAAATGACCCACCGTGATCATGAACCCAAAGCACCCACGACTCATCTGAAAAAACGCACAGCTTAACCTCATAACGATCCATAAAAAGACGATGGAGAACTCCGGTTCTCCATCGTCTTTTTTTCGTACCAAGAACCTATGCCAAATCGCAGCCTATGCGAATACTGTATTTAAATACAGATTTTTGCAAATATGAATAATTTGTGATGGTGCGACATTATATAGATCGTTGCTGTTTTTTCGGCTTCCGTCGTGATTACGAATTTCAAATTTGCAAAAATCTGAAAACAAAAAAGAGAATGATTATTCATTGGAGGAGTGGTGCTGATGTTTATTCAATGGTTGCAATCAAGCAAAATCGCAATGTGGCTGCTGACGGTCATTCGGGTGTACGTCGGGTATAAGTGGCTGACGGCAGGCTGGGGCAAGTTAACGGGAGGCTTCGATGCGACCGGATTTATGCAAGGGGCCATCGCCAAATCCACGGGTGAGCACCCTGCGGTTCAGGATTGGTGGGCCGTATTCCTGAAGCATGCCGCGCTGCCCGGCGTCAAATGGTTCAACGTCATCGTTCCACTGGGCGAATTCCTCGTCGGCCTTGGCCTCATCCTCGGCACATTCACTGTGTTCGCTGCGCTGATGGGGCTTGTGATGAACGCTGCGTATCTCTTTTCTGGTGCCATCAGCATCAACGGTCAGCTCCTGCTTCTCGAATTCCTGATCATCCTCTCGGCCGTCAATAGCGGAAAGATCGGGATCGACCGCTGGCTCATGGCCTACCTCCAAGATAAATTCACGCGCAAAGCAAAAATCAGCAGTGACCCTTCCTCTCTGCAGAATCAGGCGGTCTGATTTTACAAGAGATGTGGGAGTTTAGGGGCAGTATAATCACAGAATAAAAATCAAGCGGATGGCGCTTGCTTCCCGAGTAATATGAATGGGGCTGCTGACTCCTCAGATCCTCAGTTGAGACCAACTCATACGTCATGTCTAAATATGAATGATTGATGCTTCTCCTCTCTCCGACCTCTTACAGCTTAGCTTACCTTTATAAACCAACGGGTGACCGATGCCACCGGTACCGGTCATCCGTGTCTTATCACCATTTTGCCCCAAGTAACGATTTCACCACCGAACCCAGCGGCCAAGCGATATGCTATCTCCCAATGCGTTGCATCTTTATCTACACGCACCAGGTACTAGATGCTGCTTTGCGCACACTGCTTACAGCTTGCTAGATTTTCTTTGCTGGCTTTGTACTTACTGGCTTTATTTATTCCTTGCTGGCCATTCTTGCTTACTCACTCTGCACGTCTGTACAGAATATTCTTACAGCATATTACTTACTAAATTACCTGCTTACTCCCATTTAACCTACTCCCGCAATCCTCCACACACCATGCTTAGCACCACATTACTTACTAATTACCTGTTTACTACCTATTTGCCTACACCAGTAATACTCCAGACACCATGCTTTACCACCGCATTACTTACTAATTACCTGCTTACTGCCCATTTGCTTACTCCCGTAATCCTCCACACACCATGCTTACCACCACATTACTTACTAATTACCTGCTTACTACCCATTTGCTTACTCCMGCAATCCTCCACACACCATGCTTTAGCAACACATACTTACTAATTACCTGCTTACTACCCATTTGCTTACTCCCACAATCCTCCACACACCATGCTTAGCACCACATTACTTACTAATTACTCGCTTACTGCCCATTTGCCTACTCCCACAATCCTCCAGGCACCATGCTTTAGCAACACATTACTTACTAATTACTTGCTTACTACCCATTTGCTTACTCCCGCAATCCTCCACACACCATGCTTTACCACCGCATTACTTACTAATTACCTGCTTACTGCCCATTTGCTTACTCCCGCAATACTCCAGACAACATGCTTACCACCACATTACTTACTAATTACCTGCTTACTGCCCATTTGCTTACTCCCGCAATCATCTAGGCACCATGCTTTAGCACCACATTACTTACTAATTACCTGCTTACTACCCATTTGCTTACTCCCGCAATCATCTAGGCACCATGCTTTAGCACCACATATCCTAGTGCGCATCTTCCCCTCACTGTCCTGTGACTCTCCTACGTCTCCCCTATATATTGCACCTGTTCACCCTCTCGCTTATCATCTGTCACTTCCCCCTGCCAACTCACAAATTAAAAGTTTTTTATGATTTTTATCACGAATGTGATTTTAATCACATATATTGTGATTTATTTCACTTATAATAAAGACATGAAAGAGATGATCATCTTCATAAAGAACAACATCATAGAACTTCAGCACATCCGAGAATTGGCAAGGAATTTTCATAAAAAAGAAATCATACTTTTAAGGGAGTGGTTTATATGTTTAACAACTGGCTGAGAACAAACAAATTGGCAATGTGGCTGCTGACCTTCATCCGGGTCTACATCGGTTATGAGTGGATGACAGCAGGTTGGGGTAAATTGACGGGCGGATTTGAAGCAGGCGGCTTCCTGCAAGGCGCGATCGCCAAAGCAGCCGGCGATCACCCCGCAGTTCAAGGCTGGTGGGCGGCGTTTCTGGAGCATGCGGCACTGCCGGGCGTGAAGCTCTTCAACTTTATCATCCCGCTCGGTGAGTTCCTCGTAGGGGTCGGGCTGATCCTCGGTACCTTCACTACCTTCGCCGCTCTGATGGGACTTGTGATGAACGCCGCATTCCTCTTCTCGGGTACGGTGAGCACCAACGCCCAGATGTTACTGCTTGAAGTGCTGATCATCGTCGCTGCTGCCAACGCCGGTAAAATCGGCCTCGATTATTGGGTTCTCCCTTACCTCCGCGGCCTGTGGAACAAAATGACGCACAGAACAACTAAAGGCGGTGGCACCACGCACACACCTTTCAAAAAACAAACGGCATAAACATGGTAAGCATCTGCAACCAAAAAAACTAACCTATTGATTACGCAGCCCGACTTGAGCAATCAAGCCGGGCTGTTTTTGTTGTGGTATACATTGGAGATTTGGCATACGTTGGAAGTTTGGCATATGGGTCGAGCACTGTCATACATTTCAGCTTTGTCATACATTGAGCTTTGTCTTACATTGAGCACTGTCATGCATTGAGCTTTGTGATACATTTGAGTGCCATACATTTGAGTGTTGTATTTACCTTCTAGCGTCGTACATAAGTTCGAGCGTATACTGGCACTGCCTAGTCACTTGCAATTTTAGCGGACTCAGCGGACCTTATTTTAACTAAAAGCACCCTTTTTTTAACACGAACGGACCACAGATCCGTTATTCACCAAATAAGGTCATCATTTTACGAATTATCGGCAATTTAACGGATTCTATGTCCGATAAACCCCTCAAAAGCGAGCATATTGCGAAAATAGCGGATCTGAGGTCCAAGAGCGTCATACTTACTTCGAGTGTCGTACTTACGTTCGAGCGTCGTACTCACGTTCGAGCGTAGTTCATACGGGCACTGCCTAGTCACTTGCAATTTTAGCGGACTCAGCGGACCTTATTTTGTCCAAAAGCACCCTTTTTTTAACACAAACGGACCACAGATCCGTTATTCACCAAATAAGGTCCTCATTTTGCCGATTATCCGCTACTTAACGGATCGTGTGTCCGATAGTTCCATCAAAAGCGAGCGTATAGCGAAAATAGCGGATCTGAGGTCCGGAGAGTGCCATAAATTTGAGCGTTGTTCATAAGTTCGAGCATAGTTCATAAGGGCACTGCCTAGTCACTTGCAATTTTAGCGGACTCAGCGGACCTTATTTTGACCAAAAGCACCCTTTTTTTAACACGAACGGACCACGGATCCGTTATTTACCAAATAAGGTCCTCATTTTGCCGATTATCTGCTACTTAACGGATCGTGTGTCCGATAACCCCATCAAAAGCGAGCGTATTGCGGAAATAGCGGATCTGAGGTCCGTTACGGCCTGGCCGTAACTCGTTTGACATACCATTTCCTTAGCGGTTGTATAGTTGAAGGATTTGGTTTCGGACTGCAGAAAAATCCTGATCAATAAAAGAGCCCATGCAATCCTACTTCCAGGACTGCATGGGCTACCCGTACCAAATAGCTGAGTCAAAACATTATTTCTGCACCGCTGCTTTCAGAATATCGATCTTCTGTTCCTTGGACATATCCCATGTGGTTGAAATGCTGTATTCAAAGCCGCCTTCATGCCAAAAAACGTATTTTGGATAGATATGCGCCGGGAAATCATCCTCAAAGAACCCATTCTTCTTGCTTTCCTCTGAGTCCAACATAAATTTTGAAATGGCCAGCGTGTCTTTCCCATTCGTATATTCAAGACGAATGGTTGCCGCCTCTTTCCAGTCTATCTTTTTCGCGTAGATGGGTTTTCCGCTCTCCTTGCCTTCGGCCCTTACTTCATCAAGGAACTTTCCTTCGGTTGGACCTTCAATTCTCGCTTTGGAAAACTTATATCCCTCCGGCAAGTTGGTAGGCCGCTTCAGAATAGAACCCTCCAGCGTGGAAGCTCTATTCAAGTAGTCCTCGTAAGCAGTGAATTTTTCTATACCTCCCCAATAACTTAGGTCGAATCCGCTGTTAAGATCCTTATATTTATGATACAGAACATACATATCACCTGTCTCTTCGCTTAGCTTCTTCACTCTATTGGTCTCAGCTTCGATATACTTCTTATCCTCTGGAGTTAGAGCCTTGGCTGCTGCTTCTGCTTTTTTTTCGGCCTTTTCCAGCTCTTTTTTGTAAAGCTCGCGGTCAATATCCCCCTCGGGAAAGATAATATCCGGCACGTTATTGACAACAGCTCCATCCTGTTCCGACTGCACGGAAGCCTTTGACGTTACGTTCCCTGCATCGCTTTCCTTAGCATTAACCAATGTCACGCTGCCTAGCGCGAGAATCATGCCCATCCCCAGAATGGACAGGCGATAGGATTTTTTGTGAAAATGTTTAATCATCGTAAGTCTCCTTTTCATTTGTTTATGCGTGGCGGACAGGCCGGCAAGCCCCGGCTGACGTTGGTTTCCTGAAAAATGGTCCAGCACATGGATGATCGTTTGTCCGTATGCATTGTTTTGCTGCGGGCTCATCCGATTCAAGGCGCATGCATCGCAGGCCATCTCCTGGTCTTGTCTCGCTTTATGTACGGCTAGCCATAATAACGGATTAAACCAATGGATGATAAGAATGATATGCATTAACCAGTTCACTGCAACGTCCCGCCGCTGAATATGTGCGAACTCATGCGCCAGAATATATTGAAGTTGATCCTTTTGCAGCGTGATGAGCAGACTGGGCGAAATGACGATCGCCGGTTTGTTAAAACCGACCACGGCAGGTCCAGGAATTCGCTCGCTGGCTACAAACTGCACGGTTTGCTTCACGCCTAATTGCTGTTTCGTCTCGTGAAACACGGCCGATAGAGAAGGCGTATCTATTTTTCGGCCCGTGCGCAGGGCTTGTTTCAATCGAAGCTGGTCGTATACCGTTTTCGCGGCAAGAAGCAGCACACCCGCAAGCCAAACCGACATCAGTATATTGGTGAAGCCTATCTGCTTGAACCCATTCCACCAATAACCGCTGTTCTGCACGGGTCCCGATTCAAGGGATGGAGCAGGTACTTCCGAAGTTCCGCTTGCTTCCGGGTGTATAGAGCGCTCAACATGAATCGCCGCGCTTATTCTCCCCGTTTCCTTCCAAAGCGGTGAAACTTGAGTTTGTTGATGAATGCCGGGCACTATGGCCTCCAGAGACAAAACATTGTATAGGCTAAGCGAGGATTCCGGGGCCCAAGGGAGCAGCAAGCGAATGGCCACAGGAAACCAAAGCCAGTATCTCCATCTGGCTTCAATCTTGTTTTTTAGTAGAAATTGCAGCATCAGGACAAGGACGATCATGATGCCGGCCATGAACGATCCGCGAATTACCCAGCCGAATAACAACAATAAATTTTCATGCAATGTATGACTCATCAGGGCTCTCTCTTTTCTGTTTCCCCGTCGCTGCTGTTCTCGTCAAACAAAGCCTTCAGATCCTCGATTTCTTGCGCATTCAGTTTTTTATCCTGCAGAAAGTTGGCCAGCATCGGCTTTAAAGCTCCCCCATAAAGTTTTTTCATAAAGGATTTGGTTTCAGACTGCAGATACTCCTGCTCGCTGATGATCGGATAAAATAGTTGGGTGCGCTTTGAACCCTTTTCCAGTTTCGCACCCGCTGCTTCCTTCTGCACCAGACGACTGAGGAGCGTCCGAGTTGTATTGGGGCTCCACCCCATCAGATCCGTCATTTTCTTTACGACCTCGCTGGAAGGACAGTCCGGATTAGCCCACAATACGCGCATAATTTCCAGCTCTGCATCCGTAATCGGTGGTATTTGATTCATGCATGAAACCTCCAATGTCAATTCAATAAAACTACATGTGTAGTTATGTTAATGCTACGATTGTAGTTTGATAATGTCAACATGTTTGGTGAAGAAAATTTTCTCGGTTTAGTTACATGCAGTATACTTGTACCGCTTGTGGGAATGTTGATCTGCAAAAGAACTCATGCCATCCTATTTCCAGAGCTGTATGGGCCTGTCCGCAAGTCCTGAAGCTGACGCAAATGTTATTTTTTCACCGCTGCTTTCAAAATCTCAACCTTCTGTTTCCTGGACATATCCAAAGAGGAGGTTGAAATGCTGTATTCGAATTTGCCGCCATCATTCCAAAAAACGTATTTTGGAAAGACATGCGCCGGCAGCTTATCACTAAAGAAACCTTTTTTCTTGCTTCCCTCCGAGTCTGCCGCATACTTGGAAAAGCCCAGTGTGTCTTCTCCGTTCGTATATTTAAGACGGATGGTTACCGCCTCTTTCCAATCGATCTTTTTCGCATAGATGGGCTTTCCGCTCTTCTTGCCTTCGGCCCTTACTTCATCAACGAACTTTCCTTCGGTCGGACCTTCAATGACCGCTGTTAAAAACTTGTATCCCTTTGGCAGGTTGGCAGGCTGCTTCAAGATGGACCCCTTCAGAGTTGAGGCTTTTTTCAAGTAGTCCTCGTATGAAGTGAATTCATGTATCCCTCCCCAAAAGCTAATATCAAATCCGCTATTTAATTTTGGGTACTTATGATACAGAACGTACATATCACCCGACTCTTGGGCCAACTTCTTCACTCTCTGGATCTCATCCTCGATAAGCTTTTTTTCCTCTGCAGAGATAGACTTGGCTGTTTCGGCTGCTTTCTTGACAGTAGCTTTTGGGGCTTTTTCGTAGGATTGCGCCTTCGCCGCGAGGTTTACGGAAGAACCCATTAATAAAATGCTGCTTAGTGTCGCGATTGCTACTTTCGTTGCTGCTTTCATTTGGTAATACTCCTCTCCTATAATTTTTACTTACAAACTACAGATGTAGTTGCAAATCAATACTACAACTGTAGTTCAATAATGTCAACACGGTTTGTGCAGAAAAATTTTTGGGGTTTGGTTGAATACAGAAAAAAGAGCCCATGCAATCTTATTTCAGACTGCATGGGCTTGTGTATAAAACCTATGGCGCTACGTTCTTGTTCTCCAGCAAAATCAATCGAGCTATGGTGAATCCCACCACCCAGCCTGAACATCTCATTTTTATCGGCCCACAACAAAAGCCGAGCTTGTAAACCAAGCCCGGCATCTCATTATTCGAATGACCAGCAGTTCAGACTCAAACTGCCATATTGGTAAGATTGAAACAATCGCTTTGCCTTGCGGCCGTTGTCGGCAGCACCCATTGCGTAGAACAAAGGGACAAAATGCTCCCGTCCATAGGAAGGGACAGCATCGCTGGCATGAGGCGCTTTTTTGTCAAACGCAAACAGATTATTCAGATTCCATTCCGTCAGCTGCTCCGCGATCCATTCATCGAATGCAGCCGCCCATTCATCAGGCTCATCGCTCTCGTGCACCATCCGCAGATTGTGCACCAAACCGCCGCTCCCGATAATCAGGATGCCTTCTTCACGCAAATCGGACAGCATCGTACCGATGGAATATTGTTCGTACGGCGAGCGCTTGGAGTCCACGGACAAGGCCACCACGGGAATATTCGCATCGGGGTACATTTTGCGCAGAATGACCCATACGCCATGGTCCAGACCACGGCCGGTCACGGCTTTGGCATGCAGATTGTTAGCCTCAAAACGCTGACGAATCTGAGCAGCCAGCTCTGCGCTGCCTGGGGCAGGATATGTGATCTTGTACATTTCCTCCGGAAATCCGTAAAAATCATGCATCGTGCCATGCTCGGCGTCTTCAGTAAGCCGCTGATCCGGATCGTCCCAATGGGCAGAAAATACAGCTATGCCCCTAGGCGTAGGCAGCTCCCGCCCCAACTGCTCAAGGAAGCGGGTGTACTCGTTGTCCTCCAGGGCCATCATCGGCGAACCATGGGCAATAAATAAAGCAGGTAACGTCATCGATGCCACCTCCAGCTTCAAAATCAAGGGACAACTCTATTGTACCGTTAAATCGCCCATTATGCCAAATAACTCCCTTAAATCATCCAGTGCTGCCATTCCTGCTGAATATTCTCCTGCTCGTTCAACCAATCCCGTGTCCGCTGAAGCAGCAGCTCGCGCTGTGGTCCGGCAGAGTACGTGTGATCGGCCTGGAAGATAATCTCCTTATCGCAGCGGCCTTCCTGGCGCATCCAGAACACTTTTTGGTACAAAAATGCGTAATCCACCGGAATGACTTCATCCGAGGTACCATGTATCACCAGCACATTGCCCGTAAACTTGATTGCTTCCTGGAAAGGCTGACCCTGTGCCAGCGATTCGAAAAAGACCGGAGTAAACGAGTATCCCAAATAATCGGCGGATCCTGACTTGACAGAGGTGTCGTATACATCGCGACCGGTGATTTTGACGATATCGTTGAACGGATATCCTACCGCAGACCACAGAATCAGATTCTTCACCCGCCGGTCCCGAACGGCGGTTTGCAGGGCGACAGCGCCGCCCAAGCTATGTCCGATGAGTGTGATGCGCGTCGGATCGACGTCGGTGCAGCTGAGTCCATAATCGAGGACGGAACGCGTCTGGGCAATCATTGAATCGAGACCCTCGCTGCCATAATTGCCCGAGCTCTCCCCGCATCCGATGTAGTCGAACCGGATCACCATGTACCCGTCTTCGGCAAACTCACGTGCCGTTTTGACAAACAGCCGGTCCACGCCGATCCGGCTTCCAACGAAGCCGTGGCAGATAATGACCAGCGGAATCCGATTACACCGGCCGCCTTGGGCCGCTTCCTTCAACGGGTAATGGATGGTTGCTGTAAGTTCCTCTTGATTATGCCGGATTGTAATTTGCCGCTCCATGCCGATTCCTCCTTGCGATAACACGCCGTAATCATAATATTAATAATTCCGATAAGTTTAATATGAATTAATTAAACTTATCTTAGCATCGTGATTATGGATTGTCAACGCATGGCAGATCGACAAACGCGGCATATTTCTTCACGCCTGAATTAATTGTTCCTTACAGTTTTCGCACCGCACCCTCAGCCTTACTCATAGCTCTGGCGAAACATGGCATGGGTCTCTTCGCGCCCGCTCCAATCGTTCATCCAGGTCTTCCCGACGGGGTCGTTCTCCCATAAGCTTGATGCAGACAGATCTGTTTCATCACCCTCGGAGGCGTATCCCCCTTCAGTCTGGCCAAATATCCCATCCGCTGTACTGCTGCCTGCAACAACCTCTTGCCCATTGGCCGGCACAGCGTCTCCCCCATGCAATTCATCGTCAAAAAAGTTAGCACACACCTGAGAACTCCTCCTTCTTATCCCTAAAGTGATTAGGGTGTCGTCTATAGATTCAGAATGCTTATTATTGTGAAATAGGAACGGCGGAATTATACCTAGTTCACGAATACGACATAGAATTTGCAAACTACCTTGCATTGCAAGTATGTTGTTGGTATGATATATTGCATAACAAGGTAGTCGACAGTTTGTCACTCGTCATTTATCATTTTCAATTGGCAGCCTAGCCTCCATACGACCAACTACCTTGCATAGCAATATACTTGAAGGAGGATAATCCCATTCATGACCACCCAAAGTCAGATGCTAAAAGGCATTCTCGAAGGCTGCATTCTCTCGCTCATGGAGCATCGGGAGGTATACGGTTATGAGCTTAGCACGCTGCTGGAAGACAGTGGGCTAACGTTTGTGAGCGAAGGCAGCATTTATCCCCTGCTGCTTCGCATGCAGAAAGAGCAGTTAATCGAAGGGACACTTCGGCCTGCGCCCGGTGCCGGGGGCCCCCCCCGCAAATACTACAATTTGACCGATAAAGGCCGACAGGTTCTTCAACAATTCAAGGAGCATTGGGGAACGCTTAAAGATAGTGTGGACCACATTCTAAACCGCGGAGGACAGTGAACATGAATACCAAACAGATGATTAAAGAGAACAATCGACTCCAGGATGCCATGAAACCAAACAACCTGAGCTATTACCAGGACATGGTGGTCTATATCCGCAGCAGCTCGGTGCAGGAGCAAAAAGGCGAGGAGCTGCTGCTCGAAATCGCCCAGCATCTGCTGGACGCCCAAGCCAAGGGCAAAAGCGCCGAGGACGTATTCGGAAGCGATCCCGAATCCTACTGCAAAGAGCTGGTAGAACAGCTGCCAAAAATGAAGGGCCTCAGCAGTCTCCAATATCATTTCATGATCCCGTGGATTGCTTTAACCTGGTTTTTCTTCGTCCAAGCGCTGGTCGGGTTCATTACGATGTGGGCCGGGGGACCGGTTGAACGCATGACGCAGGTCCGTATTTCTACCCTGATTCTGATAGCAGGCGGTTCCTATGTGCTGATCCACGCATTGTTAAGATCGATGAAGAGCGACACCTTCAAGCCGGAGGAGGACAAGCGCAAGATTAATGTCCGCAATATGGGGATTTATGTCGTCATCACCGTATTGATTCTGGTTGCCGGCGTGTGGCTGGGGCGGCTGCTGCCGGTTCTGACGATAGCGCCATGGATCAGTCTCGTCATATTCCTGGTCGGAATCGCCGGGACGAAGCTTCTTTTTTCGAGCAAATAATACAAACTCGTCATGAATTCGCGGCTTGCGCATAACAAAATCTTTAATATTTTTTCGTACATTGTAAACTAATGTTCTATAGAAGATGATAGGATAAGGGTAATGTGTGGTAAGGGAGGAATATATATGTCAAAATCCAAAAAATCCGCGATTGCTGCCATCCTAGCACTTATTCTAACGATCCAGACCGGCGTCATCGCTAACGCAGCACCTGCATCCGTATCCCAAGCTGGTTCAACCGCAGTTTCAAGCAAAGCTACCGCCTTCGGCAATGCAGTGTACAACAAAGCCAGTAAACTTCTGAAGGAAACTGACGTGGCTTATGCCAAGGCTTACATCACCAAGCATATCCGCAGCGTTACCCCGTATCAGGCGACTATGCTGGTCCTCAAACTGGAGAATGCGATGAACGATGCACTCCCGGCAAAAACCGATAAGGTGTATGAAATCGGCAT
Source organism: Paenibacillus sp. Dod16 (assembly GCF_049893405.1). Taxonomy (NCBI): domain Bacteria; kingdom Bacillati; phylum Bacillota; class Bacilli; order Caryophanales; family Paenibacillaceae; genus Paenibacillus; species Paenibacillus sp. Dod16. Next base: position 37,031 of record NZ_JBNDYG010000075.1, read on the forward strand.
TCAGGATAAGCTGATGAACCTGTACAAATTCGGGGAGCCGATTAACACGACCATTAACAAAGCCAAGGACGACACGCTTCGGAAGGTGCTCATCAACCTGCGGGACAGCGGCTACAGACTGTATACGACCGAAGGCGTCATCTTCCCGATTATCGACTATACGACACTGAAACCATATAAGCCTTACATCAATAAGGATCTTCAAGCCTACATCGACATCATGATTGTGGAGTCCGAGAAGCCTGCGGTCAGTGATGCCGCCTTGGTCATCCCTTGGTCCGAGGTCATTGAACGTGGACTCGCGCAGGAGGCTTTTATCACGACATATCCTAAATCAAACCGGACCGCTGACGTGAAGTTGAAGCATCGTTTTACGGAGCTGAGCTTATTCTACGGTTATAACAATACGCCGCTATTTAAGTACGAGGACAATCTACTTGATCCGGAAGTGCGGCAAGCCTTCGATAGCGTGCTCAAGGACAGCGACGCCGTCTCCAAAAGCGCTCTCCTGAAAAAGCTGAAATCCTGGTCTGAAGTGCTTGAGAGTAACAAGGACAAGTTGACCCAGGAAGTGGAGCAGTATCGTGCGAAGGCGGTTCCGCTCGACTAGACGAACGAGCCACAAATTCACCAACGTTAAACAAGACCGATAACCTAATGAATAGCTATCAAAAAAAGCCGGATTCCCGTTTGTAGGAGATGGTATTATCCCCTTTTAGTAGACAAGAGAAAAAAGACATCTGTTAAGATGGACTTAATCTTGCCTAACGAAGGGGATTTTTTCATGGCTAAAAAAGGACAAGCTTACCGACGGTACTCCTTGGAATTAAAATTGGAGGCGGCCCGGC
>NZ_JBNDYG010000076.1:0-23488 GCF_049893405.1 Paenibacillus sp. Dod16
AAAGCAAGAACGATACATATAAAGCAAGAACGATACATATCTTAGTAAGACAAAAAGACTAGTGAAATCAGGGGTCTGATTAAACTAGTCTTTAAATTGGTCTCACTTAAAAGATATAATAAATCTCAATTATTAATAAAATCAATCTCAATTATAACCATTACTCACACTCGCCTCTGTTTTTTCCTGACGAGGAATAATCTTGGCAAGGTGGGCCTCCAATGAAAACATCTGCATAGGGTATCTCATTAGTTGTTATATCGTTGATATCACCAACTCGAATATGATTACCTATATTAGCTACATAGCTTTCCGCAGCAGGACGACAAAACTCGTTAGCCCAAATAATTTCAAATGAATCTCTGAAGGATAGATCTAGAAAACCAGCTCCAGAAAACAGTGATGCAATTGTGTACTTCCCTTGAACATTAGGCATTCATTAGCCCTCTTCTCTTTAAAGCTCACTGGCTTTAAAAGAGGGCAACCGACATGGAATACACTTGGGTCGTATTCTACACTTGTGTGAAGCGTCTTAAACCCGGCTTCAATCACTGTAACGGTTTTATGAGGTTCTGAAGAGCCGAAGCAACTCAAGTGTGGCATACTTACCGTGGCACGGAGCTGCTTCGAATCCCTCAACCTGTTAGACAGGGAATGCCAATCGTTTACGTTCCATTCGAATCTCCTTCTGTAGTTCTAGCCAACTACCATCGCGATAACGATCGCGGTCCTCTACTCCACAATCAAAAGATGCTTTCAAATAACATTGGGGTGATCCGTAATATTCACATGTCATACATACGTTTTCCAAAAAAGCATTCGCTTCTTTGATCCGAATAATGTACGTAACTTCTAAACTAAGCACGCCAGCAAAACAGCGATTAACTAATTGTCCATTGACCAACTGATGAGGAATAACTATTGCCCATTGGCTTTCGCAATCACTTAAACTGGTGAAGAAAGGTAGGTGTTTTTTTCTCCCATCAAGCAACCCTTTGTTAAAAAAATCCGTCTTCAGTTTCCCGTCAACTGGAATAAAAATATATTCCGAATCAGCATGTATTAATTTTTGAAATATATGATGCTTCTTGCCCTTACTATTGACATGAACTTCAATTGGCCTTGGTCTACTCATAATAACTATTCACCTCCTGAGTCGTATTAAGGCTTCTACTAATGTTCTTTTCCGATAGATTAAATTTATTTAGAAGCAAACTTGTTGTATTGAAAGCTATACACTGAATCTTCAGCCACTTCAGACCAAAATAGTGTTTCTAATACACTTTCAGGAGCGTTGCCCTGTTGTATAAGATCGTTAAAGACCATTTTTAAGAATGACTCATTTTCAACCAACTTCGACATTTGTTCAACATTAAACACTGGGCTTTCATCCCGCTTATTCATTTGTTCCATCCTTTTAATATGCTCCTTTCAAAATAAAAACCACATTAACCTCCTAAAGAGATTCATGTGGTCTTCTGTAAAAATGTCATTCAAATCTAACAACTAACAAGGATATTCTTAATTTTATCGATCCTATATACTATTCTTTCATAAAACACCTCCCCCTCATCTTTGTAAGCGCAAAAAAAAGCACCTTAAGACGATTAATAGAAGAGAAATTCCTCTTGGATTAATCACCTGAAGGTGCTTTCTTAAACCTTAAATTGACTCTATACCGCCTGGTTGAGTCTAATAATTTCGTGTCATTTTTCATTATTATATATTAAGTGTTTTGGTTTGTCATTAAAGAAAGGAGGCATTTCTGCCTCCATGCATAGGGGTCTTTCAATGAGCTCTACATCACATTCACTTTCTCCTTCCTATCCATTGCCTCTACTCCTATTTATCCAGGTTCTTAAAATTTTGTTTCATTTCTTTCTCTGTTCGTGCTAAGTGTGAGAATCTTACAGGTGCTGGACCTTTAGACATCAGTTCAACTATTTTCTGCATTACATCACCTTGCACTTCTCCAATGATTGTCACGTCTCCTTGTGTGTTTGTAAGAACCTCTCTTTCTTCAGTCTTCATATTTTTTCTCGCCCTCTCTCTAAGATTTAGGAACTGCCTTCAAATTGATTATGCTCTGCTTTATTAAACCATTACCCTCCTAATAACTCCTTATATTAGTTCTTTTCCTATCTTGTACTTTACGGCCAAAAAATATATTGATTAGAAACCTCTATCGACATGTGTGAGCACTACTCTTCCCAATGATACTTAATGAAAGGATCTGCCCCTTCAAACTTATAAAGTATTGGTAACATCTAGCACCTTATAAAGAATAACTACGGCTTGTGCTCTTGTAGCCTTGCCTTTTGGATCCATATGATTATCGAGTACACCGTCAATTATTTTTTCATTAACAGCATGAGCAAGTTCAGATCTTGCCCATTTACTGACATCATTATGGTCTTTAAATTTGTTTAAAAGCGAAGCAATTTCGTTTGATTGCAAGGCATTTGTATTATTTCCTTTTAAAACATGCATTGCTCTAACAGCAATAGCTGCCATTTCCTCTCTGCTTATGTTTCGATCTGGATCGAAAGTATCCAGCGTTATCCCCGTAATTAATCCTAATTTGAATCCTTCATTTATATAGTCATGAGCCCAGAAGGATGAGGAAATATCTTTAAACGAGGCAGCTTGATTTCCTTTTTCGATATTATTATCCCTCAATACCCGTACTAACAATGTAGTGAATTCTGCTCTTGTAATATAACGATTTGGTTTAAATGAGTCATCCCTATAACCATCTACTATTTGTTTTTTGGCCATGAATTCGATAATATCATGTGCCCAATGGTTGCTTATATCGGTGAATCTTTTTATGTAATCCATAACAATGTATGTACCAGCAGATAGATTTTTTGCCTCCTTCTCATCATCTAAAGTCTGGCTTGAAATCACACTCCAACCACTGTTAGTTTCTTTATATACATTCGACTTCCGGTTATCACCAGTACTTACCGTAATTTTCATCTTTAAAGTATACGGTCCAAAGACACTTGCTGTATTTGAAAACTCGCCGGTACCAGCGATTTCGATCGCACTTGTAACCGGTATGAATTCGGATCCAAATCTACTCTTAGAAACCACTCGGCCTACAGTCAATGAGGACTCTGGAAAATTCTTGTTGCCAATAATATTCACTGCCAAAAACGAAAGAGTTGAGTTCTGAGACAGTACTTCAATTTCGATTCCCTTCAAACGAAGCGTCTCTAGAAGATTCTTGGAGAATTTTACAGTAAGCCTATCATCTAAACCCATAAGACTCGCATAATCAATTTTCATTTTTTTCGCTGTTGATGATGCTTTATTTATTTCTTTGATGATTTCAGTGTCGTTGAGTGTAACGATTAAATTACGACTACCATTCAAGCCACGCTGAGATGTTGAGCTTGCACCCTTTCCTTCCGTAACAACAAGTTCACCATTTTTGATTTCTATTAATGTATCTGACCCCAAACTTGTAGAACTCACCTGATTTACATTTGAACCATGGGATAAATCACGCAGTACGTATAAATCATAAGTTTTTTGAGTAATACCATCAGCTGCTGTAACAGTTATTGTAAATATGTTTGTTTGCTTACTATCTAAATACACATTAACAGTATTACTGGCGATCAAATTACCATTCAACTTTACTGTAGATGATAGATCCGATGGTATTAAGGTTAATTGAGCTCCAGAGACACCTTTATCAACGTAACTCATAATATTTGAGTTTGTAATTGTATATTCTTTTTGATTGACTGCTACACTCTTTAACGAAGCGTTCGTACTAATATCAGAACGTCTGACATTGATGGTATATGTTTTTGATACGCCTTCAGAATCTGCAATCAAGACAGTAATGATCGTTGTCTCATTATTTAAAGCAACAATTTGAGTGCTCCCCGATCCAACATTTTTGCCGTTAATCGTAACGCTTGAACCATTCGTTGTAATGGGTGTTACACCGATTTGTCTAACACCTGGGTTAGCTGTGCCATAGTAATTGGTCACTTCAGATGTAAAAAAACGATCTAATGTAAGATTACTAAAAGATAAATCGAATAAATTATCAGAACCTGACTGCTGTCTGGTAATCACAACAACATAGCTTGATGTAAGATTTGTATTCGGGATATGGGTAGAGATATGAATGGTGTTCGTACCATATGAAAGTGAGATCTTCGTATGTCGCAGTTCACCGAGTGGCTCCATGCCATTAATGGTTACTTTTGCATTCTCGTTAATGGGAACAGCCGAAATATTGACAAATGATTGGTTAGATGGAACATAAGCGGAATACAAATAGGTATCGGGATTGAATTCAGGGGATAGTGAAGAAACTTCTGATACGTACAAACCATGTAATCGCGCATCACTTTCATTAGCAGCATTCGTTTGGGTCATCAGAGTGAAGCTTCCAAGAAAAATGGTGAAAAGCACCAGCAATGATACTTTTGATGTTTTTAATATATTAATTAACATATGAATCCCCCTTTGATTTAAGGCTATCGAAGCCGCGTGAGAACCAAATTACTATTAGTATGAGACCGAATGCTACTAAGGATAAAAGCGGGATTGTTATGAAGCCGAACCAATCAATATAGTCAACATTACATGGAACACCTACACTGCACGGAAGCAACTTTCCTATTGAGGAGATTTTTTGACCCAAATAATGATAGATAGCAATAATTAAACCTATGAGGACGAATGGGTATGAAAGCTTGGCAATCATTCTGTCATCTTTCAGAGCCGCATATCCCAAGATCACCGTGAGCGGATACATGCAAATACGCTGAAACCAACATAGCTTGCACGGTTCAAAAAACAATACTTCGCTAAAATAAAGGCTGCCACAAGTAGATATAATGGACACAATCCATGCAAACAGAAAAGAATATCTTTTTAAAATAAGCATTCTGTCGTTATTCCACCTCACTACCAATGGCCTGCTCTATTGCTTCTTTAATTTGCTTATAGGACATGCTCCCTGTCTGAATTAAGGTCCCGTTTACAATCAAAGATGGAGTCTGACGTATTTGCAAGTTACGAGAGAACTCAAGGTCTTCATTTACAATTTCACTAAATACTCCGTTCAATAGAGACTTTTCCATATCATGATAATCAACGTTTACGTTTGCCTGTTTTGCTAATGTGATAAGATAATCAATGGTTGCCCAATTTTCTGATTCATCTCCTTGGTTCTTATAGATCTCTTCAAAATAGGTCCAGAAATCTTCGGGACTATTTTCCAAAACATATTCACTCGCTTCTGCAGCAGTATGAGAATCCGGCCCCAGGAATGGGAAGTTGACGAATTTAAAGTTTGCCTTTCCTGTATCAATAAAATCCCTAACTATCTCAGGATATATATTCATTGCAAAGTACTGGCAACCAGGACATTTAAAATCGCCGAACTCAACTATACTCACAGGTGCATTTGGATCCCCAAGAACCGGCTGAACATCGAAATGGCTCAATGAGACGTTTTCATTAAGAGGTTGCGGATCATTCTTCTTCCCTTTAGCCGCTACCATAGCTACCATTAACGAAAACACTAGAATCACTACTATTACAACTACTACAGACTTCATTCTCATGTTCATTTCTTAATTTCCTCCTCAAAATTAAAAAAGCACGCAGTGAACACACCCCTGCTGGGTGTATTCGACTGGTGCTTCCAGTTTATTTGCCTATGCGATTGTATCAGTTGATCTTACACCATTGAAAAACGAAATAATCCAACCACTTTCCCGATTACTGAAATCGAATCAAAATACATAGGTTTATAATTTTTGTTGCACGGCTGAAGCCGGATACTCTTTTCTTCCAAGTAAAATTTCTTTACAGTAACTTCACCTTCCGGTGTCTTAGCAACAACAATATCTCCATTTTCAGCGATTGTTTGTTTTTTTACAAGTACATAGTCTCCATTGTGAATTCCAGCATCTTGCATACTATCCCCTTTAACTGTCAGAAAAAAAGTCCCATCCGTATTTATCGGAACAGGGAAGAACTCTTCGATGTTCTCGAAGGCCTCTATTGGTGTGCCGGCAGTTACCTTCCCAATTAAAGGAACATTCTTAATTGTGCTCTTATCCAATTGCATTTCTTCTTGTTGTATTAGCTCAATTGCCCTTGGTTTGCTAGGATCTCTCCGGATGAAGCCTTTCTTCTCTAATCTTTCAAGATGTCCATGAACTGTTGAGCTGGAGCAAAGACCTAACGCTTCACCGATTTCACGGACAGAAGGGGGATACCCCCTCAACTTGGCATGCTTTTTTAGAAACTCATAAACTTTTGCTTGAGTACCATGAAGCATTTTATACTCACCTCGGATCCGTTTGTATTATTATAGCCGAACCTTTTCTATTCGAGAAATTGATTTGATTTGTCCTGGATTCGTAAGACGTATTCTGCTTTAGCATTTGAAAATGATCCAAAAATTGTTTTTAAGTAGGATAAAGATCCTTCTCCTCCGGCTTCGGCATATTCTCTTGCAGTAGGTAAGCGTCCTAGTTTCCCAAACATTTCATTCATTTTCTCAAGTACAGATTGTTCCGAGAGAACATACCTACTTGAAAAGTATTCATCAGAGAAAAACAGCTCGTTATGCAAGATTATATTTTGCTCTTTACAAAATAAGTAAAGGACCATTGTCACCAGAGCTGCAAGAGAAGGGGGCTCTTCAGATCCGTAGTGTAAGAGCAATTTATTTTGTACTTGTTGTTTGAGATCGTTCATTTGATCAGTGTTAAGCGAAATCCTTTTTCGCTGAAGCGGGAAATCATCCGAAAATTTTGCTCTTAAACGATAGGAAGATACTTGCCGATTAATTTGATATGGAATTTCCCAATTCCTCAACAAAAGATTCGATGTATATTCTTCAAAGAAGTGAGATATCTTTTTATTTTCACAAGAATTTTTCACGGTATCCCAAAGTTCTGGCAGGATCCACATAGACAGGCATTTCTTCAAGTTACCACACCTCTATTGGAGTATCGCTCATCCAATAATGCTCTTTAGAATTCTTGAATCTCTGTTTATCGTCAAAATATTCCCTGATTTTTTCTGGACTACCTAAACTATTTGTTTCATATTGTAACACATTAAGATGAATGCTATTTTCCGTTGCAATCTGGGTCGCAATATTTACACCATAATTGAATATAAGTTCCCTCTGACCCTGAAATGTAAAAATAGATTCAACGGACCCATCATTGTTTGATACGTCTTCTAAGTTAAGATCAGAATACGCTGGTATTGCTCTCTCCAGTCCACGCTTAGTAGCTACTGTGTGAAATTTCCCAGTTTGTTCAGTGTATTCATTCAAAAGATTTATATATCTATTGAATCCCTTACAATGGGTTACGTCATTTTCTACAGATAGGTTTATACCGCATACTTCAACTAGAGGATCAAAATGCCCACATTTCCGGCATGTTTCATTCATTAATATCACATCCCTACTTTAATTTCTTTCGTACAAATTCAGGAACATGCTTATCACAGTAGTATATTTTCCATTGTGCAGATTCAATAAGCTTCACTTCATCAACAGTTAGAATTTGACCACAGTTATGACATTTCGGATTGTCAGAGTCTTCTTCTTCATTTTCCCGTAAACCCAAGCCGGGATTCGATCCCCATTCTCTGTGTGGAGCAAGGTCAAGCCAGCCAGTTTCAAACATATCCAACGCATGCACCAATGCGCGGCGACCTGCAGCTTTAATTACTTCATCTTTATTTTGAATCTGCTTAGTTCCCTCAGCATAATAGAATTTTTGAGATCCTTGTCCCTCAACGCTTGTACCTAGAATGGTAAGAAGACCTCTCATTTCTAGCAGACCTTCTTCCTCATGTATTATTGGCTTTTCATTTGTTATCCTCCATTTATAGTAACCACCTGCAGCGTAATTTAGTTTTTTGATATATGCCTGCACCGGTATATGTGCACTTCTATCACTTTTATTTTTCTTTTTTACAGTTCCATTCGGGAAGGGCTCTTTAAGTTTTCTCATAATGGTGGCATAGAGTTTATCATATTCATCAAGAGTCAACTCTGGCCCAATAAACTCATTCATTTTATCACCATCCTATTCACTTCCATTTTATAACATGCCTTCAGAAAACACAAGCAGACATAAAATAGACCGGCGTCAAATTGCCGGTCTTTTCTTCTTACTTTTCAGTTGATAATTTTTTGTCTTGATTGAAGGAGTTATGTAAGATGTCCATTTCTTGGCTTATATCAAGCACTTCATCACTTTTCAAACCATGTTCATCTACTGCTGCAACCAACCTTCCTCTCAAAGCCTCGATCTCATCTTTCTTGGACATTGACCATACATCCTTTCTAAAAATCGAAATTTTCTTTATAACATGTTTGTAAGAGAGGGAATTAAATAAGCTGCCAACAACACTAACGGACTGAATATCATCATACCTAATCCTAATCTCTTTCTTTGTGGGTTCTTGGCGGCCGATAACCTCACCAATAAACCAAAATAGAACATAGTAAATACTACTGGCACGGAGATATACCAAACCCCCTTATATAAAGACGGACCAATGGTACCGGCACCATCCACCATACTTTCAACCGTCTCATTCTGTTGATCTTGTGAAAATTCCATCCCACCCAATGAATGGGCTACTAAAGGTGCATACGCAATTAGTAATGCTCCAATACCAAAAACGATAGTAAACACATATCCCATTTTTTTTCGCCTCGGGTTTTTACCAGATGTTAGAAGTAACAAGAAACCTACAATTAGTAATACTGAGAAAATAGGTAACCCTACAATTTGGAGTAATCTGATCAATTGTTCGAACAGAACGTGTAAGCCTCCAAAAATTTCATCCATTAGGATCTTCCCTTCTACTGTTCTTTAATATTGTTCGTAACCATTTCCTAAACTACTCACAAATTCAACATCATTAACTTTCCACCCGCTTATTTGGTCATAGACTACTTGGGTATAAATGATAATTTCTTGAGTGGTTTTAATCTTATTAAAAATCGTAGAAACTTCGAATTTGTTCATAAAGTCAACTTTATTTTTATCTATCGAGGGGTAAATATACGGCTTCAGCTTATCCATTCTAGATGTTACCGATAATTCACTTCCGTTGTCCTCTGGAATTTCGATTCCAGATGGAAGTGTGGCTCTAAAGCCTTCCTCTGTTGTCAAAGGTTTAATATTTTCATATCTCTCCTTCGTTGAACTGTAGGAAAAAAACTTTTCAATAAAATCCTGATTAGCATTCTCAGCTTTTACGATATAATCTTGCTCTTCAATCTGTGATCTCAATTGCTGGGCGTTCAAGAGTTGAGTTATGTTAAGTAGAAACAGAACTAAGATCGATAGTATAATTGCCCATTTTTTCATATATAGTCTCCTTTACTTAACAATTCTTCTATAGCCTAAGAATGGGTACAACTTATTCCAGTTACTTACCGAAGAAATACTGACTCCCTTCGAATTGTTAGCATTGATAAAACTATCATTCCCCAAATACATCCCTACATGTGATGGGAAATCTCCTCTAGTCACCCAGAAAACCAAGTCTCCAGGCTGTGCCTCACTTTCACTTACTGGAACTGTTTTGTTGTATTGGATTGCAGCTGTCCCGTATAAATTAATTCCAAGTTTATTAAAAGCAAATTCAAGAAGACCTGAACAATCAAAACCACCACTGCTTGGCGTTCTTCCACCCCAAACATAAGGGAGTCCCATATATTTACTCATGATATTAAGAGCTTCTTGTACATCGAATATCTGACCATCGGATCCAACCGTCAAGTTGCTCCAATCCGTATAGTAGCGTAAGACATGTTCGACGTAATTAACATCTCCATAACGTGCCCAGCCATATCGGGCTGCCATCATCTCACTGAATTCGATTGCAACTTCTTTAGAATACCCACCACGTTTTTGAGCGTAATCAATAAAACCACCGCCAAAATTGTAAGCTTGCAATGTTATTTTGATATCTCCACCTGCTGATCTAAATACAGAAGCGAAATGTTTGACACCGTACATGATAGAAACCTCTGGATCAATTATTGTATTGGGTGGTAGATTTGCAGACTCTGAAGATTGCATAACGTCCAGATGATTTCCTCCAGATTCCTGCTGAATTACCGCAAGGATAAGGTTAACTTGATCCTCAATGCCGTATATAATCGCATATTTTCGTACAAGTGGTTCCCATCTCATAACTGCTTCGGATACTTTTGCTTGCCCTGCGTATCCTCCAAGGCCATTACCGCTACCGTTTCCACCATACAAATAAGGATTCCAAGTAGGATCAGCCGTTTTAATAAACTCATACACAAGTTTCATATCTTCCTGCTTTATTCCCTGCCCAATAAGCACGCTTTGAAATTTTGGACCATCAATATTAAGAACAGGCTGGAATCTATCATCAACTGTAGTATGCTCGTACTGTCTATAGGACGTAGTAGTGCAATCACCACTTGAGCTGGTACCAGTTTCATCCCATTGATCTGTTTTAGTTTCAGTTCCCCCTGGATAATACCGTTTTAATGGTTTAATATTCATATTTCCGTAGTTAAATGTAGCAGCTGATAATACCTTGTGAGCTGGTCTAGCCGTAGAGGTTATATTTGTCGTAGGGCCTGTGGTGTGGGTGTTTCCCTCTTCATCCGTAGTAGTGCAATATGTTACTGTCTTAATTGTTTCCATGTCATCGGTTATAGTGGAATATGAAAAGGTAGGTTTAAATAATTGAATGAGGTCATCCGGATCATAATCGGAAAGCTTTACTTTCTTATCTTTCACTACAATATGATATCGAACCAAAGCAGCGGGTATACCCCAACTTGGTTTTAAAGTGTTCATCAAGTTGGCTTTCCACGCTGCATTTGCTTCTATATTATTAATTTCTGCTACTGTCTTATCAGCCGCTTTTTTAAACTTTTCCTCATACTGAATATCCGCTTTTTTCTGTGATTCACTTCTGGAGTTTCCACCTAGAAACCAATCGGCAAATGGAATCGCCGAAAGAATTATCGCCACAACTAAGACAACAGCCAAAGCACCCAGCACCCAAGGACCTAATATGGCAAGCAGACTTTTGCCAACAACCAAAATCAATTTTTTTATAAATTCCTTAGCAATTTTTTTCAGGAATTTCAATGCTTTTCCCGCTGCTTTTCTGGCCATTTTCCCAGCGATTTTTTTGCCGGCACCACCTGCTTGACCAGCTGCATCATTTGCTAGATCTTGAGGGTTCATACCTCCACCGTCCAATCATAGAGCATGAGGATGACTGAGAAAAATCCCAACCATCCTCAATCTTGTTTAAAGTACAACCTTATTTTTTGTTCGTGCTCGTTCTCGAACTGCTTGATTTGCTATAGTGCTTAATTTCTTGGTTTGGTTTGTTGGAGGTGTATATTCAGTGCTAGCTTTAGTTTTTCGAGATAATAAGTCAGCCCCCTTATCACTCCAATCCCTTCGATCCGTACCTTTTATGTTGTGTGAGAAGTAGTTGTCAGGCGTAATCTTTGCTGCATCAACCCGGTTATCTTCAAAACGAGAACCATCAGCTCCTCGAATATACGCTCCAGATGTTCGAGCAATATGTTCATTAGAACCTCCAGACATTCCGATAGGCCCTTCGACTGCATTAGGCCCATATGTATGCCCTTGCGAACTCTGCGGCATAGATAATTTATAAGAGCCGTTTGGTTGACGCTCAAATTTCTCGTTATGACCAGGGAATTTATAATCAGCGACACGAGTCTCGCCTTTTTTCAAAGTAGGGTCAGCAGCTCCGTAGTTACTAATACGCTGTTTACCATTAGCCGTTTGAGCATAAAAGGCTGAACCACTGTTGTTCTGTTCCCATGTAACATTTTGTCCGGCATATTTCTGAGCTAATTTAGGCAAGGTCATATCATTCATTCCACCAAACATCTCACTTGCCCCTTGAACACGGCCTCTGCTTGCACCTGAGAACATATGGCCCAGCTTTTGACCGACTGCACCCGCTCCAACTGTGCTACCCAATGCTTCTCCCATGTTTCCCATGAACCGACGACGTTCTCCGAGATGGTTCCACATGTCTGAGAAATTCTCTTTGCCTGTAGATCCCATGCTCCTCATCTTAGTAAAGAAGCCTGAACCTGATGCTGATTGGTAAGCCGACTTAACACCCTCAGGGAAAAATGCAGAAGTGGCCATCATTGAACTGTTTTTAACCCCAGCACTTACATTACGTGCACCTTGCATAGCGCCCTTCACGGCCGTTCCACCCAGCTTTGCACCAACCGCAACACCCGCCGGACCCATAGTTAGACCAACAGCACCCCCGGCAACGGCTCCTACTCCACCAGCAATATTCTTGAACTTTTGCCAACCGGATCCACCTTTAGCTGCCATAGTGAGGGCTGTCATTCCTGCATCACTACCCATATCCGGAGCAGATCCGGACATACTGCCCGATCCAGGAGCCATTCCTCCAGTCATCCCTCCGGTCATTGCTCCTGACATAGCACCACCAGCTCGTTTACCACCCAACATGTTGCCGGCACCTTTTGCTAGCATCATTGCACCGGCTACTGAGCCAGCTCCCATCATAGTAGCTGTTTGCCCAAGTTTGGAACTTGAATCTCCCAAATTAAGCCATCTCGAAATCATGCCGGTTATAGGTATAAACATAATCAATAGACCCAACCTATAGATAGTTGCATAGATTTCAGCTCCGCCCTCTCCAGCAAGACTAGATAACTGGGCAAAGACAAAAATCGTGATTGCGTGTATTGACTGAAGAAAAATATTTCCCGCTAATTCTTTCATCCATGTTCCAAAGAACGCTCTAGTTTTTGCAAAAATCAAACTGTACGCGGCAAATGGTGAAAGTACCACAAGAAAAATAATGATTACTTTTCGTGCGATATAGATGATGTTCAAATACAGAGTGAGTCCAAATTCCGCCAAATAAACAATCGCATTACCCAAATTAAAATTCCCAGCGCTAGCAATCAACGATACTCCGTTTGCATCGGCACCTGTAGCCTTTAAGGTATCGAACATAGAGGAAACGAGTGCAAGATTTATACTCATCATTACTTTGAAAATCAACCAAAAGCTACCCATAAAGAACGCTGAGAGCACCCACATATTTATGTCTGTCCAGAAATCAGCCTTCGCCTGGGGTGAGTATGCTTTTAATCCAAATTTAGCAGCAGAAACCATAATAGCAGCCGTTAGAATGAGAGTATATAATCCGGTTAATAACCCTAAGATCGGATTAATGATTTTTTCCATTTCACCTACACTAAAAATCCCGTAATTGAGGGTCCCAGAATCTCCATATGGATTGCCAAATATTAATGTTGGTAAGCTACTAATATGAACAGCATTGAAAAGACTTAGAATAAACCCCAGCATGATTCCATCTGTAAGGCTTGCGTCCTCTTTATCCTTTTTCATTTGCTCTAACTTTTCATCACTGAAAAGTTTGCCTTCACCATCAACCGAAGTTGTACCTGGTGGCATCAACAATCCAGTATCAGTAGCTGCAAAGGCCATACTTTGCAGTAGGAAGACTGAGAGGATCACGGCGAGCAAAACTATTGAAACAGTGCGTTTCACTTAGGCCACTTCCTCTCCTTCAACCTCTTTCAATTTAAGCGAGTGTTCTAAAAAATCGATCATCTCTTCTCTTGATCGTACCCGTTTTGTACCAGTACCTGGCCCATCGCCTCCTGGTCCAGGACCCATTTGGATGTTTTGGTTCGTATTAAGATATGGCCATTCTTCTGGTGTAGGCTCTGATCTGAAGCTCACGATCTGCTTTCCGGCTTTCATGATTACATCTCCAGTACTTGCCGTGCGTATCATATTGCCAACATCATCAGACAATCGATACGTATCCAAAATAGGCTTAATATCTTGATCAGATTGTTTTAAGAAGCACACGGTTTCAAACTGGGCGACAACATCCCTTGCAGCCTCTGTACGATCAAACATCTCATAACGCTGACTAACAAGAGTAAGAGATACATTCCATTTACGGCCACGCGCACTCAATTGCTTAAGCCATTCCATCATCGTACTGTACTTGATCATCATCCAGGCTTCGTCAATAATGACCCGCTTTTTAGCTTTTGGATTTGAGACAATGAATCTATTCCATACCCATGTCATCAAAACGTGTTGAGCTAGCGGTCTTTCGATTCCGTTTGCACTTAGTTTCGAGATATCAAAGTTGATAACAGGAGCATCATCGAGGGAAACACCCGAATCTGCAATAATCTGAGTTTGACCGTCAAACATTCCAAACGCCTTATTTTTGGTAAACAAATGTACAATTGTACACAGTTCTTTTAGGTCTTCGTAGCCATTATCACGAATTTCTTCGAGCATCTTGTGCGTTTCAGAAATAGTTGGCATTTCAATATACTTGCGACGATACGTTATTCTTCCATTTTCATCGATATCTTCCTCGTTCTGATAAATGGATTCCGGATCTTCAGTGATGCCTCTTGATGTGAATTGCTCCTCTAGAACATCACTTAATACACCAATTTCAATCGGGGTCAAACCTCTCGCATCAGGTGTCAATGACTCCTTCATGACCTTATAGAATTCTAGAAGTTCTGTTATTTTTTCCGGGACATTAATTCGTTCAATCGTATATTCATTTTCATAACCTTGATTGATAATTTCTTTCTCTGGGAAAATATCATAAGGGTTAATACGACTTGCTTGATTAGATTTAGATGGATATATTGGAATGACTATACCACCTAGTGCTTTTGTAAGTGCGATATACTCAGGTTCACAGTCAATAATGACATTTTTCTCAATCCCATCCATAAACCCGCGTCCAATGATCTGTTTTACGAGTACCGACTTACCAGACCCTGACACACCAAAGATCCCCATACTATAATTGCTAAGACTAGTATCAAAGTTGTTATAATACACATACTCTCTTCCGTAACGACCTATTGGAAATCCGCCTTGATGATTAAGTTTAGAGCTTGCATGAGGGAAAATTGCAGTTAAAGAAAGTTGATCCAAATTTCGGTCTGTCTTCTCCAAATAGTTCTTCCCTAGCGGCAAACATGACAGAAACCCTTCTTTCTGACGGCCATATGAGTTAATGATCTCGATTGATTCACCACCAAGATCCCGTTCAATCTCTCGTGATTTAGCGTTCAAATCATTCAGAGTATTGGCAAAGACTGTTCCCTGAACTGATACGTAATAGAGGCCATTTTGATTATTCTTAATCTGCCTTTGTAAAAACTTTGCATCATCACGTTTTTGCATTGCATCTTCGATTTTCGCGCCTTCATTACGGTTGGCTGCAGAATAAACGACGGTTTCAAATTCATCTATTTTCTTCTGCAACTTCTTAATGGCAGCATTCCGATCTAATGGTTCAATATGAACCGAAACATCCATGTCATCTCCTGCAAACAATCCCTCTAGCCAACCTATGCGAACCGTTCGTGGATAGCCAGAAGGTTTTACAAAGAAGGACCTTCCGTACTTTACATCACCAAGGCCAGTCTGGATAACGAAATGGTCCTTTTCAAAAGTGATACCATCGTTCGTGAGATTATCCATCATACTGGGGAAATATAAATCTCTTGAGTCTCCTTTATTCTTATCCTTCTCTAGAGAAATCTGCTCTTCTGTTGAAGATTCATTCTTCTTTGGTGAATTCTTTCGATTAAATAGCCTCTTGAACATAACCACGCACCTCCTCTACATCATTTACAAGGTCCTCATATCCTGGCAGGGTTGTAGGATCGATCGTTACATATAAAGAACTAAGTTTTTCACGATCCGCAACATCATCAATGGGGTTAACGACCATACGATCTCGATTGAGTGCGCGTTTTAACACTTCCATGGCTCTTAAGCTATCCAAAATCTCGGATTGAATATCGCATTGTTTAAGCATCTGAACAATAGTCCATGCCCTTTGATAGAGCTCATCTTGGATATCTTTTGCTCTGTCTTCAGGAGATAAAGCGCCCATTCTACCGGTTTGTGGTACATAAGAAACCACATAGTATGTCTTCCGGGTAATACGAAACTCTTCCTGAGATCGCTCTTTAATGTGTTGAATAACGGAGTTGTTGTAACCGCGAGTGTGTGTATTACATTTCTTTAAATTGATCTCAAACCGTTCTTCTTCTCGACGGAGGTCTTGGGTTACGGCTTGTCCAAGAATTTGCACTGGAAATCTGATAACTCGATACAGAGAACTGTAACCGAGAATGATGGCTTGTCTGGCACCTTCCGAAAGTAGATCATAATTTACTGAGTCTGAAGATACGATGAGACAATACTCGTTATGTTTTTTCTCGAAAATACCGGCCTTTACATCTTCTAAAGAAAGCATATCTATAATTCGCTCAGAACCTTTTTTTAGCTTGACATTCCCCGAAGGAGAAGTTTGATTTTGACCCGTTTCTTGCATATGCTGTTTTCTCGCCCAACCGAAAACCGGTTCATTTCGATCCATTCTTTTCTTGGCAAAGATTAGAAAGACAAGTGTCAATCCCAGTAGTACCATCGTGCATGTAATTAAAATATCAAAACCATCCATCAATGAACCCCCTACCGCTTTCATTATTTACAAGGATTGATACGTTTTTTGTGACTTGGCGAATTTCCATCTAACTTTCACATAATCGCTTAAATACATCTCGTATCTGTCAAGCTTAAAATAAGCCAACAAAACTGCAATTCCTGTCACGATTAGAAACAGTATGATCCGAGTAATGAAATCTGCTAGTCCACTTATAAATGGGACGGTCCCCCACATAATGAAAGCAATCATTAGAAATCCTACAGGAACGACAAGAAAAAATTGCCTCAGTGAGAATAACGCTAGTACGCTTTTCTCCTCTTGAGTAATATCGATTGGCACAAGTATTTCACCCATTTACTACACCCCCATAGAAAAACATTTCGGGCGGCTTATAACCCCACCCGAAATGCCAAATAATTAGCAGGCTGCTCCACCCTGAGCAAGCTGCGCGATCGCTCCTGCGAACTTATAGCCTCCAAAGAAAACAAAGGCTCCACAGAAACACCCTATCAGGGCTGTCCAGTAAGTGCTTCGTTTCTGTGCACTTATGGAACCAAAAATGATCATAATTGCAATAATCATGACAGCCAGTGTGAATAACAATCCGCCAGCACCGCCGATGATTTTGATAACAGACTTCAATGTATCTGTGATCGTTTGATCCGCCGTTCCAGTACCTTTTCCGAATGTATCCGAGCAGCTTACATCACCTGCGCCTCCTGTAGCTGCAAACGCACTCATTGGTGCTATCACAGCCATGCAAAGCGTCAGGAAAAACAAAACAACTAAAACCTTTTTTTTCACCCTTACCATGCTCCCCTCGGGATTATTTTGATACTTATTGCAAAAAAGCCCACGATCACTCCTTTCCGAAAACGCAAAAAAAGCACAGCCCAATTCAGGTCAGTGCTGACCTAAAATAGGCGGTGCTTCCGCTCTACGAAAATATGATATTTGGAAAAAGCAGGAGTGTATCCTGTCTACAATTATCTTTGCTTCACAATCTTTTGTCAAGCTAGAATCTTTTGAAATGCTGTTCGATTCGTACCGTTATCGTGATGTCCACGATGTCGCCATTTTCATCTAGAAACAATTGCAAGTTAATGGTGGCGTAATCAAGTGGCTTCCACTTTTTTAATCGCTCCTCAGTTTTACGGAGTAACAATTCTAGTCCTTTACGAGAGAATACAACGTTAGTTACATTTTCATCTAATAGACTGACCTTACGGATCTGGATGTTTTTTTGAAGTTGACCCCCACGCACGTCGTACTCTATTTCGCCATTCCCATTAGGGAAATCATTGAACAATTTTTGATTATAATCACCAATCATACAGAGCCGGATTTGCTCGATTAATTTATCATTGTTCAAAATTTCGTCTCCGCTTCTTCTATGTTTGTATGCAGACATTCGCTCAACTCCTCTTAAGATAAACTGCGTATTTCTGATAATATTATGTAACTCATGATGATTGATGAATGTTCATTTGAATGTTCATTCTTCCCTTTGATGTCATTTTACTACAAGAATCATCAACTTGTCGATAGATAAAATGGGAAAATATAACTAGGTGGACATGAGGCGAAAGACTTGTTTATCCGCTTCTTTTAGCCTAATTTTCGAAATTAGGCTAAAAGAAGCGAGGGAACTTCGACAATTCCCTTGCAACTTACTACAGTACTTCTTTCTTTGTTTCTTTGAGTTGAACGATCTCTTCAACCATAAATGCATTGTCATCAATAAAAAAACCATTAACTAAGATCACTTCTCCCTCTAACTCTTCTGTTAGACCTAGACCTCTAATTTGAATCGAGGCGTTGTTATAAGTCAGGAACATGGTTCCATCCTCAGAGAAGCTAACTCTTCCCATCATTACATCTATTTCATTGTTTGTTGCTCCAATTGATGGAGTTGTTGTGATTTGGTCTGCGAAAACTTCTCCATATCTCTTCCGAATCGCACTGTATTCTTTTTTAGGTAAAGGGGAATTTTGACCAGGAAATTCAATCAAATTGTCTGCTATTGGAGGCGGAACATCTGCGTCACGTAAGGTTTCTAACATTCGATCAATATCATGATCCTCTATAGAAACTGTATTCATTTTGAATCCGGCCGCATCTGAACCATCATATGCTTCAAGAGGTGTGCTAGTAGCATCCTTATCCATCTCAGCACCAATCTCTCCCAACAATTTCATAAGACCCGTTTCAACTTCAGGTGTGAGTGAAGAAACTTCTGGCTTAATCGACTCAGCTTGTTGATCAATAACAACATCCTCATCTATTGATGTTGGTTGGGAAAGAGTAAATGATGGCCAACTGCTGATTTCATGCTCACTTTCAAAATTTAGATGATTGTCATTTTTACTATTCATGCTGGGACTCCTGTCAACGGTGATGTTATTTGTAGTGAGTCCACTACAAAATCCAACAATTGCAGGAATTCCAACGATCGCGAGTATAATCAGAACAGCCATTGGTCGTCCTCCTACATTTGCCAGATAATCAACAATACTGCCACAAATAATATGGACATGAATAGACCTACCACGACCATCATTTCTTGGAATATCCATAACACTCTTTGCTTGAACGCTCTAGCTTTTGCTATGGAGCGGAGCAAATTCGTTGGTCGGGAATGGTTAATACGCAATTCCTGTAATAAATAATGTCTTTGAAGGTCACTTAAACCATGATCCATCGATTCGTACTTTGCATTAACCCATGTCGCTCTACTCATTAGTAAAACCTCCCAATTTGAGGTCCACTTCTTTTTCATTATAAGAACATACGTTCTTATAGTCAACAAAAGAAATGGCCGCTTTAAATACAAAGAGATGCTCTGCTAGAACAGAAGAGCATCTCAAAGATTCGTAAATAAAAAACCCCCAAAAGTGGAAATGTGTCAAAAAAACACAAATACACCTTTGGGGGTGAATGACTAGTTAAAATGAACCCTCATAAGTCGCTTGACGGAGGGCAAATTAAGCATTGTTTATATATACATTTTACCACCGCTACAATCTGATGACAAGCGATGACAATTAAACCATCACTTTGGACTTATTACCTGCATTAATTCCATTGACCTTATAAGGAGTAGTTGCCATTTGGATGTCAGGCTCCTCATCTGAACCAATTGTGATTGGTTTATTGCCCGGATCTTTGATATAAAGTGTAATTTCATCCTCTGCCTCAAAAAACTTTACGCATTCAAGCAATTTTTCTGCATTCACAGCAAAGGACCATTTAAGCCCTTCAACAGTTGCTCCCAATTGCTGCTCCAAGACATTTGGAACAACTGCAAATACCAGATTTTTCCTCGTCTCAAATTTCACTAATTTTGCTCCTGTATCAACAATTTTCAAAACCCTGGAACACAGCTCCATAAGCTCAGGACGATCAAATATATACTTACACTCTACATTGTGATCGTAAATCTTATCGATCTCAGGATATTTTCCGTTCAGAACTCGGCATACACAAGTTGTATCCGGTGTCTGAAAAATTACCAAGCTCGCTTGCTCGTTAATTCCAACTTCCACTTCACAGTCAGAAGGAATGAGATTAGAAATACCATGTAAATAAGACGTGTCAATTATTACATCCTTCTCTAGCCACTTATAATCTCTTGAAATAAAAGTGACTGAGTTATGACGGTCAGTCGCACGTAGAATGCAGTGACCTGAGGTATTCTGAGATATCATGATTCCAGAGAGAACAGGTGAATTTCTAGCGTCATTGCTTGATGATTTTACAGTAAAACCCTTAAACTTGTTTACAAGATGAGATAACACCTTTGGACCCCAGAGCACCTTTTCTTCTGGCAGAGGGACTTCTAGAAATTCTGTTTCCTCATTAAGGACAGTAACCGTCATCTCACTTCGTCTTCCGTTACTCCCCCAAACCAACTGCAGAAACTGTCCGTTCCCTTTTCGGATAAAGTTCACTTCGATTTCTTCTTGACTCGGCAAAGCTGCAACCTTGATAGCAAGCTCCTTCATACTCGTCGCTGCAAAGAAATCCCCCTTAACCTCAGCACTAATTCGTTTCTCAGCTGAAAGATCAAGTGAAGTGAAGTAGAAGGATACTATATCGTTACCGATATTCTTAATGTATACATTCCTATCACCTATACCTGAGTCCTTTACACTCTTTGCCATGGCTGATACAACAGCTTGAATCACACTCGATTTAATCTTAAACATATCCATTCCTCCTAATTAGTAGAATCATCAAAATAAAATTTAGTGCAGCTAACTTCACCAATTTGGACGCAAAAAAGCCCTGCGAATGACATAAGCAATGTATGCTTGAGTCACCCACAGGGCGTATTTCAACAAGTAAATTCCTCTTTATGCCGCATGGCAAGAGGCTTTCAAAAAATATAACTAACTCTATAATAGAAGAATCCAATCCTGATTTCAAGCCAATTTATAACGAATTGCAGAATAGGTTTGGAAATTGCCCATTATCTTTAAAAAGACAAGATTACCATCTGATCTCTATTTAGTGAATATCTAAAGATCATTGACTACACTTGGATTTCTCATAGAGCCTCTCGCTCCTTCCCAATTTTGTATTAATCCAGATGAACTGTTCTCCTTCGCCATCACTGATATTCCTTAATTTATGTTAGAATGAATTAAGGCCACTAAAGGATGTGAGAATATGAAAATGGAGCCTCAAAAAGTATTGTTTTCAGGCTACACCCACTCAGGTAAGAGTTTTCGAATTAACACTGATCTACTCAAAAACATCCTGAATCCAATTCTAGGTATTAGTTCTTACAAAGCCATCGAGCTAACAGGTAGCCGAAATGAAATCCGTAAGTAATCTTCCCCGAAAAGGTTTGGGCATATCGCTCGATCCTTTTTTGTTTTATTAGTGTCTTATACCCCTCGGTATAAGTGTACTGTGGTTTTCCCACGCTCCGACTACTACTAGAACTCCGTTACCATATGGGATATTCAGAGGCCATAACCCTGTTGCGTTTATCCCTCATAGCCAAAGATGGCCGTCCCACTTAGGTAATCCCCATTTAGTACGATTAGGAACATAGCTTGTGTAATGTCGGATATGACTTTCGTTCTTTAACCCTTATTGGGCTTGGGAGGCCTCGGCTCGTGAGGACTGTGCCAAACAATCAGACACTGTCTCAGATGCCACTCTCAGATGCCACATACCGTTTCAACTACGTTTCGATACGGACGATGTTAAATCCCCTCGAACTATCATTCAAGCAATACAGCCTTTATCCTCGTTTACACTTTTCACCTTGGTATTCTGCTTCATCTGAGTAGTTTTGACGGCTTATACCTTTAATCACATGCTACAGTCCCCGCTCTGGTTTCCCCGAGCAAGTAAGTGATTGGTGACGGGATGATGAATATGAGCTTTTCCCGCAGCCTTGCCAAAGGCTGAATTCCTAATCGCCCTTATAGGCGCACTTGTTTAACAATGCCAGATATCAATGACATCGTTTTCCCCATATAGCTTCATCTGATAATTCCAGAACAGTTCTTTCTCTGAAAGGTTATAAAGATACATAATAGGTGCCGGCAGCACTCTTGGATGTAATCCTTTCGTCATGATAAACTCTCGGACTGTCTGGCCGTTATCATATCCAGATAACTTAATTCCGACCACCTTGTTCCATAAGGTTGATGCTTCACAAGCTCGTCTAGCATCTTCCGGATCGATTCGAAAAAGAACAGTGTTTACTGAGGATTTCATAATTAAAGAAGCGATGGTGATCTCTTCATCAATAAGTCCAACATATTTTTTTATAGAATCTGGAATCTCTCCTGGTTGGTTGCCTGATCTAAGAATAAATCTCCGTGACTCTTCAATTGTTTTATCTTTGATAATGCTCCAATATATACGCTCCCAGTTTGTTACTTCTGGTTCAATAATATCTTCACCGGCAGCAATATAAGATTCTACAAATTGTTGTGCATCGGCTAAGTTACAGATCTCAGGTCTACACACTATTACAGTGACGTTATTCCAGTAATCCGTAATGTTCGAGGATCCGGATGATGCAGTTACTGGTTGCCAATAGTATGGAACAGCATAACCAGTTTTACGTTTAGACTTTTCAAATGTACTCCATATATCTTTCTCACCGCCGCCAAAATCAATTGTTACATAATAGATAAAACGATGTTCAGCTTTAGGATCAGGATTTAGTACATTAAGATTTTTAATTACATCTAAGGAAACTCCGCTTTCCTCTGCCAAGTAGTACCTAGGATCAACAACAAGATTAGGAATGGTTGTCTCGGTATGATTCAATCTATACTCTGCATCTAATACCAGTGCTCCTTCGTATTGGATCTTTTCAGGTCGGATGTCTGTCTCATCTCCGTCCCATCCAAGTTCTTCAGACCAAACTTTTTTTATGTATTCTATATCATCCGGAGTAACAAATTCCATTTCTGCCTCAGCTTGATAATGAAGAACATTTTTCAACAAAAAAATTCGGGCTTCTAAGGAATAGCTCCCAAGGGCAAGATCCGGATATGCGGGTAACCCGTCAAGACAAACTGGTTCGTAAGAAAATTCTTCTTTCTCTTCATGAACAGTGAAAATATCAAGTTGTTCTTGAGCTTCGTATCTCTCCCCTGTAAATGGGCTTATTGTATCAAGACGTTTTATTCTCGACTTCCGTATCGGCTCTCGTAATCTAGCGTCATACATAGATCTTTGTATCAAAGCTCTAAGCTCAGATACAGGAAATGCCCATGCTTCATTGTTTGATTTGAAATTGTTATTTGGTATTAAAGTTGTGTTCTGAAGTTATTGATTTTTCTGAGTTTATCATAATTCAGTTATAATACTGATATATAGTTGTGTGCTAGAATTCTGAGGATTCTGACTTAGACTACTGGTAGTT
>NZ_JBNDYG010000077.1:0-23252 GCF_049893405.1 Paenibacillus sp. Dod16
AACAGCAAGTGAATGAATACATTCTGTTCTATAACCAGAACCGATTCCAGAAAAAATTAAACGACCGTTCCCCGGTAGAATACCGGGAAACGGTCGCAGCATAAATCATGTCTTTTTTGTACTGTCTACTTGACAGGGTTATGACCAAAGGGAAACCAACTTCATCGGCTTTTTGTTGGAGGCGTGTTACTCGGAGGTGCTGGGATTAGCGAGGGAGCGTGAGTTACCTCGTGCGCTTGTTGAGTTACTGCCTGCTGGGACGCTCTCCCTTTGGGAATCGCTCATGCAGGTGGAGAGGGGATGTTGAGGTGCTTGTGCGTAACGGGCTACTGCCTGCTGGAATTATTAACCTGCATGAATAAAAACCAGCTCCGGGAACTGTCCCGGAGCTGGTTTTGTTTAGGTGCCGCTCTTCGGTAAAGACTTATGGTCGGCGGCTATACCCATTCACGGTGGTTGTGCCGTTAGCCGGAGCAGCAAAGGAATGGTGCGTTTTTATGGGCTTACGGCTGCCAGTTCACGTTAATGGTGGCTGTGCCGCTCGTTGGAGCCGTGAAGGTATGGTTCGAGCCGCCCTCCCACGTTACCGTCGAGCCTTGTTTTTTCAGGAACTTGAATTCGATGGTTTTACCGGCCGGTACGCTGACGTCATAGTACCAGGTTGGGTATTGGTAGATAACCTGGTTGTACAACGGTCCGATGGATTTGGCAGGATCCCAATTGCCGAGCTCGCTTACGCTGCCAGCCAGGTACACGTTTTGTCCGAGCGCGGTGGTGGCATTGTTCACCACAAACCGGACGCTGACTTGATCCCCTGTCAGCACTTCGAAGTTGTCGTGTACATTGCTTGAAGTGCCAGCGCTATTGGCGACTTTGATGTTATATACGCCACCGGCTACCGCAGGGATCTTCACTTTGATCTGCGTGTCCTCCCACGCCGTAATGTTAGCGCCTGTTACGGCCGTTGAGCCGAAGTATACCGTGCCTTTGGTTGCGCCGAAGCCGCGGCCGTCAATGGTGATGGTTGCGCCTGGTTTGGCCATCATCGGTCCTACGTGCCCGATCGTTGGCGAAGTCACGGCCGTGGTATATTGCCATACGGCCGTACCGCCCGCAGCGAGCGTAAAGTTGGAAGCTGCTCCGCCTGTGCCAACGGTCAAGTTGTTGCCGTTCAGAAGTCCGCCAAGCACGTCGGCATAGCTGCCTGCAGGCAATGAAGTCGCCAATCCGGTAATGGAGGCCGGCGTATTCACGTTGCGGTTTACAGCGATAAGCGCCACGTTGCTGCCGAATTTGCGTTCATAGATCAGCACATCATTGTTGATCCAGCGCTCTTGGGTCGTTCCATAGGCGATGGCCGGATTGGATTTGCGCAGTGGCGCCAGCTTTTTAATTACTTGGTAAGCGGTCGTCGTCGTAGAGAAAGAAGGAATTCTTGCCCGGTTGTCAGGGTCGTTGCCGCCGGACATGTATTGCTCGGTTCCGTAATAGATGGCCGGCACGCCGCGGGAAGTGAGCGTGAAGGCCAGCGCTTGCTCCAGCTTACGGCGGTTAGCGCTGTTATTGTGGAAGCGTTCCATGTCATGGTTATCGATGAACGTAACCTGATCCTCCACCTGCGCGTAATCGGCTGCCGAGCCCTCCAGCATGGACTTCAGACCGTACATATTGTCGGTGTTGTCCCTGAATACCTGGCGTACCTTCTGCGCGAAACGGAAGTCCAGCAGGCTCATGCCGGATTCGTTGGCGAACTTATGGTTCTCTGCACTTACTTCGTTCACGCCGAGGAACCATTCGCCGAAGGTGAAGACCGGCTTGTAGTTGTTGACGGTAGCCATGAAACTCTTCTGCCAGCCAAATGGCATATGTTTCACCGCGTCCATTCGAATGCCGTCAATGCCCAGATCGAGCCACATTTTGATGGCGTCCTTCAGGTAGGTATCCACGGTGCTGTTATTGTGATTCAGATCGGCAAGGTCGTACAGGTTTTTGTAAATCCCGTTCTCTGTTGTTGAGAAATCGGTGCCTCCGTTATGATGAAACAAATTCTGTGTATCGCCCGTGTATCCGCCGAGCAGGGTGCCGTTGTTGTACAGCTTGCCGTTCTCCGCGAATGAAGGCTGGTCCGAGGAAGCGGGAGAGGTGTGGTTCGGTGCGAAGTCGATGATGACTTTGATGTTCTTGGCATGAGCGGCTGCGATGAGATTCTGGAAATCGGCGATCGTGCCGTAAGCCGGGTTCGTTTTCTTGAAATCTCTGGCCCAATAGCCGTGATAAGCGGTGTTGTTCACGCCGGAATAGTTGATGACGCTGTAGATGTTCTCGACTGGCTGGGAGATCCAGATAGCGGTAACGCCCATGCCGGTCAGGTAGCCGTCGTTGATTTTGTTAATGATCCCTTGCCAGTCACCGCCGCAGTATAGCCTCAGATTGGTACAGGTACCGTCAAAGGCAGGTCCGGTCGGGTTGTTGGCAGCATTGCCGTCGGAGAAACGGTCCGTAAAGATT
The DNA here is from genome assembly GCF_049893405.1 of Paenibacillus sp. Dod16. Taxonomy (NCBI): domain Bacteria; kingdom Bacillati; phylum Bacillota; class Bacilli; order Caryophanales; family Paenibacillaceae; genus Paenibacillus; species Paenibacillus sp. Dod16. Next base: position 2,509 of record NZ_JBNDYG010000077.1, read on the forward strand.
TGATAAATGACATCGGTGCTGAAATTTTGTTTATTGGACACCGAAGTATCCGGGGCCGCATGAGCAGGGCCGAGAAGGCTCAAGGCCAGGGACAAGCTAAGGGCAAGAGAAGTTGTCAGTTTGTAAAACTTTTTCATCGTAATTCCTCCTATGTAGCTGATATAGAGAAGGCTGGTTTTACTAGCTTATCGGCTGCTTGAGCATCACCTCCCATACTAAATCGGGCAACAAAAAACCCCGGAATCTCCTGTAGAGAAACCGGGGTTGTTCCATACCGGGTGTGCGGTGACGGAATGCATGGCCCTTAAATTATGCGAGTGTTTGATTTCAACATTATTGTAAATGGAAGCGTATTCAAGTGTCAATATATTATATCCAAATAAAAGGAAAATTTAAGTGGGAAGCGATGAAATTAAATTTTATAATAATTAATTAATATTGAAACAAAATTTTACAGATCATATAATAGGTTTAGGAAACGTTTACATTTTCAAAGGTGCTGTGGAGTTAAATGATGTGTCTGTTATTTAGTATTCCAAACTTAAGGACTTGCAGCAAAGGAGGGAAGATGGGATGGCGAGCAGCGCGGAAGCCGGTGCAGAGCAGCTGGGCTTGGGAATCAAGGGAGTGAAGGCGGCGTGCACCGCCATTGAACGCGAAATAGCCGCGGGTACGACGCCGGGTGCCGTGTTGGGTGTCATGCATGAAGGCAAGCAGTGGTTTTATAGTGCCGGTTATGCCAACCCCAGACCAATGCAGGGTCAGCCTGTGCCGGTCAGCACGGATACGTTATACGATTGTGCGTCTTTAACGAAGGTGGTGGTTACACTCCCGTTGATTCTGCAATTGATCGATGAGGGAGTCTTGAGCTTAAGCACAAAAGTAAGTCACATTCTGCCTCCATTCGGAACGGCCGGTAAAGAAGAGCTTACGGTAGGACAGCTGCTCACGCATACCTCCGGGCTCCAGGCGGACATGAACCTGCATTCGCAGGGGTGGGATAGGGAGCGGATGTGGGATGCCGTTCTTTCCGCACCGCTCGTGACCAAGCCGGATACCGAGGTGATTTACAGTGATCTGGGATATTTGGCGCTTGGCTGCATGATTGAGAAGGTCCTGGGAATGTCTTTAGAGCAGGCAGTAAAGGAACGGGTGTTGGATCCGCTCGGCATGCGTCATGCGACGCTGACTCCTGCGCCGGAACAGGCCGGCCGCTATGCAGCAACGGAGCATGAGGATACCATCCAGGATCATCTATGCGGAATTGTGCATGACGAGAAAGCACGGGCCTTGGGTGGTGTATGCGGTCATGCCGGCTTGTTTGCGACCGCAGGCGATCTGCTGCAATACGCCCGAATGTGGCTGGCACAAGGGGCGATCCCGGTAACGGTGAGGCCAGAGACAGGAGGCGGCGAATTCCGCATCTTATCTAGGGCGGCGGCGATTACGGCTACTGGTACCCATACGGGGCATATTCATGGCTCCAACCGTGGCCTGGGGTGGGTACTGAAAGGGGATAAAATGGACGCTTCGGGTGATTGGATGGGTCCGGGCTGTTACGGACATACCGGATTTACCGGAACCAGCATGTGGATCGATCCCGAGCTGGATCTCGCGGTCGTACTGCTGACAAACCGCGTATACGGGGGACGGAGCAGCAGCGTGGCCCAGCTTCGGGCCCAAGTCCACAATGCATTGACGGGAGCCGTAGCATGGTGAGATGGGAATGAGTCGTCGTTCGATTCGGCATCGTTTCGCGGAACTGGAAGCGAATCCAAGCAAATCTGAAGCATTACGACAATAAGGAGGGAATATGCAATGACGAGTTTAGCCTACAGGGCTTATCGGCCTGGGGACGAAGACGCTATTACTACCCTGTGGAATGACTGTCTACCGGGAGATCCCATGACTCGGCTTCGTTTTCGGAACTTGGTGCTGCTCGATCCAAACTTTGATCCGCAAGGACTGCGGATTGCGGAGGAGGAGGGCCGCTTGGTAGGCGTACTGTATGCGGTACGCCGGAGGCTGCCGATGATCGGAACCGAACTGGAGCTGGATCGCGGGTGGATCACCTTCTTCTATACCGATCCATCGGTTCGGAGACAGGGTGTGGCATCGCGGCTGCTGCAGGACGGCGAAGACTATCTTCGCGATCATGGACGCAGCAAAGTCTTTTTCTCCTCGTATGCCCCGAATTATATCGTTCCTGGAATCGATGGCGAGCGCTATCCGGAGGGCTTGGTGTGGCTTGCTGCAAGCGGCTTTACCCGCAATTATACGGCGGTTGCGATGGATCGCTCCCTGGTCGATTTTCGTAAGCCGCCGGAGGTTGCGGAATTAAAGCGGCAGCGTGAGCAAGAAGGCTTCACCTTCATGCTGGCTCAGGACAGCGATTTGGTGGAGCTGATCGATTTTGCGACGGATGTGTTTAACCCGGATTGGGGTCGGGCGATTCGCGAGGGACTGCTGCAGCGATTAACAACGGATCAGATCCTGATCGCGCGCGATCAAGGAAAGCTGGTGGGATTCTGCCTGCATAACGGATATGAAGGCGTGGCTGAACGATTTGGTCCGTTTGGCGTGGACCCGTCGATGCAAGGGAAGGGATTGGGGAAAATTCTGTTATATGATTGCCTCGCCCTCATGCGGGCGCAGGGGCTGCATGGAGCCTGGTTCCTCTGGACGGGCGAACAAAGCCCGGCAGGGCATTTGTACCGCAAGGCCGGATTTCATGTGACGCGCCGGTTCGATATTATGAGCAAAACGCTTCAATAGATTCTACTATTTTCCATACAAAGGGGAGATCCGATTTGACGGAAGCAAAGCAGCATCATATTTTGGCGATTGGCGGACATGCGGGCGATATGGATCTTACGGCGGGCGCCGTGATCGCCAAATACACACAAGCTGGCCACAAAGCAACGTTTCTTCACTTAACGCCAGGGGAGAAGGGACACCCTCGTCTGACGCCGGAGGAGTACGCGAAGCAGAAGATTGACGAGGCTCACCAATTTGCCGATATCGTTGGCGCGGATGTCCGTTTCCTTGCTTACAAGGATGCCGAGCTGCCGCTCGATGAGGAAGTGAAATATCAGGTAGCGGACGTCATACGGGAAGTGAAGCCCGATATCATCATCACGCATTGGAAGGAGAGCATCCACAAGGACCACTCCAATACCCATTACATTGTAGAGGACGCCCGCTTCTATGCAGGGCTGAAGACGATTGAACGAGAGCTTCCGGCCCATTATGCCCAGCATTTATACTATGCGGACAATTGGGAGGACCCGTACGATTTTCACCCTGAGGTGTTTATTGATATCCCGGACGAAGCCTATGAAACTTGGGTGAGAGCCATGAACGTGTATGCTTATGCGCGTGGGGAAACGTACGGCTTCCCGTTTATCGAATATTACAAAGCGCTCACGATTGTGAGGGGGGCTCCGGTGAACTTCAAGCGGGCACAAGCCTTTGCCGTGCCGAGAGGTGCGTTGACTAAACGATTACAGTTTTTCTAATTATATGCTTTTACATCCAGATAATTGGAATAACACCTAATGAAATCACAAAAAAATTGTGAGAAATGCCAAAACATCCACTGACATTATACCTATCTTTTGATATAATGAGTGATGTTACGGGGGAACACGTACGGAATCATATAGAGAATACAAACAGGAGAGGAAGTCTTCCATATGGAGGCTTCCTCTCTTTTCATTTGTTAAAGGCTGAGGATACTGGCGACAAAGCATGTCCGAGTACAACTCTGACCGGGATGCGGAAGGGATGCTGTTGCATTTTTATAATTCCGTGGTATTATGTATTTAAAGAATCTTAAATTAAAGATATTAATGAAGGGTTCTAGTGCAGTCTCTAGAAGGATTGCAGCCTAGTTTATAATGTGACTTTTAGGGTAGCCTATGGTCCTATTGGGCTATTCAGGGGGAATTCTAACATTCATGGTTGTAAAACGGAATCTAACCATATAACCAATCGAAAGGAGACAATACAAATGGAACATACGCATATTTACCGCCAAGGAACTTCTCCGGAGGCACCAACCTTACTATTGCTGCACGGTACCGGAGGGAATGAGGAGGATTTGCTGCCGCTGGCCGAGATGATCTCGCCCGCATCGAATGTGCTCGGCGTCCGCGGAAATGTTCTGGAGAGCGGCATGCCAAGATTTTTCCGTCGTCTCGCTGAAGGCGTATTCGACGTAGAAGATCTCGTGAAACGCACGCAGGACCTGAATGAATTCCTGAATTGGGCAGCCGCCGAATACAGTTTTGACCGCAGCCGTATCGTAGCGGTTGGTTATTCGAACGGCGCCAACATTGCCGCAAGCCTGCTGTTCCACGAGGGAGATGCGCTGCAAGGGGCTATCCTCCACCATCCGATGGTTCCGCTGCGGGATAAGGCCTTACCGGATTTGACTGGCATTCCCGTCTTCATCGCGGCCGGTCGTCACGATCCGATGTGCACCCCGCAGGAGAGCGAGGACCTGAATGAAATGCTAAGTGCAGCAGGGGCGGACGTGAAGCTGCATTGGGAGAACGGGGGGCATCAGCTGAGCCGTGCAGAGGTTGGGATGGCCGCTGCCTGGTTTAAGGAGAAGTTCCTCTAATACCAAGGATGCCATGATATACAAGCACCATGCATTCCTTACCTAATAAGTAAAAATGAAAGCGAATATGATCAAAATACCGTCAAAACGCTGGCGGTATTTTTTTTATACTTAACCCATCGAATAAGAATCGAGGGGGGTCCGACATGGCACAGGCAATGGAGACGATGAAGAAGCATGGCACCCAGCCTGCGCGGGGACACAGATCCCGGGGATCCTTGCAGCGGGGTGAGAACCTATGGGGGATCGCATTCGTAAGCCCGATGCTGATCGGCGTCATCATATTGGTGCTGTTTCCGATATTGGCTACGCTCGTGCTGGGTTTTGCCGATTGGAATTTCGTGCAAGGCTGGGATGGCATCCAGTGGGTCGGGTTTCAGAACTTCCGCCAGCTGCTGGAGGATGACATGTTTATCAAGTCGGTGCGCAACAACATCTTGTTTCTCTTGACGGTTCCGGTCTACATGATAATCTCGATGGTGCTGGCCATCCTGATCGACCGGTTTGTCTATATGAAGGGCTATTTTAAAGTGGCCTACTTCATGCCCTACATATCCAACATCGTGGCGGTGGCCGTCGTATGGCAGGTGCTGTTCCAGCCGTCCTACGGGCCGATCAACGAAATCCTCCGGACGCTCGGGATGTCCGATCCGCCCAAGTGGATCGCAGATCCGAATTTCGCGCTGATTTCCATCATGCTGATATCGATCTGGATCTCCATCGGCTTCAATCTGATTATCTATATCGCCGGGCTGCAGTCCATTCCGAAGGATCTGTACGAGGCGGCGGATATCGATGGAGCGAACGGGTGGACCAAGTTCAGACGCATTACGCTGCCCCTGCTGTCGCCAACGTCATTTTTCCTGCTGGTGACGGGCGTCATCTCCACGTTTAAGGTCTTTGATATCATTGCTGTTATGACCCAAGGCGGACCGATTGGATCGACAACCATGATGGTCTGGTATTTATACGATACGGCATTCGTCAACCTGAAGGTTGGTTACGCATCGTCCATTGCCGCGGTTCTGTTCGGTTTTGTCATGCTGATTACGCTGGGTCAGTGGGCTGCTCAGAAGAAGTGGGTCAACTACTAGGAGGGAGGGCGCTATATGGGGACAAGAGTCGGCGTCGACTGGCGCAAGCTCATCGTTACGATCGCGATGTTCGCGGTGAGCATTCTGTTTCTCCTTCCTTTTATATGGATGCTGGTTACATCCTTTAAGGTGGAGAAAGACGTATTCGTATATCCGATCCAGTGGATTCCGCGGGAGTGGAACGCCATCGAGAATTATAAGGAGGTATGGTTCGGCGATTATCCTTTCTATCTCTATTACTGGAACTCGATCAAGGTCAGCATACTGACCACGATCATCTCGGCCATGGTATCCGCCCTGGCGGCCTACGGCTTCTCCAAAATCCGGTTTGCCGCCGGCAATTGGCTGTTCATCATCGTGCTGGTGACCTACATGATTCCCGGCCAGGCCATCCTGATCCCGCAGTTTATTCTGTACCGCAACATCGGGCTGTTTGATAACCATTTCGGCCTCATTATGCTGGGAAGCTTCAGCGTGCTCGGAACGTTTATGCTCAGGCAATTCTTCATGGGCGTGCATCAGGAATTCATCGAATCCGCCAAAATCGACGGCGCGAACCATCCGCGAATCTTCTGGTCGATTGCACTGCCGCTGGTGAAGCCCGCTGTTGCCACGTATGCGATCCTGCGTTTCATCTGGACGTGGAACGATTATCAGAATCCGCTCATCTTCCTGCGGACGGACCGGCTGTTCACGATTCCGCTGGCGATGCAGAAATTCACGTCCTTGAGCGGAGAATTCTATTCCCTGATCATGGCTGCTGCCGTGTCGGCGATCTTCCCGCTGCTGATCGTTTTTATCATCGGCCAGAAGAGTGTCATCGAGGGCATCGCGCTGGGCGGGGTCAAGGGTTAAGAGCCCGGGAATGAATGGGGTAAAAATAGTTCCAACATCAGTAAAGATTGTTTTATGGTTAAGATGTAAGCGCTCTATATAATGGGGATAGTTACAGCAAGAATCGTCACGACCTTACATACCGATATTGATATCAATGGGGAGGGTTATAGACAATGATGAACAAGAAATGGTGGTCAGGCGTTCTTACGGCTGCAATGGTGATCGGCCTGCTGTCCGGCTGCGGCGGAGCGAAGGAGAATGCGGCGCAAGAGGGTTCCGAACAAGGCGGGGGCAAGACCAATCTGAGGCTGTACACCTATGGCACGGAGGAAGCTTACAATTGGAAGAAAACGATCCAGGCCTATGAAGAGGCAACGCCGGGCGTGACCATTGAGCTGGTCCAGCTCAGCGAGAAGGGGGATACGCAGGAGGCGTTCAAGAAGCTCGACCTGGAGGCGGCATCCTCGGCCCAGATGGACATTCTGATGTTCAGCGATCCGGCGGGTTACGCGCAGCGGGTGGCGCTCGGCATGGCCGAGCCGCTGGATGACTTTATCGCGAAGGACGGCTACAGCGTGGAAACGGATTATAAAGTAGATACCCGCCTCGACGGCAAAGTCTACGCGCTGCCCGGCAAGTTCAACCCGTGGTATGTGCTGCTGAACAAGGATCATCTGGAGGAAGCGGGACTGCCGGTTCCGACGGACTGGACCTGGGACGAATATGCGGATTATGCCAAAAAATTGACCCAAGGCGAAGGAGCGTCAAAGCGCTACGGAACATACTTCCATGGTCCGCAAGGGGGAGGATGGCTGGAGTTTCTGAAGCTGATGATGGCAAATCAGCCTCAAGATACCGATTATTTGAAGGCCGACGGCTCTTCCAATCTGGATAACCCGACCTTCAGGAAGACGCTGGAGCTGCGCGTGCGGATGGAGAAGGAGGACCAATCCTCGGTGCCGTACACGGACATGATCTCCCAGAAGCTGAATTATCGGACGCAATTCTTCAATCAATCCGCGAGCATGATCACGATTGGCAGCTGGATGAACACGGAGATCGGCGGAACGGATAAAGTGCCGCTGGAATTCAATGTCGCCGTAGCCCCATTCCCGAAAAACGAGAAAGGCGATCCGACGGGGCTTACGCCGGTCACCACGGATTACGTGGCGGTGGCGGCCAAGTCCAAGCATAAGGAAGAAGCTTATAAATTCGTCCGCTGGTACACAACGGAAGGGCAAATCGTGCAGGGCAAGAACATTCCGGCCTGGCAGCAGGTGAAAACCGAGCAGGTGGAAGAGATCATCGACACCATTCTGTCGGCCACGAAGAGTCCAGAGAAGGTAGACAAGAAATCGCTTGTGGACACCTTGGTCGCTTCGAAGGCCTCTGCCATCGTGCCTCCGGCACCTTATCAGGCGGAAGTGTACGAGGCGGTGAACGAGGAGTATGAGAAGCTGATCCTGGGCAATCAGGATATCGACCAGACCGTTGCGAATTCGCAGGAGCGAGTGAACAAAATTATAGAATCCAACAAAAAATGATCTGGTATAATAGACAAAAAAATCGGGACGGAATTCTTCGTCCCTTTTTTTGAATTCGCGTACATCATTCCCGTCACGCCATACCCGAGGTGGATCCTATGCCCGCACGACTCAAGAGCCTGATCCCGAGCTCCATCAGGCATAAGCTGATATTAGCTGCCATCACCTGCATCGTCGTTCCCGCCATCGTCAGCTTGATTCTGTATAATTCGTTAACGAAGGAAGCCTTGAGGCAGCAGGCGGTATCCAACGCAAGCGATGCCCTTCAGTTGGTCCGCGGATCGGTGACGAATCTGCTCTTAAGCAAAATCAATATCGCCAACTATATTCAGATGAATTCCGGGTTGAATTCTTACTTCAAACAGGTGGTCTCCGGCAACGAAGACCCGGATCCTTACCGCAGATTTATGGACTCCAACCGAGTTTTGGAGCATCTTTTCAGCTTGACGGTCGTCGGAGAGAAAAGTTATGTGACCGTCATCCTAGAGAACGGCTCCTATTACATGAATTATTCCGTAAGCGATTACAATCCGCTCGATTACAGGCAGCGCCCTTGGTTCAGCCGGATTTCGGAGCTGCAAGGCTTGGAGTCTCTATGGACGGAGCCGGAGGCCACGATGTTCCTCCCCGACCAAATCGATCATCCGACGCAGCTATCGGTGGTGCGCACGCTCAGGCTGCCGGATTCCGAGATATACGGCTACGTGATCGTAACGTTCATGGAGGATCAGATCAGCGGGATCTTCAACTCCCTTTCGGAAGGCAACGATATGGTGCTGCTGGATGCCAAGGGAACGATCGTTTCCGGCAGTTATCAGAACCAGATCGGAACGACCTTTGCTTATCTTGATGAGTTGGATCAAGATAAGCCGTATTCGATCGTACCGATGAAGGGGGAGAAACAGCTGATGGTACACCAGGACATTCCGTTTGCCGGATGGCGCCTGGTGCTGATGCAGCCGTACAAGGATGCGATCGTCAATATCAACTCGATTTTTAACCGGGTGTTCTGGTTTCAGATGTGCTTCTTTCTGATCTTTCTGCTGCTGCTCATTGCCCTTGTACGCGCGTTTACGAAGCCGTTGGTCAAGCTTGGCAAAGTGGCAACCGCCGTGCAGCGCGGAAATCTGGAAGTAAGGTCGAATGTTCATGGCAATGATGAGGTTGGTCGGCTCGGTCATTTATTCGACGACATGCTGGACCGGTTCAAAGCCATGATTTCGGAAATATCCGAGAACCAGGCGAGAAAACGAAAAGCGGAGCTCCGAATGCTACAAGCCCAGATCCATCCCCACTTTCTGTTCAATGTCCTGAATTCGATCCGGATGAAGGTCATGAAACGGGGCGATCCCGAAAGCGCCAAGATGATCGGCTCCCTGTCCGTGCTGCTCCGCATGACGATCAGCCGCGAGGAGGACGAGATTGCGCTTCACGAAGAAATCGACCTGATCTCGCATTATGTTGCCCTGATGAACCTCCGGCAGAAGGAGGAGGTCAGGCTGGAGCTGGATATCGCGCCGGAGGCTTTCCTCTTTAAGGTACCGCGCTTTTTCCTGCAGCCGATCGTGGAGAATGCATTAATCCATGGGCTCAACCAGCAGGCAGGGATGATCCGGATTGCAGCCGTCATGAAGGGCAGGCACCTCGTGCTGGCGGTGAAGGACGACGGCATCGGCATGGATGAAGCCATCAGGGAGTCGATTACCCGCAGAATCCAAGGCGGCTCCGACGGGTCCTCGAAGCAGGAAGAGGCAAGCGGAGGCAGCTTCTCCCATATCGGTCTTCAAAATGTGATGGAACGGATGAGTATGGTGTTCGGCGAGGCTTTTCAATGTCACGTTTACAGCGAGCCTGGCCAGGGAACGGTGATCGAGATGTTTATACCGGAAAGAGGGAATGCGGATGTATAACGTGATGCTGGTGGACGATGATTATCCCGTCATCGAGCTGTTGTCGGAGGCCATATCGTGGAATGAGCTGGGTTTGAATCTGATGGGAAGTTATGAGAACGGCATGAGTGCCTGGGAGGATGCGAAGTCTTCGCCTCCGGATATTCTGATTACGGATATCGGCATGCCCAAAATGAACGGGCTCGAGCTGTCCGCACGCATCAAAGAAGTGAAAGCCGATGTGCGGATCGCCATTCTGTCCTGCCATAACGAATTCCAATATGCCCAGCAGGCCATGCGGCTGAACGTGCAGGATTATCTGCTGAAGGATACGCTCGACCCCGAGGAGCTGGCACAGCTGCTGAGGCGCTTCAAGCAGGCAATGGACGAGGAAGCACAGAAGGGCTGGGAACGGTCGCGGATGATCTATCTGGTGGACGAATCCAAGGAGCTGCGGAAGGAGCAGAGCCTCAAAAATTTCATACACCAGCCCTTGCTGTCACCCGAAAAATGGCGGCATGAGCTGTCGGAGTACGGGATATTGAAGCCGGGTTCCCACTGCCTTCCCGTCGTCGGGCATCTGGAGGATGTCCGGGAGATCAAGCACCGCTTCGCTTCCAACCAGACGCTGCATTTTGCCCTGGGCAACGTGCTGCGGGAGGTGCTGGATCAACTGAATCCGGATGCGGTGCATGTCCTATATGATGCAAAGTCTTCGCTGCTCCTGTTCGCGTATCGACCCGGCTTGGGCAGCAACATATACGATGAGGCCGCCGCCTGCCTGAAGGAGGTGCAGCGGACGCTCGAGCGCGTGCTGCGAATCCGCATGTCGTTCCTGATCGGCCGGGGCTGCGCGGATCCCGAAGCCTTAAAGGCAGGGCTTAATGAATTGCTGGCCTGCCAGCACCAACGATTCTATCTGGAACCGCAGGAGATAACGAAACTGAACGGAGCGCTTGAACAGAAAAGTCTGAATGGGAATCCCGATCTCTTTGCTTATTATGATCGGGCCAGTTCGGAGCTGCGGGAATCGCTGCTTGGTAAAAAGGGCTTATGCGCGGTGCGCGACACGGTCGATCGGTGGATCTCATGGATCCAAGAGAAGCGGTACGCACCGGAATCGGTCAAGGACTGGGTATTGAAGCTCCTGTTGGACCTGAAGCTGAGGCTTCACCTCCTGCACTCGCTGTCACCCGCGTATACGGCCGATGCGCTGCACAAAGAGATCATGGACATGGATTCCCTGAACGAGCTGAAATCCTGGCTTCACGATTATTTGGAATCCACCCTGCAGGCTATGGACCGGGGATTCGTGGGCAGCAGAAGATCGGAAGTGGCGGAGGCCTGCAAATACGTGTCCCTTCGGCTTGATCAGAGGATCACGCTGGATGAAGTTGCGGGCTGTCTGCACCTGAATCCGAGCTATTTCAGCCGCATGTTCAAGAAAGAAACGGGGGTCACCTTCATCGAATACGTCACCCGGATGAAGATGGAGCGAGCCAAGGAGCTGCTGCGGCAGACGGACCGCACGGTCGGGGAAATCTGCGAAAGTCTGGCTTACGACAATGTGAGTTATTTCAGCAAGACATTCAAGGCTTATGCGGGGGTGACCCCTGTAGAGTTCCGGAACGGTTGAACGGGAGATGAAACGGGTGTCTGAACGGGCGCCGAAATGGGGAGGAGGCCTTAGTCCGATGAACAGGATGCAGGAGCTGACAACGATTGTGAACGGGATGGCTCCCGCCGATCGGCGGATGTATTACCAAGGCAGGGACCAGAGATCCTTCTGGGAAGGCATTCGGCGAAGCGGGGATTACGAGCAGGACATATCCGAGATTCGCGAGGAAGGGGAACGGCTGCTGTCTGTCCCGAATCCGCCGCTGACCTATGACTTATTCACCCGGTTTGCCCGGCATGGAACGAGGCTGGACTATGAGAAGGTTTATTTCGAGCGAAGGCTCCGGCTGAATACGTTTGCCCTGCTGACCCTTCTCGAGCCTGATAAGGAAGCGTACCGGACGGCTCTCCAGGAGATGGTCTGGTCCATCTGCGATGAGTATACCTGGTGTTTACCGGCGCATCTGAACGCGGAATCGCCGGGCGGCATCAAAGGGACGATTGATCTGTTCAGCGCCGAGACCGGGTTTACCCTCAGCGAAATCCGCATGCTGCTGCGGGACCATCTGCCTTCGCTGCTGATCTCAAGAATCGAGGAGGAGGTTGAAGTGCGGTTGTTCACCCCTTTCCTAAGCCATGAGCACGGCTGGGAGACCGCGACGCATAATTGGTCAGCCGTCTGTGCCGGTTCCATCGGCTCTGCCGCGCTGCTGCTTATGGAAAGCGGGGAATCTCTTGCAAAGATTCTGCTGAAGACGGAGCGGTGCATGGACTATTATCTGCAGGGCTTTGGCCCCGATGGAGCTTGTCTGGAAGGGCTGGGATACTGGAATTACGGGTTCGGGTATTTCGTGTATTATGCCGATTTGCTGCGCAAGCGTACCCGAGGCGAGCTGGACTGGTTCCGTGCCGAGAAGGTAGGCCGCATCGCCTTGTTTCAGCAAAAGGGCTTTTTGGCAGGCAAGGCCGTCGTCAACTTCTCCGATTCGCAACCGGAAAGCAAGGTGCACATCGGCTTGTCTCATTATCTGGCCGGATTGTACGGAGAATTCGAGTCTCCGCCGCAGTCTCTCCGGTCGGCTTACCGCGACGACCATTGCAGCCGCTGGGCTCCGGCCTTGCGCAACCTGATCTGGCGGAACCCCTTGCTGGCGGGAAGCGATTGGGGAGAGGCGAGTTATTATTTGCCTGATGCCCAGTGGCTGATCTCCCGCAGCTCCCATGGAGGCGAAGTGTACGCGTTTGCCGCCAAGGGCGGCAGCAACGGCGAGCCGCACAACCATAATGATCTCGGGCATTTTATTCTGTACGGCGCCGGGGAAGTATGGTGCTCGGACCTCGGCTGCGGCGAGTACACGGCGGAGTATTTCGGCGAAGGACGGTATGGCTATGATTGCAACGGCTCCCAAGGACACTCCGTGCCGATCATCGACGGCCATTACCAGCAAGAGGGCCCGGATAGCGCTGCGGTTGTAAGGGAAGCCGTGACGGGCGAAGCCGTGGATCGGCTTGCGCTTGAGCTGGCCTCGGCCTACCGGGTTCCGGCGCTTCGGGCATTCACAAGGACGCTGGAATGGAACAAGAAGGGGAATCGGCCAGAGCTGACGCTGAGCGACCGGTTTACGTTCGATTCACCCCTGGAGAGTCTGGTGGAGCGGATCGTCACCAGGAAACAGCCCGAGCTGGTGCTGATGGATGGCCGGCAGGTTGTTAGGTTGCGGGCACCGGGTACTTATGAGCAAGCAGAGGCAGGAGGATCAGAAGTTGTTCAGGCCTTAGATGACGGGCCCGGCCTGCTGATCCAATATGACAGCAAGCTGGTTGAGCCTGAGCTGACAAGCCATGTCTTCCGTGACCACTTCGGCCAGGAATCATCTTGGTATGCCGTGGATTTTAAAATGAAGACTCCCGGTTTGCATACGAATATCGACTTTAGGTTTCAATTCATATGAACAGAGGAGTGGAGAGGAATGAAAACGGAGATCGCTTTGGATTGGTTGACGGAGGCCTGGGAGGAGTCGCTTGCGAAGACGCGTCGAAACGTAACGCGGATTGGGGCGGGGTTTCCGCATGCCAGCCAGAATGGAGTCTACCAGCTGGAGCCGCCGCATTGGTGGACGGCCGGCTTTTGGCCTGGGATGCTGTGGCTTCTGTACAATGACAGCGGCCGGGCGGAGTTTAGAACGACCGCCGAGCAGTGCGAGCTCATTTTGGATGACGTGCTGAACCAATATGTACGACTGGATCACGATCTCGGTTTCATGTGGACGTTAACGAGTATGGCTTCCTACAAGCTGACCGGCAGCGAAGAGTCCAAGGTGCGCGCGCTCAAGGCGGCTAACTACCTGGCTGCACGCTTCAACCTGAAGGGCCAATATATTCGAGCCTGGAATCCATGGTCGGAAGGGGAGGATAACGCCGGGCTTGCCATCATCGATTGCGCCATGAATACGCCCTTGTTGTTTTTGGCCTCCGAGCTCAGCGGCGATCCCCGTTACCGGCATATTGCCGAAGCCCATATGGACACGGTGGTCCGGGACTTCGTCCGGCCGGACGGTTCCGTATATCATATCGTTCGATACGATCCGGCTACCGGTGAACGTGTGGAAGGGATCGGCGGGCAGGGCTTTGCGCCCGAATCCGCCTGGTCCAGGGGGACGGCGTGGGCGATCTACGGCTTAACGCTTGCCTACCATCATACGGACAAGTCGATATACCTCGATACCGCCAAAACGGTGGCGCATTTCTTCCTGGCGAACCTTCCGGAAGACCATGTGCCATACTGGGACTTCCGCGCGCCGGATGAAGCCCGCATCTACCGGGATTCGTCCGCCGGAGCCTGCGCCGCCAGCGGGCTGCTGCTTCTGGCCGACAAGGTGGATCAGGGACAGGCAGCCGTATACCGGGAATCCGCGGTCCGGATTTTGGAATCGCTGTACCGGAATTACGGTACATGGGACAACGATGGGGAGGAAGGCTTGATTCTTCATGGGACCAGTCATTATCCGGAAGGACGGAATATCGACGTGCCCTTAATTTATGGCGACTTTTTCTTTGTGGAAGGCGTGGCGCGGCTGAGAGGGAAGGGGCCGTTTTACTGGGAATGAATGACGGAGATTGATGCGGACGAATCGGGTACAAGGACAGGAACAAGCAGAAACAGGAACAAGAAACACAAGAGGAAGAGCAGAGGCACAGGAAGAGGATTAGAGAAATAGTAGCACGAGGAAGTGGATAGTGAGGTGGATTCTCAGGAAGAGAATAAGAGAAGTAGGTTCATAAAAAAAGTACATGCGTGTAAGAGGATAAGAGATGTAGAAGTACAGGTAATGAATAAGAGAAGCATGCCGGAAATGGAGTGAGAATGGAAGATGAGCATACAGGCAACGGGGAATCCCGATGGCGGCTTGACCCATCCGGTTGCCCGGAATCCGCTGCGAACAAGAGACGATGTGCAGGAAGCACTAACCCAACTGCTCGAGCCTCTGAATAAAAGGTACAGCGAGGGGCGAGCACGATTAATCCTTGAACGATCGGGAGCCGACGCCTATGCCGATATTGCGGAGATGGAGGGTTTCTCGCGAGTCCTGTGGGGACTCGTACCCGCCGTTGCCGGCGGATCCCATGGGGATCTGTGGGAGCTGTCTCTCCAAGGGATACGTTCAGGGTCGGATCCGACGCATGCGGAGTATTGGGGAAAGGTGAACGATTATGACCAACGGCTGGTGGAGATGGCGGTATTCGGATTGGCTTTCGCCCTCATTCCGGAGCGAATCTGGCAGCCGCTGAACGAGAAGGAGAGGAGCAACCTCTATCAGTGGCTCGATCAGATCAACCATCACCCTTGTCATGATTGCAATTGGCTATTTTTTCATGTGTTTGTCAACGTTGGCTTCCTCAAAGCAGGCTTGCCGTACGATGCTGAGCAGCTGGAGAACAATCTCCAGCGCATTGAGGAATTCTATCTGGATGCAGGCTGGTACAGCGACGGAATCGGGGGGCACAGCGATTATTACGTGCCGTATGCCTTTCACTTCTACGGTCTGATCTATGCGCAGCTGATGGGAGAGGAGGACCCGGAACGCGCCGGGCGCTACAGGGAGCGGGCAGCGTTGTTTGCCCGCGATTTCGTCCACTGGTTCGCCCCCGACGGGGCGGCCGTTCCTTACGGACGCAGCTTGACGTACCGCTTTGCCCAGTCGGCTTTCTGGTCGGCTGCGGCCTATGCCGGGCTGGAAGGGTTTCGTCCGGGTGAGCTAAAAGGGCTGATCCTGAGAAATCTCAGATGGTGGTTTCAGCAGCCCATATTCGACCGGGACGGCGTGTTGACGATCGGCTACGCGTACCCAAACCGGATCATGTCGGAGAATTATAACGCGGCCGGCTCCGTGTACTGGTCGCTGAAGACGTTCCTGATCCTGGCTTTGCCGGACGAGCATCCGTTTTGGACGGCCGAGGAGCAGGAACTGCCGGAGACGGGAGATATTTCGGTGCAGGAGCAAGCGCATCTGGTGTTTTGCCGGGATCAGCAGACCGGCCATGTGGCCGCGTTCAATACGGGCCATCCGTCTACGAACGAGCATACGCATACTTCCGCCAAGTACGAGAAGTTTGTTTACTCAACCGCCTTTGCATTCAGCGTTCCGAGGGCGGAATGGGGACTGGCCCAGGGGGCTTACGATTCCATGCTGGCGCTTAGCGAAGGTGATCGGCTGTTCCGGGTCAAGCGCTTATGCGAAGAAACATGGATTCAGGAGCATGTGCTGTATGCACAATGGAAGCCGTGGAGAGACGTGGAGGTCCGGACCTGGATAGCGGCGGGGCTCCCTTGGCATATTCGCATCCATCGGATCAGCACGGGAAGAATGCTTGATGCTGCAGAAGGCGGGTTTGCTTTAGGCTTGGGATCTTTAAACAGCTCCATGGCGGGAGAAGGGGCAGCATCGGCTTCCGGCACCTTCGGCACGAGCGCCATCTATGGCATGCTCGGTTACGATACGGCAGAGCTCATCTATCCCCATGCTAATACCAATCTCCTGCGTCCCCGCACCGTCATTCCTATGTTGATGGCGGCGCTCGAACCCGGAACCCATTGGCTCATATCGGCTGTACACGGCGATCCAGGTCCTCACGTCGTTGAAGAGCCTTCCATGGTTGCCGTAACCAAGGGTCTGGGTGTAGAAATCGGCCAGCGTGAGATTAAAATAACGACACAGACGGGGAAAGTCATCGTGATTCCGATGGACTAACGGGCATGCCGTCATTCGCCTTCATATAAATCTAAACTACAAAAGCCGGGGATTGATAACCCCGGCTTTCGTGTGCTTCATAGAAGCACCTCATCCTCCCTGATCGTGGCGATGGGCTGCAGAAATTGGTGATTAAAGGGCCGCAGCTCTGTCCCTGCCCGAGCTTTATTCACCCAATCCGGGTTGACTAAGGCGCTGGTGCCGATCGCAACGAAATGCGCATGGCCAGAAGCCAAGATTCGTTCTGCGACCGCCGGCTCGCCGAGTTTGCCGTTCGCGATGACGGGAAGACCGCCGTATGTTGCGGCAAGCTCGGCTAAGGTGGTCTCGCCATCAGCGAAAGCGGGGGCGTAAGCTTTGTACTCCGTCGTGTGAATGTAAGATGGTGAGGCCCCGCTCAATTGTTCGAATATTGTCTTAGCATCCGCAACTCCCTGAGCCCACTTATGATGGAAATCGTTCACCTTGCCCTGGGAAATCCGCACGCCAACGGTATAATCCGGGCCAACGGCTGCCCGAATGGCTTCCAACACTTCAACGACAATTCGAATCCGATTCTCCGTGGACCCGCCGTATTCATCCGTTCTGCGGTTGGTGTAATCGGTTATGAATTGATCGAGCAAATAGCCGTTTGCCGCATGGATTTCAACCCCGTCGAATCCAACAGCCTTGGCGCGGAGTGCCGCTTGCGCAAAATCCTGGATCGTTTGTTTAATCTGAGGCTGCGTTAACTCCCGAGGGGTGGCGAATTCTCCGCTTCCTCCATGGTCCTCAAGCATGGCGCCCACCGGCTTCACCGCTGAAGGCGCGACCGGGATGAATCGCTCATGCTGAACCAGGGCCCCGGCGTGCATCAACTGCGCAATGATTTTACTTCCCTCCCGATGAACAGCTTCGATGACAGGCTTCCAGGACGCGGCCTGCTGGTCATTCGCCATGCCGGGTTGGTTGAGATAGCTTTGGCTCTGAACGTCATCCGGGTAAAGGCCTTCCGTAATGATCAGACCGAACCCGCCCTTTGCGAATCTCTGATAGTATCGGACCATTCGGTCGTTTGCCAAGCCATTCGGCTCCGCGCTCGTTCTAGTCATGGGCGAGAGTACGGCCCGATTGGACAGTTTCAAAGATCCTAATGAAGCTTCGGTTAGCAGGTTGGGATATGAATGCATGGTTTTGTCCTCCTTAATGGTTGATCACTCTTATGGCGACCGACGCTTGTTAGTGGGTATGTTCTGATTGTATTTCGCATGGTCTATACTGTAAAATGATAGAAAATAATACATGTATCAAAAAAAATGATACCAAGAAGGTGTGCTGGATGGACTTAACGGATCTGAGGACGATCGCCGTCATCGTGGAGGAAGGCAGCGTATCAGGTGCTGCCGAGAAGATGGGGTATGTGCAATCCAACGTGACGGCGCGCATTCGCAAGCTGGAGTCCGAGCTGGGTGTTCCTTTGTTCGATAGGCATCCCAAAGGAGTCACTCCCACGGAAAGGGGGCTCGTTCTCTATCGATATGCCAAGGAGATTCTAGACATGGCTGAGGAAGCCGTTGCCGCCGTGAAGGAGCCGCCCTATCCATGCGGTCCGCTTTTGATCGGCGTCGTGGAGACGATGGCGACATCGCCATCCTTTATTCAGGCCTTGTCCCACTTTCAACGAACCTATCCGGAGGTCGCGCTATCTCTTGTTAGCGGAACATCTCCACAGCATTATGAAGGCATGCTCAGCCGTAGATTGGACGGTGCGTTCATTACCGGTGATTATGACATGTCGCTGCTTGTGAGCGAGCTGGAACTCCGGGAGGAGGTGTCGCTGCTTGCTTCGTCGGAGGAATCCGAAGAAGAGGGGGCATTCAAGGCATTCGAACTAACGGGTGCTTCTTGGATCGTATTTCCCAAGGGATGTCCTTTCCGGAAGTCTAACGAAGAATGGCTTAGCAGCGAAGGGATCGCCGCAGCGAACATGATCGAAATCAGCACATTGGAGACGATGCTCAGCTGCGTACGGGCCAAGCTGGGCTGCGCGCTTCTGCCGGCATCGGCGATTCCTTGGTCCGATCCAGGATTAAGGGCCTACCCCGTACCGGAAGAGTATCGCAGCGCCACGACTCGGCTACTCCGTCGCAATGAATCATTCCGCAGCAAGGCGTTTGCCGCTTTCGCGGAATGCGTCAGAGAAGCGGGCGGTCTGAATTCGACTGGAATTCAGGCCTCCTGATCTTGAAAACATCTCCAGTTTCCGAAAGCTTGCCAGAAAAGGGCGGGATATTTTCATGAAAAGTGATACAATGATAGAAATACGTAAATGAGGGTAGCGGAAGGATCAACGTTTACCTGGCAGCGAAGTGGGAGTGTGATCGAGAGAATGGAAGAGACGTATACGGCAAAACGGGCAGTCAGCATGGAGGACATCGTACGCGCACACCACGTGCTTCGTGAAGTGATCGTGCGGACGCCACTGCAGCGCGACGCTGTGCTGTCAGCCAAGTATGACTGCGAAGTGTATTTGAAGCGCGAGGACTTGCAGGTGGTTCGCTCCTTCAAGATCCGCGGCGCTTACAATATGATTCGCAGCTTGTCAGACGAGGAACGTGGTAACGGGATCGTGTGCGCGAGTGCGGGAAACCATGCGCAAGGGGTGGCTTTCTCCTGTAATGCGCTGAATATTAGAGGCAAGATTTATATGCCGAGTACAACCCCGAATCAGAAGGTGAAGCAGGTGAAGCGTTTTGGCGGGGGCAGTGTCGAGGTCATTTTGACAGGCGATACCTTCGACGATGCTTATGCTGAAGCGATCAAGGCTTGTGATGAGTATGGCATGACCTTTATTCACCCGTTCGATGAAGCGAAGATCATCGCGGGCAACGGCACGATCGGGATGGAAGTTATGGAGGAGCTGGACGCTCCGGCTGATTATATGTTTGTCACCATTGGCGGCGGCGGTCTTGCCGCAGGCGTGGCAACATATGTCAAAACCGTCAGCCCAACGACGCAAGTGATTGGCGTTGAACCGCTCGGCGCAGCGTCCATGATCGAGGCCAAGAAGCAGGGTGAGGTGGTCACCATGCACGAGATCGACAAATTCGTGGATGGCGCAGCCGTTAAGCGTGTCGGGCAGCTGACCTACGATATCTGCTGCGAGCTTGTCGATGACATCGTGACGGTACCGGAAGGAAAAGCCTGCACCACCATCCTGGAGCTGTATAACGAAAATGCAATCGTTGTAGAGCCTGCCGGGTCGCTGGCCGTGGCGGCGCTGGATATGAACCGGGACCGGATTCGCGGAAAAACGGTCGTATGCATCATCAGCGGCGGCAATAACGATATCGACCGGATGCAGGAAATCAAGGAGCGTTCCTTGATTTATGAAGGGCTGAAGCATTACTTCATGATCAACTTCCCGCAGCGTGCGGGAGCACTCCGCGAGTTTCTGGAAGAAGTGCTGGGTCCCGACGACGATATCGCACGCTTCGAATACACGAAGAAGCATAACAAGGAAGACGGGCCTGCCCTGGTGGGCATCGAGCTGTTAAGGCCCGAGGATTACGGTCCGCTGGTAGAGCGGATGCAGCGCAAGGGTCTGGATTATACAGAGCTGAACAAGAACATGAACCTGTTCAATCTGCTGATTTAAGAGGTACACAGACCGCGATAAATAGGCACAGACCACGTAAAAAAGCCGGATTCTTGGTCATAACCCTGTCAAGTAGACAGTACAAAAAAGACATGATTTAWGCTGCGGCCGTTTCCCGGTATTCTACCGGGGAACGGTCGTTTAATTTTTTCTGGAATCGGTTCTGGTTGTAGAACAGAATGTATTCGCTCACTTGCTGTTCAACCTCCGCTTTGTTTGCTGCCTTATTCAAGTATATTTTCTCGGTCTT
>NZ_JBNDYG010000078.1:0-20581 GCF_049893405.1 Paenibacillus sp. Dod16
AAAAGACATCCTGTATAAATCCCTTTAATTTTGGTGCAACGTCACCGTTCCAACTTTGATCTGTTTTAATTAGGCGTTGATCAAAGTGGTCACTAAGACACAGAAGATGGTTAGTCTCTTCTTCTAATGTTTCAGTATAGGGAAGAAAGCTTCGGATTCCTACAGGGATTTCATCCTTTAGAATTAAAGGTTGACCCGCTCATTAAATATCTCAATATTCCCGTCAAAACTCTTATCTACTTCGTTTGCTATCGTTACTTTTAAGTTTTCGCCACCTACAATAAACTTCTTTACGGATGAGTTTCTGTTATTCATATTTTTTATTAATGAAAGATGTGAAGGTGTAAGCTTAACAATCGTCGCTTTATTGTCTTCCAGAATACGGTACAAAATAAATTCCTGCTCATCCTGTTTATAAATGATCATTCGACTACCAGAAACAAGCGGTGTGAAAATAGTTGTCACAGTAAGATCGAATGCTATAGATGAGTATAAGGCAAACGCTTCATTGTCTCCGACATACGTATTCCTTGCCCATAATATATAATTTAACAAGTTCCTGTGTTCAATAATAACCCCCTTTGGCATACCTGTAGAACCTGAAGTATAAATAATGTACACAACATCTTCAGGTGAATTTGTAATCGACAGGTTAGATTTTCCTAACGTATATATGCTTTGATTTAGGAGGTCGATAATTTCCCCATCAAAACTAATATTATTGGACAGTGAAATGTTCGTTAATATAGTTCTGGACTTGGAATCTTGCAGCATAAAGTTAATTCTTTCATGCGGGTAATCGGGATCAATCGGAAGATAGGCTGCTCCTGCTTTAAGAATGCCTAAAATCGCGATTACAAGCTCATAAGAGTGATATGCATAAATGGATACGATATCCCCTTTTTCCACTCCCTTTGAAATTAAAAAGCGTGCCAATTGATTAGCCCTCTGATTAACTTCAGAGTAAGTTAAAGATGTATCGTTATTAATCAATGCCTCTTTATTTGGCTCCTTCTCCACCTGTTCCTCAAAATGCTGTATTATTGTTTTATCCTGAGGATAATTACGAGTATTCTGGTTTAATGTGTATATCCGATTTATAATCTCTTCCTTGCTCAGTAATTTTATATCTTTAATTTTCATCTGGGGATCATAAAGCATTTGTTTCCAGATGGTTTCGAGATGTTGGTAAACTAATTTGATGTCTGATTGTTTGTATTCTTCTATTTTATAATCCATTCCAAGCAATATTTTATTTTCATTCCATTGATTAATAGTCAATTGCAAAGAAAGGTTTTGTTGCCGGCTTGTATATTCCTCCGCCTCAATCTGCAATTCTCCAGATTCATCAAAAAAGCGAGTGTTATAGTAATTCAAATTATATTTGAAAAGACTATCATATCCTTTACTTACTAACTGTAAATCTTTAATTAGAAGATCGTACGGATATTTTTGATGAATATAACAGCGTTTAATCTCACGAACAATTATTTTAATAAAATCAAAAATCGATTGTTTATCCTCAATTCCCACCCGCAGTGGCATTGTACTAACATACATTCCAATTGTCTGTTTATCTTCATAATCCCCCCGATTTAGAACCGGAGTGCCTATGATAATGTCATTTTCCCCCAATGTTTTGTGCAAATAGATTAAGAAAGCTGTAATGAAGAAAATATTCAGAGATATGCCAAGCTCTTTAATGAGACTATTAATTTTCTGTGAAGTGAGCTCGTCAAGTGAATGCAACATTCTGTTACATTCTAAATTAGACAAATTCTTATACAATGAAGTTTCCGGCAGGTGCTCTAACTTGTTGCTCCAAAATTGTTGATCTTTTAGAAATCTTATGGATTCCAAATATTTCCTTTCCTTTTTTATGTAATCAATATATGACAGTTCCAACGCAGGTTTGAGACGATTTGAATTGTTATACTTTTCAAAAATTTGTTTTTGAATTAATGCTACAGACCATCCGTCGGAAATGATGTGATGAATTTTAAGAACAAGCCCGGACTCTACTTCACTGAGTTTATATATGACAAACTGAAATAGTTCCTTATCCTCCAGTTCAAATGGCGATCGAAAGAATTCTTCTACCCATTTTTCAAAAGTTTCATGAGCATTTTCATGGCCACTGAAATCGAGGAACTCAATAACTGATGTCGAATAATCATGGATATACTGGTAAGGCTCTCCATCGATCTCTATAAGTCTTATTCGAAGAGAATCATTAAATTGAATGACATCGTTCACTGCATGTACCATTTTGTTCCAATCCACATGACCCGTTATTTTAAGACATCCACCGATATTATGCATGGGAGACTTATGATAAATTCTATCCGTAATCCATATCCTCTTTTGAGCATGCGTCAAATTATGATACATAAATAACCCTCCTTCACAAAATCGTTTTCAGCCTGTTCCGAATGATATTCATAACATTTTGGGTTTGATGATGGATAAAAAAATGATTTCCTTCCAGTGTGTATATTTGCATATCACCTTTAGATAGCTTTTTCCATTCGCATGCCTCATCAAAACTAAAAGAATCCTGATCTCCAATTAAAATTGAAATATCACTCTCCAAACTCTCTTCTCTTTGATAGGAATAGGTTTCGATCATTCGATAATCTGCTCTAATTACGGGCAAAAAAATATCAAGCAGTTCTGGATTAGATAATATCTCCTGAGGGGTCCCTCCCATCTCCGCAATTTTTTTTGTTAGTTGTTCTGTTGGCAAGCTATATGTCTTTTGTTCTTCAGGTTTCCTTAAATGTGGAGGTTTGCACCCTGAGAAGAAAATATGCGCCGGCTTGCTCTTACCCATTTGTTTGATTCTAATGTAAAGTTCAAATGCAAGAATCCCACCCATACTATGTCCAAAAATAGCGTAATTATCTGTTTGTAAATCACTTTCAATAGTAGATAAGATATCTTCAACAGCTTCTTCTACACTTTGATATACAGATTCATCGAATCTTCTTCCCCTTCCCTTTAACTCTACTGGAATCACGTTTATTTCAGGAAGATGCCTTTTCCATGGTAAGAATATATTCGCTGAGCCACCGGCATATGGAATACAAAAAAGATTCATCTTAGTCTTTTCCCCTTATTATCAAATGATACTTAATTTTTGCAAAAGCTCCACTGTCCCCAAATAATTCACCTGTTTAGTAAACATATTGTTTTGTGCATATACTGCACTTTTTTTATTCACGTCTAAGCTTCTGTTTTTTACAATATTTTACTGCAACCACTTCTTTTCTTGTTTCAATGGTAAATGAATTCAAAGGAATAGATAGTCCCTTACCTACAGCTTTTATATAACTTTCCTTGAGTGTCCATAGCTCATAAAAAAAAGACAGCTTTTGTAAGTTGTCCTTTTCGCTAATTAATTTATATTCTTCTTTTGAAAAAGGATTTGGCTATTTCCAAATCTTATTGGTTGAACATATTCAATAACTCCCCATTTATCTACTGTACATAATATCCAATTCCCTGAATGTGAAAAATTAAACTCATATTCATTTAAATTTTTCAAGTATGGATTTCAAAATTGGTTTTTTCAATTTAGATGCTCGAAAGTGGAACTAAATACTTAAAGTACGAATCAACAAATTCAGAAAATACAGAACGATATACATCCCATTTTTTTATTTTATATACGCTATTTTTCCGTTTATGAAATGATTTTTCTAAAATCCGTTTGGGGGGAGTAAGACAGTTTATTTCCATTGCAAAAACCTCTATCATAGAATCACTCCGTTTAAGTGAAGTTCAAACATCTTGTGAATCAGGGCAGGCTTCGCCCATTCATGCAAGCCTTTCGCACTACCTAATAAGCTATGTTCTTCCGACCTTGATAACGTGCCGAAACAGCGATTAACAATATCAGGATCTTTTATACTGAAGTGCTCTTATGAATATTAATTCCTAAATCAATTTTAAAGATTTGATTCAGAAATCTGATTTCTACTGATGCTCTTCTCTTTCTCTTATCAATTTTATTTTTTTTATCTTTGATTCTAAACCAACTAACGGACCTGACAAAACAATGATATCTTCACCATTTATTAACACATCACTAAAGATTAGTGTGTCATTTTTATTAATTAATGTTAATAACCAATTAATTTCGTTATCTGGTATTGAACTAAAATAGCTCAGACTACTGTCTTTCTTATCTCTACCATATTTAACCATATAATAAACTTTAGGGATGTCAAGAAGTTCATAATATATTTTTTTTGTAAGCTCTAATTTAAGAAATAAATAACCTGGAAATAATAATTTTGTCGATTTTGTAATAACACCTTGTCGTTTTTCAGGTACAATTCGTTTAGGATTGAGACATTGAATTGATTGGTCAAATTTTTTTTCAATTAACTTTTCAACTTTCTCTTCTTCTCCTGTCTGTACAAATAAAGCATACCAAGGCAATTGGCATCATTTCTCCTTTTGAATTAAGTTTACCTTTTCATCTATTTTTTCCCTATCTAGGAATTATATTATTATATTTTACTGAAAAAGTGTGTCGTTAATTGTCGATTCATCTAAATTTTATAAATTGCGTGTCGTATAAGTTCTTGAGTTTCTTGTATATTTTTGGAAGGTGTTTATATTTTAGGACTTGTCTCAAAATACGTTAGATAGAATGAATGAAAGAATGAGAAGACGATACGAATTAGGTTATGTAAAGTAGAAACAGATCAGGGATATGCTTCCTGTTGATCGACATAGCGATCGACGAGACAACTACTATGAATTTTTTGATGGCCCGAAGTAGTTACCATGGAGTCATTAGTATATACTAAGGTTAGTCTCAGACTAAAATTTCATGCTCTACTACATCATAAATTGATCATAATACTGGATATTGATATATATATAATTTGGATGAACGGGAGATATCAAGTTGAATTCTTCAACAAAAATTCAAAGGAGAATTGACATGCTAAATAAATTTAGTGAATCTATTTATTATTTATCTAACCAAAATGATTTAGAAAGGCCGACATTAGGGTTAGTTTCCGGGGAAAATTATAGCCTAATAATAGATGGTGGAAATTCGGTTCAACACGCTAGAGATTTCCTATATGAAATAGAGAATTTAAAAGTGCCTCCAGTTAAATATTTGGTTATAACACATGCACATTGGGACCATTTTTTAGGGATGAATGAATTCAAAGCTACAATCATTGTTAATAGACTGACAAATCAAATTATCAATGATTGGCGAAGGTATTTATATGATGATAGTTCTCTCAAGGAATATGTAGATTCCATGAAAATGACTTCAAAATGTATGGAAATCATAATGAACGAAATACCGAAGAGAGACACTTTTCAATTAAACTCACCAGATATCATTTTTGAAAAATCTCTCCAAATTGACTTAGGGAATAAAGTTTGTGTTCTTGAAACAATTAGAAGTACTCATACGGATGATTCAACAATCATTTACATTCCTGATGAAAAAGTGATATTTCTAGGAGACGGTGCTTATGGCACAACTACAAACTCTTTATATCATTTCAAACAATCTCAGTTATTGCTTATGATAGAAGATATTCAGAAATATGATGCAACTCACTTCTTACTAGGTCATGAATCTATCTGTGACTTAGAGGAGATGAATATATATTGGAAAGAGCTCATCTCAACTAGTAAAGCAACAAAATCCACATCGTTAGAGAAAGCTATAAAATCTTTTGAGATAGATAATTATAGGAGACCAAATGAAAATGAAATTTTCTTCTTAAAAGCATTTGTCAATGATCAATTATTACAATCTGAAAATAGAAATTAATGTAATATAAATGGATCGACGAAGTCGTTATATAAGGTACTAGTCAGCTTATCATAGCGAGTAGCCAAGCGGCGATAGTGCTTAAGTTTATTAAAAAACATTCCGCCAAGTGACGTTCTTTGTACAGCCACCAGTCCACAGGCTCACTGATTCAAACGATGCTTTCGAGGTGGAATCACAGTTCTGTAACAAGGTTATGATTTCATTCATATCGTTACCACGATCGGCGATCTCTTGTTTTTCAGTAAAGTTGGTATCTTCCAACATTTGATATCCTGTAATACAATTATGTGTGTTTCCAGGAGAAAGCTCGCGGCGCAGAGGGCACCCCAAAGCGTCTACCATCACATGAATCTTGGTCGTTATACCTTCCTTGGTATCGTCCAATGGCTTGCTTATCCGCTTTCAGTATCCGGCTCTGCTGACAGATGCTCGAGGATTTGAAATCAAATACACCAGCCTGCTGCCACCGACGAAATTGCATATACACCGATTTCCAGGATCCATTATGTTCTGGAGAGTCCCGCCATAGAGCACCACTTCGGGCCACCCATTGTAATGCAGGAATAAATCTGGTGAAATTGAAGACGACCATATGAATTACGTGACGACTTGTGGAACCAATCAAAGATTTGCTGCCGAGCGAAAAGCTCCAGGGCGGACCACCAGCCAAAGATAACCGAACGATGATCAACGCTTATCATGTTTGAAGACACAGCCTAGTGACGTTTGCCCAGCATCATTCGTAAATGCCTCATATAAGTCGTCGTGCAACAAACATACAAGCTCTTCATTAACAAAAGATGGGTATCCATGTATTTTGCATTTGCCATCCATTCTAACGTTCTTTACAAGGTTTTGAGGTTTTTTTCTTCCGTAACAATACACCAATCGATACCTTACTCTGTAGCGAAATAAACACTTTCACTTTCAAACAGTTCCAAAGTTCGATCTGATAATTTTTCACAAGGTTTTATTTATACGAATACATCTCAGCTACCGCCTTTTATTTCCAAGGTCAATCTAAAGTCAGTTGTCATTGCTACAGGAATACCATCTATATGTGGATGCTTATGCCAAGCTGTTCAGCAATCCCGGTTGTCTTTTCTCTAACGGCAAAAGCGGCCAATGTCAGTAACATTAAGCCATTCATAGTAATAAATATTTCCTCCCATGTTCGGACAATCCTTTGTATCGAGTTAGCCAGCCTTCAGAAGGGATTTTATTGTCATGTGCGTGAATAAACGGCCCAATAATTCACTCCAACACCTTGACCTCTACCTTTTTTAATGTAGTTACTTTGCAATTTTTTCCTTTCTTGCTCCTTGTTTAGACAAAAATAGCACCTCCATTTCGACTTCCATAAAACGGCCTATAGCGAACAGCTCGCTACACCCCCTAAAAACGACTAATGGCTTCGCCACCTGATAACTAAGGGCGAAGCCATTAAATATTAGTTGTTCAATGTAATCCTAAACAGTCATATCTCCATTTTAACCAACGGTAACTGTTCCAAAAACGTTCAGACACCAACTCTATTGTAAAAA
Source organism: Paenibacillus sp. Dod16 (assembly GCF_049893405.1). Lineage (NCBI taxonomy): Bacteria > Bacillati > Bacillota > Bacilli > Caryophanales > Paenibacillaceae > Paenibacillus > Paenibacillus sp. Dod16. The sequence goes on from NZ_JBNDYG010000078.1 coordinate 7,363, forward strand.
AACCTAACTTTGTTTGAAAGGCACCCAACTATAATGTCAAGACACTAACCTTAATGTCACCAGACACAGATGTTGTAATCAACCAAGTATGCACAAAATGAGCCAGAACACAACTTTAATACCTTATTCCACTGTAGAGCACAAGTTTAATGCCAATTTTGCCCGTAGAACACGACTCTAATACAAAACTCATTCTAAGAATACAACTTTTTCACTAGAACACAACTTTGTTGTAAATTAGAACACAACTTTAATACAAAATATCAGTCGTGTGTCATCCGGCTCCCTACCTTACTCCACCGTCACGCTCTTTGCCAGGTTCCGCGGCTTATCCACGTCGTTACCACGGGCAAGCGATGCGTAGTAGGCAAGCAACTGCAACGGCACGACAGACAAGGCTGCCGTCAAGATCGGCAAGGTCTTCGGAATGGCGAAGGCTTGATCTACGGATTTCAGCAGGCCGGCCACATGCTCTTCATGCGTAATGGCCATCACTTCTGCACCGCGGGCCTTCACTTCCTTGATGTTGCTCACCGTTTTCTCCATAACCGCCTCCTGTGTTGCCAAGGCAATAACCGGAATGCCCTCTTCAATCAAGGCCAGCGTACCATGCTTCAGTTCGCCGGCAGCATAAGCCTCGGAATGAATGTAAGAGATCTCCTTCAGCTTCAGGGACCCTTCTTGTGCTACGGCGTAGTCTTGACCACGACCAATGAAGAACAGGTTCTCATGCTCCGCAATTTGCTCGGCATATCCCTTGATTGATTCTGCGTTGGTCAGCATGGACTCTACCTGTTCAGGCAGTGCTTCCATCGCTGCAATCACTTCAGCCACAGCGTCTTCGGTCATCGTACCGCGTACTTGAGCCAGGTACAGACCAAACAGATAGAACGCAATTAACTGAGAAGTATAGGCTTTCGTAGATGCTACGGCGATCTCCGGTCCAGCCAGGGTGCCGAGCACATCGTTCGCTTCACGGGCAATCGAGCTGCCTACTACGTTCGTGATGGCCAGGACATGAGCGCCATGGCTCTGTGCTTCACGAAGCGCAGCCAAGGTATCTGCCGTCTCACCGGATTGGCTCACAACGATGACAAGAGTCTCGGGAGTAACGATCGGCGAGCGGTAACGGTACTCGGAAGCCACGTCATTCTCAACCGGAATGCGTACCATCTCTTCAATCACGCTGCGTCCCACAAGTCCGGCATGGTAAGCCGTACCACAGGCGACGATCTGAACATTGCGAATGTTCTTAATCTGTTCCTGTGTCAGCTTCAGCTCAGGCAGAACGACCTTACGTCCGCTCTCATCTACACGGCCCAGCATGGTATCCCGGTATGCTTTTGGCTGCTCGTGGATCTCCTTCAGCATGAAGTGATCGAATCCGCCTTTTTCCGCTGTAACAGCATCCCAATCGACACGAATCATTTCCCGAGAAATAAAGTTCCCCTCAATGGTCATTAATTCGACAGCATCTGCGGTCAGCAGAGCCATCTCTCCATCGTTGAGAATATATACGTTCCGTGTATATTTCAAAATAGCCGGAATATCAGAACCGATGAAGTTCTCCCCTTCTCCAAGACCAATAATAAGCGGGCTTGCTTGACGCACAGCCACCAATCGATCCGGCTCATACTCGGTCAAGACGCCAAGGGCAAATGCGCCTCTCATGTAAGAGATCGCCTTCTGCACGGCCTTAACGATATCCCCGTCATATTCACGGGCAATGAGATGGGAGATAACTTCGGTATCGGTCTCCGACACAAAGTGGTGTCCTTGGCTGATCAGCTCTTCCTTCAGCTCCAGATAGTTCTCAACGATCCCGTTATGAACCACAGAGAACTTCTGGCTTTCGTCCGTATGCGGATGCGAATTGACGTCCGATGGCCGGCCATGTGTTGCCCAACGAGTGTGACCGATACCTGCGGTTCCCACGAGTGGAGCAGATTCGAGTCTCTCCTCCAAATTGGCAAGACGCCCTTGTGCCTTAGCCACACGCAGACCTTCATTCGTAAACACAGCAATCCCCGCTGAATCGTATCCGCGATACTCCAGCTTTCTCAATCCCTCGATCAACACCGCTTGCGTTTTCTGATTTCCAATATATCCGACAATACCACACATAGTATGATTCCTCCGTTCGATTTCCCTATAATAGTTAGGCGGAAATAGAACACGGCAGCATCTGTGCGGTATCAGGAAAGAAGAATGATTTATTCAATTATCAACGTTCAAAGATCCAGCATGATATAGGCTGCTAAGTTGAACAGACATGAATGCACTCTTCTTCCACCGCGCTGCCCTGTTCTAAATCGCACATTCATGTTTTGTATTATTTGTAATTGTAATAAGAAGCACCTGCGGATACGTTGTAAGAACGGTCGCCCATTCCTTTTCCGTGATTCGCTTACGGTTGGTGCATAACCGAGAGGTCCCCGCCGAATAATCCGAACACCTCTACCTCGTCAACTTGCGTTCTGCCGTTTGGTTATCCCTATCGTAGCAATAACCAATCCCCGCGCAGGTACAAGCTCTGGCGCTTATAAAGCTTGAAGTAACCTCACAATCCTCGCTTTCTATTCTTGAATGACATCCTTTATTATATTCATGCGTTCTGACTTTGGCAACTCGGCTGTTTCCCAGGTGCTTCAAGCCCTGCGTATAATTAACCCCATGAATGACATCGAATGGCCTACCCTCTCAAGCGATGCCGTAATTCGCACTCTTTGCTGACAGGACAGGGGGTGTTGCGCTTTCATTGGCTGGCTTCATCAAAAAGCAGCAGGCCAGTGTACCGGATCCGCATAGTTCACTGGCCCTGACAAAAATTAGTCTGCTTTCCTTGAAAAATACACCCTTAGTCTTACGCCAATTCCCGCTTCACCACGTCTGCAATCTGCGTTACATAACGGTCGAGCTCTTCTTTGTCCGGGCCTTCCGCCATGACGCGAATGAGGGATTCCGTTCCCGATGGGCGAACCAGGACACGGCCATTATCACCCAGAATGCCTTCAACTTCAGCAATCGCAGACTCAATAACGGTATTGCCTTGGTACTTGCTCTTATCGCCAACACGAACATTAACCAGCACTTGCGGGTACTTGCGCATGCTGCTCTTCAGCTCATGCAGAGGCTTGCTGGAGGCTACCAACGTATCCACCAATTGAATTCCCGTCAGAATGCCATCCCCTGTAGTATTGTGATCCAGGAAAATCACGTGTCCTGACTGCTCTCCACCCAGGTTATATCCGCCACGGCGCATTTCTTCCATCACGTAGCGGTCACCGACTGCAGTTTTAGCAGTTTTCAGCTTCAAGCTGTCACATGCCTTATAGAAACCGATGTTACTCATAACGGTCGAAACGATGGTGCCTGCCTTCAGCTTGCCGGCACGGTTCATGGCATCACCGCAAATGCACAGAATGAAATCGCCGTCTACTTCCTCACCTTTTGCGTCAATGGCAATCAGGCGATCCGCATCTCCGTCAAAAGCCAGACCGAGGTCAGCGCCATGTTGGAGTACAGCCTCGACGAGTTTCTCCGGGTGAGTCGATCCACAGTGATCATTGATATTCAAGCCATTCGGCTCAGCACCGATGGTGATCACATCCGCGCCCAATTCACGGAAAAGCTTTGGAGCCAGCTCATAAGCTGCGCCATTAGCACAGTCCAGTACGATTTTCAGACCGTCAAACCGGTTATTGACCGTCGTTTTCAAATATTCCAGGTATTTATATTTCGATTCGTTATCAACCAGCAATTCACCTAAATCAGCCCCGATTGGCCGCGGCAGATTATCCGTTTCCGCATCCATCAGCTCTTCAATCTTAAGCTCTGTCTCATCCGACAGCTTGAAGCCGTCTCCACCGAAGAACTTGATGCCGTTATCTTGTACCGGGTTATGTGAAGCCGAGATCATAACACCCGCATCAGCCTTCAAAAGTCTTGTGATATACGCCACCGCTGGTGTACTTACGACACCCAGACGAATGACATGTGCACCGATTGACAGCAGGCCTGCAACCAAAGCCGACTCCAGCATAGCCCCCGATACGCGAGTATCCATGCCGATGATGACGGTTGGCTTCTCTTTATCGCCAGTGAGCACATAGCCGCCGCAGCGACCGATGCTGTAAGCCATTTCCGCTGTCAGCTCTTGATTGGCAACTCCTCTTACTCCATCTGTACCAAAATATTTCCCCATGTTTTATATACTCCTTTATCTACTCTTCGTTTTTATCCATCATTGGACGTTTCTGATCCCGTTGTCCCATCATTCGATCCGTCTCCCGGCGGATGTGATGGGGTTTCTCCTGATCCGGAGTTATCCGTGTCTTCATGAGTAGGAGGCGTCTCCGGATCCTCCCCCTGATCATTGCCTGTTCCTGTTCCTGTTCCTGTTCCTGATCCCGTTCCTGGTGGAACAGGCGGCTTGTCTTCCGTTCCCTCATTCTTCGAGGTGTCCGGCTCCGTTGTCACGGGCTTGGAGTTATCCTTGAGCTCTACCTTAACAACAGGACGTTCCGAATCCGTACGGTTAATAAAGTTAGGAAGCGTGATCTGCAGCGGAATTTCGTGAACGCCGGCTTTCAAACCGGTTGCATTCGCTTCAGCTCCGATATCCGTCGGCTCCAGGCTATTGAGCAAGTCCGGCGCTCCGGTGAGCGTTAAAGATATGGTCTTCGTCTTTGGATCCGTAATGACAGCATCCAAGCCGGTGGCAACCCCTTTTAACGTTATCGGAATCCCCGTAATCACCCGTTCACCATGCGATACCGCCGTAACATCCACCGTTACAGAGCTCGGCTCGATTTTCTCAAAACCTTCAGGCGGCGTCAAGTCGGCCGTAAGCACTGTTGTTCCCGAATTTCTAACTTCTCCCAGATTGATCGTAGCTTCGATATAGGTCTCAGCTCCTGCCAGCGCCTCTTTACTGCCAAACAGCTTCACTTCTTTTACCTTCTGTTCCACCTTGGATAGGACAAACCCTTCCGGCAGCCGTCCGGTATATTGAAGCTCCAGCGGCAGGGTGACAAAAGCAGGCTCAATCGGCACTTCAGCTGCTACTGTAGCAGGCTCAATGACCGCATCTTCCATTGCGTTGCCTTCTTTATCATATGCTGTAAGCTTGACTCGTTTCTCCGTAATCTTCTCTTTGGCACCATCAAGGTCCACATTACCTTTGACCTGCCCCAGATTCGCCATTGACGATTCAGGCAGGGTAACCGTGACTTGCCTTGGGTCAATCAGCACGGGTGTTCCGGCCCGGTAATCTTTAGCAGGCTCGCCTTTGGTTCCAATACTTACCGTCACGGATTTCGACACTCTCGCCTCTACCGTCACCGTAACAACCGAAGGCTCCATCGATACCATCTCCACGCCACTCGGGATGGAGGGCGTTAGCGGAAGTGTGTGCGTACCCGGTTCTTTGACGTTGCTCAAATCAAGCTTCACCTTATAATCGTCGGTCAAAAGCGAAATATTGGATTTCTTTCCCCGAACTTCGAGATTTACACGGTCCTTATCAATCCCTGTTAACGCATATTCGCTGTCATCAAATCCATAGGTCTGAATCTCAACGCCTTCAATGACTTTGGTATCATAAAAAGTCGTTGGCGGTGCAGGCGTTCCGCTGTCCATATGAACCATCGCCCACAATAAAATGCTGACAGCGAGTGCAATGAGCTTGCTTGCCGTGTTGTTCTTGATCCATTTATCCATTGCTGCCGTCCCCCTTCCGTTTCCAGAAGAACGTGCGTTTCTCCTTAATGGACGCGGCAGGCCTGAGTTCCTCATACAATTTGGAGATGAGGGACTCTTCCTTAATATCTCGAACCACCTGTCCATTCAAGGCGAGCGATACTTGCCCAGTCTCCTCGGATACGACAACCGAAATCGCATCCCCCACCTCGCTGATTCCGATAGCGGCACGGTGTCTTGTTCCCAGTTCCTTACTGATAAAAGGATTCTCTGATAGCGGTAAATAGCAGCCAGCCGCCGCAATTTGACCGTTCTGAATAATGACAGCTCCGTCATGGAGCGGCGTGTTCGGTATAAAAATGTTAATAAACAATTCCGAGCTGATCACCGATCTCATCGGAATTCCTGATTCTACATATTCATTCAGGCCCGTCGTCCGCTCAAAGACGATCAGAGCCCCTATTTTGCGCCGAGACAAATAATTAACCGCCTTAATGGTTTCGCTGATTAACTTATTGGTCTCCTCGTCAATATCCGCCGTCCGCCCAAACAGCTTGCCTCGTCCGAGCTGCTCCAGACCACGTCTGAGCTCCGGCTGGAAGATGATAAAGATCGCCAGCACCCCAAATGTAAAGATCTGATTCATCAGCCACTTCAGCGTATACAGATCAAACCAGGTGCTGAGAGCCCAGATGACCACCAGCACCAAAATCCCTTTGAGCAGCTGGACCGCCCGCGTGCCGCGGACGAGCAGTATCATCTGGTATATTATATAAGTAACGATAAGGATATCGATGATATCTTTAATGGTTTCACCCCAGGTCATATCTGTGAAATACTCCATACAGCAACCCCCGTCATTTCCTTTAAGTGCGGGCCCAAAAAATCCGGTTCCTCGAAAATGAATGCTAAGATTCGATTTCACCGAACCAGCTCTCCATTTTCCTTCGGATCACACGGGGACTTTTTGAACTTCCTTTTTTAATAACGCATGAGACTTATATATGTAGTATGTACTCTACACTCTCTAGGTTATAACGTTAATCTTTCCGATGCAAGCGGACGCCCACTGCTTTCCATGAAAAAGATCATAAAGTCAACAAAAGAAGCGCCGTCTTTTCACAGAAAAGAGGCGCTTTTATTCAGTAGGCATCAGGTTTCACCTAGCGGTAAGCGGCATCTGTAAACAGAGTGGAGATCTTGTACCAGATCCAGTCCATCGCCCGATCTATGTCCTTCACTTGACCTGCTATATGTGAGGTGGAAGCCTGAAATAATTCTCCGTCAATGACGGTCACGTTGCCATTCACTTGACCGTAGACCTTCGTCTTTCCATTCTCGACTGTAATATCTCCCGTGATGATTTGATCCGGAGGAATAATGACGGTATCTCCTTCAATCACCAGCTTTTCGAATTCGTCACTCTTTACAACCAGCTGGGTATCCTGACTCCAAAAACTGATTGTGCTGAAGAGCATGACAACCAAAAACAAAGCTGCAGCCGTGAGCGCAGGATGATTCCTAACCCATTTGACCCAAGCTTTTTGTCTCTTGGGCTGCGGCAGCATGCCCATTATACGTTCCGTTAAATCATCGGATGGCTTGGTCGCATGATGAGTTAAGGAATAAAGAAGCATATCGGTATGCTCCAGCTTCTCGAAGTAATTCCGACAGTCAGCACAATCCAGCAAATGCTTCTGCAATTCCAGCTGCTGTGGGTCGGACAAGTCATTATCCAGATAATCATGCATCAAAGAGACGGCTAATTTGCAATCCATTTGTGAGCCAATCCTTTCATTCAATCTCTTTGCTGGGTCCCTTCCCCATAGGGGCATAAGACTTGCTTATTGTTCATACGTGCCGGAATCAGGGATGTTTCAATTTTTTTAAAAGAAAGTCAGAAAAAAATTTGCCGAGACTAACTTTCTGGCTCCGCAAGAAAAAAGCGCCCTTAAACGCGATCTCTCTTCCTCAAAGAACGGCGATAGGCGTTTTCCCCTCACAATTTGTACTCTAATTTTTTGCGTAAAAATTCGCGTCCACGATGTACACGCGTTTTGATCGTTGTTACAGGCAAGTCCAAAATCTCGCTGATCTCCTGCAGAGATAAATCCTGAATGTACCTTAGAATCATGATTGTCTTATACTTGGCAGGAAGTCCGTCAATCGCCGTATGAATAATACGCTGTGTCTCGGATAGCAGCATTTCACTCTCCGGTGTACGATTATCGCTCGGGATCAAGGAGTAGCCGTCCATGCCTTCGCTTTCATTCAGTTCGGCATCCAGCGAGAAAGACGGCTTGCGCTTGCGCAGCCGATCAATGCTAAGATTTGTACCAATTCGGTATATCCAAGTTGAGAACTTCTGATTCTCGTCGTATCGATCAAGGTTTTTATATACACGCAAAAAAGTCTCTTGTACGACATCCTCAGCCTCATGGCGGTTACTCAGCATCCGGTAAGCCAAATGAAAAATCTTGTCTTTATAAAGCTCTACGATTTCGGCAAAAGCTCTCTGGTCCCCTTTTCGGGCCAGCTTCGCCAGTCTTACATCCAAATTGTCCACCACAATTCCCCCAGAATGGTCTGATGGGTAACGTCTAAAAAGCATCATTCAAATCGTAATTCAACTGTTTCTAAAAATCAACAATAATTCAAAAAGAATCCCTATTCTCTATCAAAGACAATCATGCTGCAGCCGATACTTTAATCATCTGGGGTTATGCTGCTATAGATGAAAAAACGAGGTTCCTTTAGGGAACCTCGCCTTATACTATCCCTTTTAAACAGCGTTGTCATCCTGTACGGATCAACCTGTATTACGAAGCCCCGCCGCAATGCCGTTGATGGTCAGCAGTACTTCCCGAAGCAGATCCGGATCGTCCTGCTCCTGCTCTCTCAGCTCGCGCAGCTCGTTAAGCAATTGAACCTGCAAATAGCTAAGCGGATCCACGTAAGGGTTACGGAGTCGAATCGATTCCTGCAAGACCGGCTGGTTATCCAGAATATCCTGTTGTCCCGTAATCTTAAGAACAAGCTCTTTCGTCAAGTTGAACTCATCCTGAATCAGACCGAAGATACGCTCGCGGGCTTGATCATCCTTCGTCATCAAAGAATACTCCTTGGCGATGATCAGATCAGCCTTGGCAAGAGCCATCTGAAGGGTATCGATCAGTGACGTAAAGAACGGATAGCTCTTGTACATCTTCTGAAGCACCTTCATATTCTCTTCCTTGCCCTGGTAGAAGCTCTGTAAGCCCGTACCAGCCGCGTACCATGCTGGAAGCAGATAACGGCTCTGGGTCCACGCAAACACCCAAGGGATGGCTCTGAGGTCCTCAAAACGGTCACTGTTCTTACGTTTGGATGGTCGGGAACCGATATTCAGCTCTCCCACTTCAGGAAGCGGCGTGGATTCCTTGAAGAAGCTCAGGAAATCCGGATCACGGAAGATCAGATCCTGATATTTCTTCTGTGAAGCGGCCGATATGCTCGAGGAAATCTCTTCCCACTCTTTTTCGGTCGATTCTTTTTCAGGGTAACGGGCATTAAGAGAAGCCCTAATAAGTGCTGAAGTCGCCTGGTCCAAACTGCGGTAGGCAATTCCCTTCAAGGAATAACGTGAAGAAATAACCTCGCCTTGCTCCGTGATTTTGATGCCACCCGCAATCGTTGATGCCGGTTGAGCCAAAATGCTGCGATTCAGAGGCATACCGCCGCGTCCAAGCGATCCGCCGCGTCCATGGAAGTATTTCACCTTGATGCCATACTCATTGGCTGCAGCCGTAATCTCTTTGAGTGCTACCTGGAGCTCCCAGTTCGCGGTAATGGCTCCGCCGTCCTTGTTGCTGTCGGAGTAACCCAGCATGATTTCCTGAAGCTCATTCATCGCGCTAACCGCTTCCCGATAGATCGGCAGGTTGAAGAGCTTACGCATAATATCAGGTGCGGCATGAAGGTCTTCAATCGTCTCAAACAATGGTGCAGCCTGCAAAGTTGCTGTTACAGAACCATCATTGTCCTTGCGGAAAAGTCCGACTTCTTTGGCAAATACCATCACTTCCAGAATGTCGCTTGCACCCTCGGACATACTGATCAAATAACTTGAAATACACTTCACGCCGAACTCCTGCTGCGCACGGAATACGGTACGGTATACTTCAAGGCATTCTTCGGTGCTGTCGCTGTACTCTTGATAAGGCGTAGTCAATGGACGAGGATCATTAAGCAGGTTATTAAGCAGCTCGATCTTCTCGTCTTCACTTAACTGGGCATAATCCTGAGTCACATTCATTTTACGAAGAATCTCGGCCATGGCATTTTCATGCTCTTGGCTATGCTGTCTGATGTCCAGCGTTGCTGTATGAAAGCCAAACAACTCCGCCTGACGAATCAGTTTTTGAATATACGTGTCTGCAACATAGTCAGCAAAATGGAAACGCAAGCTTCGATCAATGATATTCAAGTCCTCGATAAATTCCTCAGGGGACTGATAACGCTCGCTGCCCGTCATGTTCTCATCAAGAATATGATTCATTTTAGCCAGCATATATACCAGTTTTACACGATAAGGCTCTTTCTCATTGTGCCAAATTTCCATCTTCTTCAGTGTTACATGCTCGCGGTCTTTTTCAATGGATTGAAGCAATTCATCCGAAACGCTCACGATGGATGAGCTGAAGCTGAGGTATTTCATGAATTCACGCAAAATCCGTTGGTATTCACGAATTGCTAGCTTCCGCTGCATTTCAAGCGTTTTCCATGTTACGTCCGCCGTCACTGAAGGATTTCCGTCCCGATCGCCACCGATCCACGAACCGAAACGCAAATAGGTTGGAACGTGCCAATGGTGACCCGGATAATATTTACTTAGGCAGCGCTCCAGTTCTTGATAAACCTCTGGCAGAATGTGAAACAGAGTCTCGTGAAAATAATACATACCGTTTCTGACCTCATCAAGAACGGTCGGCTTACGGTCACGAAGCTCGTCGGTTTGCCATAGCGTAATCACTTCATTCAGTAGTTTCTCCCGAAGCTGCTCTCGTTCGCGGAATGTCAGTGTCGGGTTGTCCAGTTGCATAACATCGTCCGCTATCCGTTTATGAATATCCAGAATAGCTCGACGCATCGCTTCTGTTGGATGAGCTGTCATTACCAGCTCAAGGGATAGACTTTCGAGAATTTCTTGAACTTCTTCAAACGTAATATTGCGCTCTTTCAAATCCTGGACCGCGCTTTCAATGGAACCTGGTTGAACACTCTCCCCGGCGGAACGTTCGTAATCACGTTTGCGACGAATGCGATGATTCTGCTCTGCGATATTAACCAATTGAAAATAAATGGCAAACGCGCGAATCACCTGATGGCGAATGTCGGGCTCCAAGGTGCTGATGATCCTTTTGAAATCTGCAAACAATTCTGGCAGGAATACGGATCGCAACGATTTACTCGTTTCACGAATTTTCTCAACTATATCTAAAAGCTCATTGCCACCTTGGTGGACAAGAACTTCTCCAAGAATATTGCCAAGGAACCGTACATCTCGCCGCAGCAGATTGTTGGAATTGCTCTTTGCGGTTACTGTAAGTTCAGTCATGCTACTCCTCCCATCTCAACCCGTTTCAGCAGTTTGTCTATAGGACGTAACGCCTTCCTAACATCATACAATAAAAGCGCATGAAAATCTGCATTTTCCAGGCGAAAAAATTAGCCAAATCGACAAAACTCATGATATTGATATACCCATATACCATGGACATTAGTCCTATAAACCTTGACCTGCCTTTGTTCTTTAGCACATTAACACTTCGCAGGATAGTCGTGTGAATATGTAAAAAAACATCACACACGGTGATGTCCTGCTTATGTATGGAGCGGGTGATGGGAATCGAACCCACGCTACCAGCTTGGAAGGCTGGAGTTCTACCATTGAACTACACCCGCATATCAACCCACAAAAGAGATGCTACACCTCGGAGTATAATCCGATTACTTTTGCGGGGCATAAATCTTAAACAAATCGGGATGACACGATTTGAACATGCGACCCCCTGGTCCCAAACCAGGTGCTCTACCAAGCTGAGCTACATCCCGATATTAATTTTTTTAAAAAATGGCACGCCCTGAGAGATTCGAACTCCCGACCTTTTGATTCGTAGTCAAACGCTCTATCCAGCTGAGCTAAGGGCGCAAATGGAGCGGACGACGGGAATCGAACCCGCGACCCTCGCCTTGGCAAGGCGATGCTCTACCGCTGAGCCACGTCCGCATAAATGGTGCGCGTGGAGGGACTTGAACCCCCACGTCAAAGACGCTAGATCCTAAGTCTAGTGCGTCTGCCAATTCCGCCACACGCGCACAAGATGAAACAATGGTGAGCCATGAAGGACTCGAACCTTCGACACCCTGATTAAAAGTCAGGTGCTCTACCAACTGAGCTAATGGCTCGCAATTCAGGGCCCCCGAAAAGTATTCGGAATCACCTTCAAAGCGTAACTTCACTTTTAGGGGTAAAGTGGCTGGGGATATAGGATTCGAACCTATGCATGACGGAGTCAAAGTCCGTTGCCTTACCGCTTGGCTAATCCCCAAAATCGATGAGATACTTCTATTGTGCTGATTCTCGTTAGAATCATGCATGAAATGGTGGAGGCTGAGGGGATCGAACCCCCGACCCTCTGCTTGTAAGGCAGATGCTCTCCCAGCTGAGCTAAGCCTCCATACAATATGGAATAAAAATAGTGGTGACCCGTAGGGGATACTCTCACTTCGTTCGAGACTGCGAAGCCTCTGCTTACGAAGTTATCCTCCGACGAACCGACGGGATTCTCATCCCCTGTTGCATTAAGAATAATGGTGACCCGTAGGGGATTCGAACCCCTGTTACCTCCGTGAAAGGGAGGTGTCTTAACCCCTTGACCAACGGGCCGCAATTTCACAATGCATGTCCAATTCAAAAGCGAATCTGGAGCTTCCAACCGGGATCGAACCGGTGACCTCATCCTTACCATGGATGCACTCTACCTACTGAGCTATGGAAGCAAGTGGCTCCCCGAACAGGACTCGAACCTGTGACAACTCGATTAACAGTCGAGTGCTCTACCAACTGAGCTATCAGGGAATATATCCGCTTGGCGACGTCCTACTCTCCCGGGACCCTTCGGTCCAAGTACCATCGGCGCTGGAAGGCTTAACGGTCGTGTTCGGTATGGGAACGCGTGGAACCCTTCCGCCATCGCCACCAAACGGTTCAGATGCTTGATCACCTGAAAACTAGATACGAAACGAAATTTGCATTGATTAGAATCCGTAGCATTACCCGATGTGGTATCGGGGTCCCCGAAAAGTATTCGGTGTCAGCTTCAAAGCTTCACTTCACTTTTTGGGGTCATTTGGATAAGCCCTCGACCGATTAGTATTGGTCAGCTCCATGCATTGCTGCACTTCCACCTCCAACCTATCTACCTCGTCGTCTTCAAGGGGTCTTACTAGTTGGGAAATCTCATCTTGAGGGGGGCTT
>NZ_JBNDYG010000079.1:0-28884 GCF_049893405.1 Paenibacillus sp. Dod16
ACCGTGCAGAATATGAAGAAGATGGCGATCCACTTGGATCGCCTGGAAAACAGGGGGTAATCCCCCCATTTCCCCTCTTGAGGTGACCACTTAAAAAGGGAGAAACCCTGTACTTTGAAAAAAGTGCAGGGTTTCTCGACAATCTGAAGGTCTTACCTATAGGTAAGACCTTTTCTACGACCAAAGTCTACTATTCATGTATGGTTGCATTGCTCATCGATTTCTCATGATGGAGCAGCCACTGCTTGCGAGACAATCCTCCGCCGTATCCGCCCAATTCGCCGCTCGTATTGATCACTCGGTGGCATGGAATGACAATCGCGAGCTGGATGGCGCCATTCGCTTGGGCAACGGCACGATAAGCGGTGGGCCTTCCCATGGTTGCTGCGATCTCGCCATACGAAGACGTTTGTCCGGGTGGAATCTGCAGTAACTGGTCCCATACTTCTTTTTGAAATGGCGATCCTAACAGGAACAAGGGCGTCTTGAATTCCGATAATTTCCCGTCAAAATACGTGCCGAGCTCAAGCTCGATCGAACGAATCGGTGCTGTGTAACCTGGAACGATTGCCGACTTGGTTCTCTGCCGAAGACGTTCAACCTCACGCTCCAAGCCCCGGCGGTCTACAAATTCGAGCAGATACAACGCCTCCTCATCTGCGATGGCCATCATCGGTCCGAGACGCGTGTCGATCCATGAAGCTTTTAAGATGTTATGGTGCCCCGATCGGCTAGGCGCCGCGCCCATGATGCGGGAAAATGCATCCCTAAAGCCGCTGCTGGACTCGTAGCCGGTTGATAGCTGCGCATCGATGACGGCGTGCCCCTCCCGGATTTGCTTCAGGGCAAGTCCCATCCGCCGGGCCCGTGCATATTCAACGAAGGTCATTCCGAACCGCTTTTTGAATTGGCGCCTTGCGGTCGAAGCATCCACGGACATCTTCTGAAAGTCCTGGTTGGTCCATCTTTTCTCCGGGTTTTCTTCCACCGCCTCGACGAGCAGCCGCACCAGGTCGGACACCTGATTGGGGTGTGATAGAGGACGGCATCGTTTACAGGGTCTGAAGGAAGCAAGCAGCGCTTCTTGAGCCGTCTCGTAAAATTCGCAATTTTCCATCTTCGGTTTCCGGGCTGGGCATGTCGGGCGGCAGAATACCCCCGTTGTTTTCACGCCAACATAAAAAACGCCCTCGTACTCCGATTTCTTTTCCAGCAATGCCTGGTAATACTCCTGTCGATTCGCAGCCGATATCACTTGGGGTTCCTCCTCGATCTCATGTACTTACTCTTTGCTATCGCTTGCAAGCTATCCTATCATGCTCTCATTGTCCTGGTGTTCCTATTATATTGGATATGCCGGCATGGCGTAGCCGAAAATCGTGCATGAATATTTTCGAGGGAGAAGCGAAATGGAATTAGGTCAACCATCCTGGTTGACCTAATAATAAGCAAAGCCCCTTCCGTTGTCCGGAAGGGGCTTTGCCTTGCGATAATGGATTTCCTTGAAGCTAAAGATTCAACCTTTGATGGATCCTGCCACCATACCCTTCATAATCTGCTCCTGCAAGATCAGGTAAGCCACAATTGTTGGAATGACTGCGATCGCCATCGCTCCCATCGTCAAGCTATAATCCGTACCGAAGCCGTCCGAGAACAGGGACAGACTGAGCGGAAGCGTCTTTAGCGCTTGCGTATTAATAAATACGAGTGCGAAGGAGAAGTCATTCCAGAATCGGAGGAATGCCAGAATCGATATCGTTGCCACGATGGGCGTACAGAGCGGAAGAATCATTCTGCCGAAGATTCCCCACCAGCCGCTGCCATCAATCATGGCCGCTTCTTCAATCTCTCTAGGAATGGATGACATGTAGGCCATCGCCAAGAAGATTGCGATCGGCAGCTCAAATGCCGTATACGGCAGAATGAGCGCACCGTACGTGTCGAGTAATCCGATATTTTTCATCATAATAAACAAGGGCACCAGCGTACTGTGAATCGGAATCAGCAGCCCGGTCGTAAACAACACGACCACCAGCTTTTTGAACCGAAACTCGAATCTGGACAGTACATACGCCGCAAGTACACTGAGCAGGATGGTCAGAACGACGGCTGTAATCGTCACAACCGTTGAATTCAGCATCGCTCTGCCCATATTTCCAAGCTCCCATGCCCGGAATAAATTCTCGGTCATCCACTCCTTCGGCAAGCCGTAAGGGTTGGTGAAGAAATCCTGATTCGATTTAAACGCGCTCGTAAAAAGCCAGTACAAGGGATAGAGCGTAAGAATCGCATACACAATCAGCAGCAATTTTACGAACCCGGTTAACCCCTTCGTGATGACGCGTTTCCCTGAGGCACTTCCGGTCCCGGTCGTCTGTAAATTCACATCGCTCCCTCCTTCATGTTAACTTGGCTTTCTGCGCGTTGCGAAATAGTTAAGCGCGATAAGAATGGCGCTGACGATCATAATCATCGTGGAAACGGCGGAGCCGTAACCGTAGCGATACACGCTGAACGTGCTGTTGTACATGTAGGTGGCAAGCAGCTCGGTCGATTGCGCCGGTCCGCCGCCCGTCATGACGATAACATGATCAAAAGCCTTCAGGCTTCCCGAGATACAGAGCACAATGGTTACGACAACCGTGCTCCAGATCATCGGCAGCGTGATTTGCATCAGCTTGTTCCAGCCGGTGGACCCATCAATTTTGGCCGCATCATGGATCTCCGGTGAAATATTTTGCAGTGCTGCGATAAAGATGACCAGATAAGGGCCGATGTTCGCCCAGTTAATCGGGATCGATATCGCCAGCATATTGACTTTTGGATCGGACAGCCAGGCACGGGTCCATGACTCCAGACCGAGCATCTCCAGCACATAGTTAGCGATTCCGAACTGAGGATGGTAAATGTAACCCCAGATGAGACCGACAACAACCGTGGAGAGAACCATCGGCATGAATACGGCAGACCGGATGAACCTGGAGAAGAACGAATTCTTGAACAATACAATGGCCAGAATCAACGCGATTGGAACCTGACCAATAATGGATGATACGACCAGAATCAGGTTGTTTCGAAGCGCCCGCCAGAAGATCGGATCCTTGAACATCTCTATATAATTATCAAGGCCGATAAATGTGGCGTCTCCGAACCCTTTCCAACTGAAAAATCCGTAGTAAGCTGACCAGAAGACCGGAATAATGACAAATATCAGAAACAACAGAAGCGCAGGAAGAAGAGCTATGGCTATAAATCCTTTGCTTCTCATCGCTGTAGGCATGGCAGCCTCCTCCCTCCTAATCCTTATGCAGTGGTGAATGGTTTCTTATGGAGTAGCGGATCTGGCTTGCGCGTCCTGCAGCTTCTGGGCCACACCTTCGACGGGACCGCCCATCATAATTTCCTGCAGACCGTTGTTGATGACTTCAGCCGCCTCTGCAGACAGATAAGCATCGTACACCGGCGTAATGCCTGTGGATTTCACCAGGTTAAAGGCTTTGTAGTACAAGGAAGTAACTTTCGACTCATCGATTTCGGTATCGTACATGACCATGGAGTTGCTCTCGGCAATCGCTTTTTGCGCTTCCGGTCCGCTGACCGCATAAATCAGCTCCAGCGCCAATTCTTTCGCTTTCCCTTCCGTTCTGCTGCTAAGAGCCAGACCGCCGCCAGCTCCGCCGGAGATGGTGTTAGCTTCGCCTTTGCCTCCAGGGATTGCAGGCAGAGTCGTCACTTCAATATCCTTCATCTGCTCTTCCGAGGAAGAAGCCGCCAAGTTGGTGAGCGTCCACGCGCCGCTGATCATCATCGCTGCATTGCCTTGGATGAAATACTGCTCGGCTTGCGTGTTGTCGATGCTGTTGGCACCTTCTTGGAATGCTTTGTTGTCGACGAGCTCTTTGAAATATCCAAGCGCTTCGATAAACTCAGGATCGGTAAATTTCGCGCCATCCTGTGCTGCCGCTTTCTTAAACCATTCGGTGCCTGTCACACGGTCGGCAATCGATCCGATAATGGTGGATTGCGCAACCCATGGCGCTTTGTTTCCGAGCGCGATCGGCGTAATGCCGTTATCGTTGAACGTTTTAACCGCTGCCATCATTTCTTCCCAAGTCGTTGGAACTTTTACGTTATGTTTGTCAAACAATGCTTTGTTGTAATAGAGAATCGAAGTTGCCGACATGCCTAGTGGAGCGGAGTAGATCTGGCCGTCCTCGAACTCGTACGGATCAAACGCTCCCGGCAGGAATTTATCCTTCCAATCCGAATGCGCATCGAGCACCTCTGTAATCGGCTGAAGCAGCTTCGCCTGATGAAGCTCGGCTGACTGACTTCCTGCATATACGAAGAATACATCCGGCATTTCATTCGCAGCCGCAACCGTACTCAGACGTTGACGGTAGCCGTCCGGCGGAATCGCTTGTGCATCGAGCGTCACTTCAGGATGGTCCTGAGCAAACTGATCGATAAAACTTCGGACTGATTTTGCGCGCAGGTCGTCACCGGCGAAGTTATGCCAGATGGTCAGCTTGACCTTCTCTTGATTGCCTTCATTTCCTCCCGCCTGCTCTTTGCTCTGCCCGCCTCCGCAAGCTGCAAGGACCAGTGACATCATCAGCAGTACAAGACCTATTTTACGTTTTGGTCTCATGGTCAATCCCCCTTTTTAATATACGAAAATGATGAAACGTCTTAGATGATTAGTCCAAGTATATAAAAGGATATAACGCTTACATAGGGGATATAATTCAGTCCATAGAGGGACAAAATTCAGGATTTGCCCGATACTCCGACGGGGTTTGTCCCGTCCATTTCTTGAACAGGCGGTTAAAATACTTAATATCCTCATAGCCGATTTCATTCGCGATTTCACTGATTTTGGCTGGCGTTTCCCTTAGCAGGTGCATCGCTTTTCGCAGTTTCGCCTGGGTCACGAATTCGATATAATTCTGTCCGGTTTCCTTCTTGAACATCTCGCTGAAATAGTTGGGGTTCATATGAACATGCTTCGCCACTTGTTGGAGAGACAAGCTCTGGCCCAGATGCTCATGAATGAAGGAGATCGCTCGCTGGACGGGACTTGTCGTCGACACCATATCACGGTACTCCTTCATGATGAGTCCGAGCGAATCGATCAGTACCTTCTCCGGATTCTTGGTCAACTCGCGGATATCGTACGTCTCTTCCACTTTCACCGGACTGGTATAGCCGATAGACGTCGCAGCCCGTATAAGCCATCGTTGTGCCGAGACGATCAGGGAATGCAGGTAAGCCTGAACCGAGCCGGGCGTTGCCTGGCCCTGACTTTGGATGCGCCGCAGCAAATCCGTCACCCATGCCTGCAAGTCGGCGGATTCTCCCGAACGCAGCAGGGATGACAGTTTGGTTTCTTCCTCCATCGAACAGACCGTGCGGATGCCTGTTCGTCCTTCGATATCTTCATAACGGATATGCCGTTCCGATTGCAGCAGCCACTCGTAGGAGCTGGCCTCTACCGCGGTAGCCAGCGCAATGTGCAGCTCCCTGGCGTTTGCGACCCGTCGGCCGCTGGCAGCCGTGATGCGGCAGGCGTGCGTGGATTCCATCTTCCGCAGAGCGGAATCTACCCGCCCCCAGCCATTATTCGGCTCTGCCCGCACCAACAGAAGCAGGGAGCCGTTCCACTCCAGCCACGCGCATTGCAGCTCTTCGGCCAACTCCGTGCCGATTAATCGATGCAGCTCGCTAACGTTCGATTGTTCCTCTTCTTCTGGATGCAGTGGATATATCGACAGCATCCAGATCTGCAGCACCGAGCCGTTCGATTCCAAACGCAGCTCCGGGTATCGCTCACACAATTCGGCCTCGGCATGCTCGTCCAGCGGAGTGCCGGAAGCAAGCAGCCTTCTCAGGAAACCCCGGCTGACTACCAACTCCTGCGCCCTTCCCTTCGCTTGTGTAAGCCTGCGCTGTAACAAACGCTCTCTTGCTTGGACAGCAGCCTCGATAATTTCCCCGGGCCTGCTCGTCTTCAGCAAATAGTCACTTACGCCTTCCCGCATGGCCTGCTGCGCATATGAGAATTCGTCATATCCCGATATAACAATGATTTCGATCTCGGGATACTGCTGCTTGACTTCATGTGCCATATCCAGTCCGCTTAAGCCTGTCATGCGAATATCGGTAAAAATAATTTCGGGCATTTCAACGGGAATACGCTGAAGGGCTTCCTCCGCTGAAGCCGCGGGCGTCAGCACCGTAAAGCCGTTATCGGCCCAATTGATCACTGTACTCAGACCATTTCGAATGATCACTTCATCATCAACGATCAGTACCTTCATTGTCGCCATCCCCTTTGCTGGATAATTCAGATTGTTGAATTTCAGGTAAATCAGGTATCGTAAACATCACACGCGTTCCGGCTCCTTCCGTACTCTCCACACGCAAGCCCGCATCCTTGCCGTAATGAAGGAGCAGCCGTTTATGGACATTTCGCAGCCCGTAGCTTCCGCGCGGGGTCTGCCCCTTCTCGTACTGCAGCGGATTCTCAACCAGCTGATCCTGAAGCCATTTCAGGCGATCCGTCGTCATTCCGATGCCGTCATCCTCCACCACGAAGTGGATCCCTTCAGGCTCGCGATGCCCGCGAATCGTAATCGTCCCCATCCCGTCACGGCTCAAAATACCATGCAGCATGGAGTTTTCAACCAACGGCTGCAGCAGCAGCTTTAACATGGTGTGCTGATACAGCTCTTCCTCCACATGAACCTCAAACTTGAATTTTTCCGGATAGCGGATGGTTTGGATATTCACGTAATGACGGACATGCATAATTTCCTGCTGAATCGTGCAATATTCCTGCCCGTTATTGAGGCTGAACCTCAGGAAATCACTGAGCGATCCCACCATCTCGGCAATTTTCACATCCTGGTTCATCAGCGCCAGCCAATGGATAGATGACAGCGTATTGTAGAGGAAATGCGGATTGATCTGCACTTGCAGCGCATGCATATCCGCCTCCTTCTTCAGCGACTCGTTCAGCTTCACTTCATCGGTAAGCTTCACAATTCGCGAGCTGAGCCGGTTATAACTGATAATGAGCTGTCCGACCTCATCGACCGTCTTAACCGGGAGCGCAGGCAGCGGCTCCTCCGGGCTTGAGTTCTTGAGAAACTTCGTTAGCACGGACAGCGGATTCGTAATTTTCTGGATCAGGAAAAGTACCAGTATAATGGCGAGCAGGATGGCCACCGTGACCGCAACCGCCGTCAATTTGATGAAGTACTGGTTCTGGGAACGGTATTCCTGTGAAGGAATGATGCCGACCAGTTTCCAGTTCACGCTGGACATTTTCTTATAGAGGATGGTCTTCTTGTTACTCCCTTCGCCATAGTCAATATTGCCGCTGAGCCCCTCAAACTCTCCAATCGCAGGATAATAATCTGCAAGCGTAAGATTGGTCTCCATATCCGGCGGACCGGCGATGATCCGATTATTCTCGTCAAGAAGAAGGACAAACCCGGTCTTCTCTAGAACGGCCTGCCGGAATTGATTGGCAATGACGCCCTGGTCCAGGTTAATCTGCAGGTTCCCGATCGGCTTATATTTATCCGTGCTCCGAATCGGTCTGGCCAACGTAATGACTTTCCTAACGCCTTCGAAGGTCCACTGGCGATGAACAAAGGACCACCATTTGGGATGCTGCTCGTAATAGTCGGGAACCATTTCGGTAATATCCCGGAACTCGGACCGTACCAAGGATTTATGCGAGATTGCATCTTTGCTGCCGAGCGGTTCGACAATGATGTTGGCGATATAATCTTTGGAAAAGGCCAGGTTCGTCAAAAAATTGATAACCGTCGTCTGCTGGACATAGTTGCTCTGCTCGGTCTTCAGATAGGCCTGAACTCCGGTATGCCCGATGAGAAACAACGAGATGTTCTCCACGTCTTTGACCATTGTATCCAGGTAAGCTTCCAGCTGCCGAAGCGTATTCATTCCTGTAATCTTGGCCTTCTCCTCCGTCAGGCTCTTGGCTATGTTAAAAGAGAAAATACCAAGAAACAGCAGCGGCACCAGCGTAGCGACAATAATAAGTAACGACAATTTATGCTTTAGCGATTTCCCAAGCCATTGCTGCATAAAAACACCTCGTTCAAAGTCCCTATGGTATGGGCTTGTTATATTACTTGACATTGAATGCGTTTACTTTGAAATCACTCTCTTTTCCTAGCAAAAATGTGTCAGGTTTATTAACTATCTTAGAGGAATCTTTAGACTCAAGTAAATGGTAATAAAGGCCTATGAAAGGGGATGAAATCTTCTTGCATATGTTCCATATGTGCCACTTCCATTCGTTCTTTTTTGGAGATCGGGGAGGGGATAAATTAGGATGAATTGGATTAAAAACGTAAAAAAAGAGCGCCGCAGCACCCTTTTTATTAGCAAGACCTATCATACTATCAAGATTAGTGGCTTCTCGTTCAAGTTTATCCCCTCTTATTGCATATGCGTTTATATGTAGTTCTAAAGTTATGTGTGCAATAAACGATTACTTCTCCTACTCTTCCAGACTGTATTCGATGCTATCCACCACAAACCGGTTCGACTCTTCTTGAAATCGATACGTTATTTGCAGATTCCCGGCAAAACCGGCCGGACTTATGCTCCCTGCCGCTTCCGTAACAAGCCGGCCTTCCGCTAGTTTGTGCCTGACGATGGCGCCGAAGCCAACCTTATCATATAAGTAGCTTTTATCCTTGGAATCATCCTCGACCCTTTGGACATACTCCTTCCCGTCGATCAAAAGCTTGATAACAAAGTGATCCGCATACTTCTCGATGTTGGATTGCACATGGCTCAATACCGCCTGCTCCAATGATTCGATAGGGATTTCCTTCAGAGTCTCGGCGTCGACAACATGCATCTCTCCCATGTAAAGCCCCGTGCCGGTCCCGTCCACGTAGAACAATCAGGCTTCCCATCGCCTGTCACATCCTGATATTGAATGACGGGTTTACGGGTACCGTCCCCGCCGTTCCAGTCTTCAAAGACCCGCTTCCTTCCCTCAACCTCGACCACCATGCCTTCATATCTGCCGTATTTCGTAACGCTTACCGGATACAGCTTTACATGCCCGTTCTCCTCCGCCGTTGACACGTCGACATCCGGAGTATAGATGTAAATCATTCTCTCCTTCGTATCCCAGCCTACTTCTGCATCGTACAGCTCCGCTATAAATCGAATCGGAACCATAACGTGGCCATCCTTTAACGCTGCGGGAACGGATAGTGAATATGCCTTCCCTTTTCCCTTCGCCTTCATGCTTCCCATCTCTAACGTGACTTGATCGGCACCTGTGTTGACAGTTACCGTCTTGTTTTTGTTGTTCCAGTGAAGCTCCATGGGTTTCAAGTAGTCCTTCATAACGCGCAAGGGAACCAGCGTGGTCTGATTCACGATGACGGGATTAACATCCGTCGTAACAATCCAATGATTGATGTTTAATTCCATTTCCTTCTTGGGTGCAGCTTCAGCCTGAGCCTGTACGAAGGTACTCATCAGCATGGTGGCCGCTATAGCGCCGCTTACTGCTATTCTTGTCCATTTCCGGGTGATCATGTTCTCTAAATCTCCTTGGGTTGTAATATAAGGTTTATATAACTAAAACGCATCGTGACCGGGATTGGTTCGTTCATATCCATAAATGATGTAAATACTTCCTCTGTCGCCCCCTTCCTGCCGGGCATCCAATCATTCACCCCATTCAATGGCAAAAATCATGACCACGCTCCTTCTGTTATGTTAGAATCAGATATGATTGTTATATTATGGAATAAAGAGTTCGAAGTTATCATTCCGGTTCCGGGAGAACCCTGCAAGGAAAATATTGAAGGGAGGCGAGCCATATGAGTATAGGTAGTTCCAGTTCCATGTTTAATTTATGGCCCATGTTGATCTTAATCATAAACGGACTTTTTATGCTGCTTGGTTTGTATGCTTTGTATCTCCTCATTAAATTGATGATCCGGGCCATAACCGCGCTCGAACTCTACATCGATGAGAAAAGAAACCGGCGGTTGTGAAGGTAAACTTCAGTTAATTCAGGGTTGAAACCACTGAATCTCCTGTGGTAAAGTCTAGGCAACCAGAAATGAAAGGGTGAACCAAAAGCCAATGATCTACTAATCCTGTCCCAAGCATTTGGAAAACACTTCGATTTCGATACGAGGTTTTCGGGATAGGATTCGTGCGGCTTTTTTTATATGTGACAGGTGGATGTTTGAGACTTCTACATGAAAGTCCGCATCTTCCTTGTTCATATTAGCCTCCTATTCCGAAATCTCGGAGTGGGAGGCTTTTTCTATTTTAAAAACACCTATTGAGAGAATGGAGATTATCCATGACAGGCACTCATCCAAACATCCAAGACTGAACCTCCCCGATTACGGGCAACCGGAGCGAGAGACATGTTTACGCTCAGACAAATGAAGAATCCGTCTTATAAAGCATTCCTAACAACTACTTTCTAAACAGGAGGCATGTTTGCATGCAGATCGCCGCACAGGAATACAAGACAGCGAATCGGGAATCGGGACCTTATGGTATTACGGCAAGACAAGATGGGACCATATGGTTCACGGAACAAAAAGGAAACCGGATCGGACGGCTCACCAAAGATGGGGATATACGCACGTTCGAAGTGCCGACTCCAGATGCCGGGGTCATGTCCATCCTCTCTGCCCATACCGGTGACCTCTGGTTTACGGAGTACAAAGCAAATAAAATCGGAAGGATGACAATGGAAGGAACATTTGCGGAATTCGAGATGCCTGAAGCCAATTCGTCTCCTTACGGCTTGGCTGAGGGTGCGGATGGAGCCATATGGTTCACCGAGCTAATCGGCAACCGAATCGGAAGTATAACGCCGGCAGGCATTATCACGGAATATGACTTACCATGCGAAGGATCGTACCCTTCCTATATTACAGCCGGTCCGGACGGCGCGTTGTGGTTTACGGAAAACCAGAACAACTGCATCGGCCGAATTACGGTGGACGGGAAGATTACCGAGTACCGGATTCCAACAGAGCAATCCGGACCGGTCGGCATCACG
Organism: Paenibacillus sp. Dod16; assembly: GCF_049893405.1. Lineage (NCBI taxonomy): Bacteria > Bacillati > Bacillota > Bacilli > Caryophanales > Paenibacillaceae > Paenibacillus > Paenibacillus sp. Dod16. The sequence continues at coordinate 11,096 of NZ_JBNDYG010000079.1, forward strand.
ACAGGTGCCGATGGCGCTCTATGGTTTGTTCAAATCAACGGCAATCAAATCGGTCGGATTACAACCGCCGGGGAAATTACGGAATTCAAGCTCCCGTCCGGGAATGCCAGACCCCATGCCATCACGGCGGGTGTTTCCGAGGATCTATGGTTTACCGAATGGGGAGCCAATCAAATCGGACGAATTACCTGTACCGGGGACATTACCGAGTATCCAATCCCTACCCCCTCCGCAGAACCTCATGGCATAACCGTGGATTCCGGCGGCGAGGTCTGGTTCGCCGAGGAATGCGATCAGATCGGCCGGTTTACGATTCAGTATTAGGTTTAGGGAGAACACATATCGCTCCGCCCATAAAAGAAAGCCCGTGCAGCCTGTTGCCGGGCTTTTCCAGCGAGAAGCTGCCCTGGCTTGTTTCTTCATCTATGGGAATGTGATAGATTAAATGGATACTTAGAATTATTTCTCTTAGGAGACCGTCCGATGATGAACTCAAACGAAACGTTAGATGATATACAATGGCAGACGCTGATTCAACAAACCGCCGGATTTTTCAGCGATTTGACCATTAAACGGGGATTTCAGTATTACAAGCAAGGTCGTGTCCACGCCAGCGAGCCGGCAGATGAGACCGGTGTGGTCGAGGCTTCCGTGGATGGAACGGAAACCTACCGTACCAAGCTTCACCTTCGCTCCTTGAGCGACAGCGAATGCAGCTGTCCCGTTAAGGATGGCTGCAAGCATATGGTGGCTGTTCTGCTTGACTATGCTCAACTTCAGGGTCGTTCCATTCACGCCCTGGTTAATGCGCATTCCACCACATATGCTTCCACCTCTTCGTATGACCGAAGCGAGTCCGGCTTCAGCCCAGCGCAGGACCGACCGTCTGCCGGAGCATCAAAATGGAGAGTCAAAGCGGATCATTTGCCCGACCTGCCAATCTCCGCATGGCATGAGCTGTTCGAAGTTTGCACGGCTTCGCTGGGAACGAATACGCAGAATTCGTTTTACGCCAAAAATGCGCTGGCTTCCCTCCATCACATTAAACCCCCGCTTCCGCCGGATCTGGATCCGTTATACGAGCTCCATGCGCATCTCTTCATTCTCGAGAAGCTCGTCAAGCAGCCCGCCAGTGCCTGGAATTCCTCCGGCTCCTACATCGGCTATCATACGCAGGTGGCAGCGGATCATATCCTGGCCAGAATCGAGCGCATCTTCCACGAAGGGCTGGAGGTCAGCGAACATGGGGAGGCATTCAGGCAGCGGTTGACCGAGACGATTTCGCATGCCCGGCGGAGCATGCTGAGCGAGCCGCGGAACCGCAAATTTTACGCCCAGATCTATATGCAGCTCTGGATGTACTGGATCTATCCGTTTTCGAAAAAAGACAGCAGCTTAATCCAGGCGGAGTTAGAGCAGCTGCAGACAGCCGAAGCCGAATTCAGCAGCAGTCTTTCACGCGCCTCATGGTATATGGCGCAGGGCTTAATGGCCTTCTATCTCGGAGAAGATGAATCGTCCTGGGACCTGATCAGGGAAGCAGACAAGGTCAGCAGCCTGCCCCCCGCTTCCGTCCTTGGCTTCTTCGACATGCTGCATTCAGGGCAGCAATGGGACCGCTTGGCCCGCTGGCTCCCGGAGATCGGCCCGCTGCTTGGCAGTCACCGCAACGAGCATCTCAGCAGCTATCAATACTACTGGGATGCCGTCATAGAGCACTTGCCCGAGGAGGCTGAACGGATGTGGAGCAGTCTTGCCGACATGCTTCCTTATTCGAAGGACATCTATCAGAATGCCTTGATCACGCACGGGAGATGGCGGGAATGGATCGACTATCAACTAAGCACAGGCCGGGAGCCGCTGGAACTCCGGGTCAGCGAGCTGGCACCGATCGAGAAGAACGCACCCGAGCTTCTGCTGCCTTTTTACCATCAGGCCGTTGAGCGGTACATCCTTCATAAGAACCGAGCCGGATATAAAGCAGCCGTCAAGCTGCTCAAACGGTTAGCCAAGCTATACAAAAAGCTCAAGCAGCAGGAGCGCTGGGATCTGTTCATTATCTCGTTATCTGTACGAAACAGCCGGCTTCGCGCATTCCAGGAAGAGCTGCGGAGAGGAAAGCTGATATCATGAGCAGACACACAGAAACCATCACGGTCCACATGGCGCTAAGCGAATACGGAGATGCCGTCATATACGGCTCTACTGTCATGCAGGGTTATGTGTCCGGACAATACCTGAAGCACCGTTTATTCGCGTGGCACGAAGCTTCCTTCTACGGAACAGAGCTTACCGTTCAATCCGTTCAGGACATGGAAGTGGTCATCCTGCCTTCCGAGCAGGTCATACCGTTCTTTGCGGATGGACGGCTGCTGGAACATATTGAATGGGTATGGGACGAGGATTGCCTTCCCTTCATTGAACTTGCGCCTTCGCTGGCAGCTTGCATTCAGAATAAGCAATATGCGCCCAGCTTGAGCGCCTTCAGATTGGGCAAGCTGCAATGGATCTGGGATACAGAGGCGTTCAAAGCGGAAGAGCAGTCCCGTCTGTCCCTGCTGAATGCAGACGAGATATGGAATGAAGGCTTGCGGGCAGCGTTCTCCGCCGCCGTGCAAGACCAGTGTTACGGCAGCGAAGAGTCGGCGGCTGACCTGCGCAGAGAATACCCGCTTCTCTTCTCGCCGAACCGCACGGCAGCCGAGGGCATGGACGACAAGTCATGGCTGATCGCCATCGGATGGCGACCGGATACCGCTCCATTCCGGCCGCTGCTGCAATTGTTGGAGCCTGACGAAGACGAAGCCGAATGGCGTCTTCGTCTTGTATTGCAAGACAAGCAAGACGCCGCGGCGCTTGCAGCCGTTCGTCTTGCTGAAGACGGGCAGGCATATGGATCATGGCCCGAGACATGGACACCTCATATCAAGGAGCGGGCCCCCGGCTGGCTCCAAGGATTGCAGGCAGCACTGCCGGCAAGGGTGCTTCATGCTCCGGCTGAAGACGTGCTCGGTAGGCCGCTGTCCGACGAGGCGGCATGGCAGTTCCTGACCGACGACAGCCAGCGGCTGCTCCAGTCAGGCTGGCTGGTCCTATTGCCCGCTTGGTGGGAAGCCGCCAGCAAGAAGAAGCCCAAGCTGCGGGCGAAGGTACGCTCGGGCGAGGGCGAGAACGCCGAGCGAAGCAGCGGCAGTTCCCTGTTCGGTCTGGACGCGCTGGTCAATTTCGATTGGCGCATCGCCATCGGGGAAGCTACCCTTTCCGAGGCAGAATTCGCCGAGCTTGTTGCCCGGAACGAACGGCTGGTACGGTTCCGGGGGCAGTGGATTCCGCTGGATCCCGCCCTGGTTGCCCAAATCCGCCAGATGATGGCGGGCGTAGACCGTGAGGAAGGTCTATCGTTTCAAGATATTCTGCACCTTCATCTGCTCGGGAACAACGATGGGTCGGAGCAGACGAAGCAGGATTCGGAGGAAACACAGGATCCGGAGCGGATCAAGCTTGAGGTGGAACTGAACGAGCACCTCGTGAAGCTCATAGGCCAGCTCGGCCGCCAAAACGAATGGCCGAGCCTCCCTGTCCCGGCTGGGCTGAAGGCCGAGCTGCGGACTTATCAGCATGACGGCTTTGCCTGGCTTGCCTTTTTGCGGCGTTACGGGCTTGGTGCATGCCTTGCCGATGACATGGGTCTTGGCAAAACCGTGCAGTTTATCGCCTACCTGCTGCACGTGAAGATGACGATGGAGCGGGAAGAAAGACGCCTCCCTTCCCTGCTGATCTGTCCCACCTCAGTGCTGGGCAATTGGCAGAAAGAGCTTGAACGGTTTGCCCCCTCGCTCCGGGTCATGCTTCATTACGGCGGCAAACGAAGCAGCAGCGAGGATTTCTATAAAGAGGCTTACCAAGCCGATATTATCCTTACCTCTTATGCTACGGCGACGCTTGATCAAGAAATGTTAAGAGACATGAAGTGGGAAACGATCGGCATCGACGAGGCCCAGAACATCAAGAATGCCGACACCAAACAATCCGCCGCCGTGCGAAGCTTCCCGGCAAGGCATCGCGTCGCGCTGACCGGCACACCGATTGAGAACCGGTTGTCCGAACTGTGGTCCATCTATGACTTCATCAATCCCGGATATCTTGGAAGCCTGCGGGCGTTCAATCTCCGGTTCATCCAGGCCATCGAAAAAGACAAAAACGAGCAGCGCACGGCCGACCTGCAGAAGCTGATTAAGCCCTTCATGCTTCGGCGCAAGAAAAAGGATCCTGCGATTCAGCTCGACCTGCCGGACAAAAATGAGATGAAGACTTATATTCATCTTACGGCCGAGCAAGGCGCGCTTTATGATCAGACCGTGAGCAGTCTCCTGGAACGCATGCAAAAGCTTGAGGGCATTGAGCGCAAAGGCGCCATTCTGGCAGCTCTGACGCAGTTCAAGCAGCTCTGCGACCATCCGGCTCTGCTGACGAAGGAGCCGCTCCCGGAACTGCCGGGAGGCGGCGGCTTGCTTGATACCGAGGCCGTGGTCAACCGTTCAGCGAAGCTGGAGCGGCTGTTGTCCATGGTGAAGGAGCTGCGGGACGAGGGCGAGCGCTGCCTGATCTTCACCCAGTATATCGGCATGGGCGAGATGATGCGGCAGGTGCTGCATCAAGAGCTGGGTGAACCCGTGCTGTATTTGAACGGCAGCACACCGAAGCGGACGCGCGACCGCATGATCGAGCAGTTCCAATCCCAGACCCTGCCGCCCGAAGAACAGCCGAATGTCATGATTCTCTCCATCAAGGCCGGCGGCGTAGGTCTGAATCTGACCGCGGCGAACCACGTGTTCCACTTCGACCGCTGGTGGAACCCCGCTGTGGAGAATCAGGCGACCGACCGCGCTTATCGGATGGGACAGACCAAGGATGTCCAGGTGTACAAGTTCATCTCCATGGGGACGCTCGAAGAGCGGATCGACGAGATGCTGGAGAGCAAGCAGCAGCTGAGCGATCAGGTTATCGCAAGCAGCGAGGGCTGGATTACCGAGCTGTCCACCGATGAGTTGAAGGATCTCTTCACGCTGCGGTGCGACTGGGCGTAATCGTCATATCAAGGAGTAAACGGATAGGCGATCTTGGATACTCGGCCCCGAAGGGGTGAAGCACAGCGGAATACCTATGGAATTTCTAGGCGGTTACCAGATGCCGTTCTATAACCATATCGTTGAATAAAAGAAAGCCCCGTGTGAGGACACGGCCACTGAAAACTTGCCATTTTTCGGAGGCCCTGAGCCAACGCGGGATTTTTGTTATTTGGAGGAGTTTAATGCTTAACAGGATTTCGTTTTGTTTACGCGTATGAAGCTTGTATGACTAAGGATTCTAAGGTTCGAACCAGTTGAAGTCCTGTGTCTTGGGTAATCCGATTCAACTTAAGATACTCTTGCTTAGAAGGTAATCCGAATCAACTTGAGGTGCTCTTGCTTAGAAGTAATCCGAATCAACTTAAGATACTCTTGCTTAGAAGGTAATCCAAATCAACTTGAGGTGCTCCCGCTTAGAGGGTAATCCGAAATTAACTTGAGGTACTCTTGCTTAGAAGGTAATCCGGCTCAACTTGAGGTACTCTTGCTTAGAGGGTAATCCGAAATTAACTTGAGGTACTCTTGCTTAGAAGGTAATCCGGCTCAACTTGAGGTACCCTTGCTTAGAAGGTAATCCGCCTCACCTGCTCAAGATAGTCCGTACCAGAATGTCGGGCCAGGTAGCAGGTTAATAGGTCGATACTATCCATAAGCGGACATAGGATACGTTATTTAGGGAAAAATCCACCATTTTCGAACTCGAACGGACCCTGGTTCCGTTATTTGCTCCAAAAAACGATGAAAACGCCGGAAACGAGCCCAATAACGTACCTAGTGTCCGCTATGTTTGAAAATATGGCGTTATCTCATAAAATAGCGGAACTGGTGTCCGATAAGTCGGGTGCAACAAGTAGTAGATGATTCAAGAACAGTAAGTCCAGCGCGAAATCCTCCTCACCTGTGCAAGATAGTCAGCACCAGAACGTCGGGCCTGGTAGCAGGTTAATAGGTCGATACTATACATAAACGGACACAGGATACGTTATTCAGGAAAAAATCCACCATCTTTGAAATCGAACGGACCCTAGTTCCGTTATTTGCTCCAAAAAGCGATGAAAACGCCGAATACGAGCCCAATAACGTACCTAGTGTCCGCTAAGTTTGAAAATATGGCGTTATCTCATAATATAGCGGAACTGGTGTCCGATAAGTCGGGTGCAACAAGTAGTAGATGACTTCAAGAACAGTAAGTTTGCCACGGAATCCGTCTCACCTGCGCAAGACAGTCAGTACCAGAACGTTGGGCCAGGTAGCAGGGTATTAGGTGGCGATACTATACATAAACGGACACAGAATACGTTATTTAGGAAAAAATCCACCATTTTTGAGCTCGAACGGACCCTAGTTCCGTTATTTACTCCAAAAAACGATGCAAACGCCGAATATGAGCCCAATAACGTACCTAGTGTCCGCTAAGTTTGAAAATATGGCGTTATCTCATAAAATAGTGGAACTGGAGTCCGATAAGTCGGGAGCAACAAGTAGTAGATGATTCAAGAACAGTAAGTCTGGCACGGAATCGTCCTCACCTGCGCAAGACAGTCAGCACCAGAACGTCGGGCCTGGTAGCAGGGTATTAGGTGGCGATACTATACATAAACGGACACAGGATACGTTATTTAGGGAAAAATCCACCATTTTCGAACTCGAACGGACCCTAGTTCCGTTATTTACTCCAAAAAACGATAAAACGCCGAATACGAGCCCAATAACGTACCTAGTGTCCGCTAAGTTTGAAAATATGGCGTTATCTCATGAAATAGCGGAACTGGTGTCCGATAAGTCGGGTGCAACAAGTAGTAGATGACTTCAAGAACAGTAAGTGCGGCGCGAAATCCCTACTCTGGGTGCAGCAAGTGCAATCGGAGCTGGAGTCTTCTACTTCAGGCGCAGCTAGTGTAACAGCAACGGAATCCCTACTCTTGGCGCAGCTACTGCAACGGCAACGGAACCCCTACTCTTGGTACAGCAAGTGCACACACCACTGGAGTCCCTTACCTCAGCCGCACCAACAGCAAGCAGCAACCGAATCCTACACCAGGAGCAACAGGAGCAGCCAGCGCTGCTACTCCCCTCGATAGCATCACCCAGCCCCGCCACTCCCCTCGATAGCGTCCGGGGCCCCGCAAATCCCTTCTACCGAGCCCCCCCTCCGCTTACTTCTCCTCCATCAGCTGCCGCAGCTTTGCTTCCGTGGTCGTATCCGGAGCTGGCGTATAAATGCTGCACCGCAGATCATCATTTCCGTATACTTTGAGCGACGTGAGCTCATATACCATTTTTCCGGCCTTGGCATGCCGGAATTCCAGATGTACTTCCGGGGCATAGCTGACCTGGCTCTGCTCCCACATCCGATTGAACTCCGGATGCCCCTGTTTCATCTCTTCCAGAAAACGGTCATACCACTCATCCTCGACATATTGACCGTAATAGGACCGGAACATCGACAGGAAGCCGCTGGCGAACTGCTCCCAGTTCACCGCCAGCCGCTGAAACTCCCTGCGGGTGAAAAGCAGCCGGATCATATTCCGCTCCTCGGGCGGGATGCGGTCAAAATCAAGAAACACATACGCAGCCGCACGGTTCCACCCCACGATGTTGCACATCCGATCCGAGATCATGACGGGGCAATATTTCAGCTCGGTGATGATTTTTTGCAGAGACGGGCTGATCTGCACCGCTTCTTGTTTGACCGTATAAGGCTCCGCCCCGCTCTCCAGCGCCAGAGAATACAGATATCTTCGCTCATCCGCGTTCAGCTGTAGCGCATTGGCGACGCAGTCCAGCACGGACGACGACACCTGGATGTCGCGTCCCTGCTCGAGCCAGGTGTACCAAGTGGTGCTGACACCTGCCAGCTGGGCCACCTCTTCTCTGCGCAAGCCCGGTGTCCTTCTTCGTGACCCGGGCGGCAATCCGACGGACTCGGGCGAGATTTTGGCACGCTGTCCTTTCAGGAAAGCCGACAAAGCTTGGAGTCTAACCTGGGAATTCATCTTATAAGCCTCCTTCATCCAACTAAAGATAGCAGTATTTATACTAGGATAAACGGTATCTTGTAATAGGATACTACACGTGACATTATAACCTTAAGATTGACAAGTTATAAAGTCTTAAAGGAGGCTTGAACCATGGAAAGAGTCGTTATCACCGGTATGGGCGTCATATCGCCGTTGGGCCATGATGTTGAGACGTTCTGGTCCCGGCTTGTACGAGGAGAGTCCGGTATTACACATATAGAAACTTTGGACACACCAAGACAGAAGGTACAAATAGCAGGTGCCGTAAAGGAATTCGACGCAAACGCGCTGTTCGGCGCCAAGGAAGCCCGGCGTATGGACCGCTTCTGCCAGTTTGCGCTGGCTGCGGCGGATCAAGCCATAAGCCAGTCGGGACTCGATCTTGATCAGATCGATCATGAGCGGATGGGGGTATATGTCGGCTCCGGCATCGGCGGCATCCAGACCCTGATGAATCAGAGCGGCACGCTGTCATCGCGGGGTCCCGAACGGGTCAGTCCTACCCTGGTACCCATGATGATTCCCAATATGGCGGCAGCGCTCATCAGCATTAAATACAAGGCGCTGGGCTCCACGCAGGCCCCGGTTACGGCATGTTCGATCGGCAATACGGCGATCGGCGAGGCTTTCTTTAACATCCAGGCCGGCCGATCCGACATCATCATCGCGGGAGGCTCCGAAGCGGCGTTGACCGATATTTCACTGGCCAGCTTCGCGAACGCAACCGCCCTTTCATCCCGCAACGATGAACCGGGCCGGGCCAGCCGGCCGTTTGATACGGACCGGGACGGATTTGTCATGGCAGAAGGTGCCGGCATCCTCGTCCTGGAATCGCTCTCCCATGCCTTACGCAGAGGCGCCGTCATTCTGGGCGAGGTCATCGGTTACGGTGCCAGCTCGGATGCCTATCATATGGTCGCCACGCCGGAAGACGGCAACGGTGCGGCACGGGCGATGAAGCTGGCCCTGACCGAGGCGAATCTCGCCCCATCTGATGTGGATGTCATCAGCGCCCATGCCACAAGCACGGTCATCGGTGACCGTTCGGAGACAGCGGCCATTAAGCAGGTGTTTGGCAAGGAGGCGTATCGCATTCCGGTAACGGCGAACAAGTCGATGACCGGACATATGCTGGGCGCATCCGGCGGCGTAGAGGCCATCGCACTCGTGAAATCCTTACAGGAAGGCGTCATACCGCCGACGATCAATCTGGAACATGCCGATCCGGCATGCGATTTGGATTACGTACCGAATCAGGCGAGAAAGGCCGAGCTTCGGATTGGCATGTCGAATTCCTTCGGCTTCGGCGGACATAATTCGGCGATTGTTATCCAGAAATATGAGCACGAATAACCCATGCGTCCCGGACCCCAGTGAAAACTGGGGTCTTTTTCTTTTTGCGATTCTGGAAGGCTGGGCTGAATAATGAGACAGAAACAGAAACAACGGCTTTTTTAATTTTTTTCGCAGAATCAAACTTTTTGCAAGACTCGCACGTCTTGCTTCCGTAAGTCAATTGCAATTGATGGTTACCCGCGCGGGCCCAAAGGAGTGTCATATTTACATGAGAGGCGGCCGGAAGCTTGAGAAGCTTCTTATCCAATGCATAACCGAACATCAGGACAGCGCCTACCGGCTGGCATACAGCTACGTTAGAAATAAAGAGGATGCCCTCGATATCGTTCAGGACGCAATCCACAAAGCATTTATATCCATGGAAAAGCTGAAGCAGACGGGTTCACTAAAAAGCTGGTTTTTCCGAATTATCGTAACAACCTCCCTGGATTTCATTAGAAAACAGAAAAAAGTCCACGTCATGGACGACGAGAACCTGGAGGTTATATTACCCGGCAGCCATGACCACTATCCGAATCTGGATCTGGCCCAATCTTTGGAGGAATTACCCGACAAGTATCGGGTCGTCATTATACTCCGGTTTTTTGAAGATATGAAGATTGACGAAATTGCCGAAGTGCTCCACGAGAACGTCAGCACGGTGAAAACGAGATTATACCAAGGACTACAGAGACTGCGGGTGAACTTAAGCGAGGAAGATCAAGAGGAGGCACAACGATAATGCATGACAAGCTGAATAGGATGAAAGAGCAGTACGAGAGCACTCCTATTCCTGACGAACTAAGCTCGATTGTCAACAAGACCATAGCAACCAGACGAAAAAAAAATAGAGCGCTGCCCTGGCTCGCTAGTAGCGCAGCTGCATGCATCCTACTGTTCGCCGGAGTGAATACCAGCCCTGCCTTGGCCCAGGCCATGTCCGATGTGCCGGTTCTGGGCCATATCATCAAGGTGATCACCATCCGTGAATATGCCGAGCAAGACGATAACACGGAAGTGCATATCGAAACACCCGGCATTGCGAACCTAGGAAATACGGAGCTTGAGCAAACCCTAAATAACAAATACCTGGAAGAAAACAAGGAACTGTATGAAAACTTCAAAGACGAAGTGGCCCTATTAAATAAAGAAGGCGGCGCGCATCTGAGTCTTACTAGCGGTTATGAAGTGATCACCGACAATGAACAGCTGCTGACGCTTTCGCGCTATATTGTCGAATCTGCTGGAGGCTCTGCCGAATCCAGAAAATACGATACGATTGACAAGAAGAACCAGATGGTGATCACGCTGCCAAGTCTGTTCAAGGATGATCGTTATATCCAGGTCATCAGCGACAATATCAAGGAGCAGATGCGCCACCAGATGCAGGATAATCCGGACAACATCTACTGGGTGGAGCAGCCTGGCGTGGAGCCCGATGCATCAGAGGATCTGTTCCAAACGATCGCCAAGGACCAAAATTTCTATATCAACCAAGACGGCAAACTGGTCATCAGCTTCAATGAATACGAAGTTGCACCCGGCTATATGGGCGTCGTGGAATTTACGGTCCCAACGGAAGTAATCGCAGACCAGCTCGTCAGCAGCGAATACATCCGATAGATCAAGGCGAATGCAGATCACAAATAATAAATATCAAAACTTAACCTGGAGGTAACATAACATGAAAAAAACAATGAAGCACACAACCCCAATCACCAAAACCCTGGCGGCAGCCGGATTAGCGGGCATCCTGATGATCTCCGCTTCGGGTCTGCCATCCGCTCATGTCCATGCCGAAACCAAAGCTGCAGCGAGCACGAATCGGGTGACCGCTCCAACCGTTGCCCCGCAACTGATAACATCCAAAACGCTGCAATCCAAGCAAAAATGGCTGGAAACCAATATTAAGATCCCTGTATTCCAAGGTTTGACTGACACCAAATTTCAAGACCAGTTGAACGACATTATCGAATCCCATGCCTCCAAGGATATGGACAAATGGGAGAAAGAAGCGGCGGAAGCTGCTGCAAATGCACAAAAGAACGGCTATACCATGCACCCTTATCAGCTGAACATCACTTATGAGCTCACATCGGATGGTAAAGACGGCAGCTTGATCTCCCTTAAGGTCATCACCGAAGGCATCGGGATGAACAATGGCGATCCCCGCGTGGATACGTACAACTTCACGAACGAAGCCGAAGCACAGCGCGTGACGCTTGAAGACCTGTTCGGCAAAGATTACAAATCCATCGTGGATCAAGCGGTCAAAACGGCGATTGCCGCGGATCAAGACCATTATTTCTCGAACGAAGACGGGTTTCAAGGCATAGACGCGGAGCAATCCTTCTATGTCGCGGACGGAAAGGCCTATATCGTATTCCAAAAATACAGCATTGCCCCTGGAGCCACAGGGACACCGGAATTTGCCGTAAAGCTGCCGGGTAAAGAATCCGACATAAAGCCTGCTGCAGCCGTATTGAAATCAGGCGCTTATTACAAAGATAACAACGGCAAACTCATGGTTCAGGTATCCGTGCTGCGCCAGCTGCAGTTCAATGTCAAGTGGAACGGCAAGAGCAAAACCACGGAAATCTCCAAGGGAGCCGTCTGGAGCGCGGTGAAGCTGAGCAAGGATGCTTACACTTTCGGCAAAATGGCCCCACGTTCGCTGGGCTCGGCTCCTGTCATGAAAAAAGGCCACGTCTATGTTCCGCTTGCTTTCCTAACAGACGTTCTGAATCTGAATGCAGATCAAAGCAAGCATGGCCAGATTACGGTAACCGCAGCAAAATAACATAGAAACTACTCCATTCAAAGTCTGCGCCTCCTGCACACGATCTTTCCTAAGCAGGGACAGCACAGTCAGCGGTAAAGAGGCCCTCTCCAACACGGAGACGGCCTCTTCATATTTTCATGTTAAGAACGTTTACCTCAAGCGAGGCCCTCCGTGCCCTGTTATAGTGCAGCAATCCGTCAGCAGTACCCCACCTACAATGCTTCTCCAGCCTTGCCGCCCCATTCATCATCCATCAGATACCGGGCTTGAAACTTTTCTCCCTCATGAACAAAAGTGAAGCGATAATACACTTCTTCATCCTCGCAAATCTCAAAATACAGTGCATATCGCCCTGCTTGCAGCGGAAGCTCAATAGCGGCGTCCGACATGACGGACAACAGCTCCAGCTTCCCAGGATCCAGAACATCAAACGGCACGACCATCCGCCGCTGCGCGTTCGGATCTTCGATGAACGCCTCTTTCAAGGCCAGCTTTACCCAGGCGCCGAAAGCATCATCAGGGATAGGATCAAAGGTGAGATAACCGGGATGAATGACAACGCCCTGCTTGATATTGGTTTCTCCCCATTGGCACAAATCCTCATCAAAGTCCGTGAGCGGACTTGGATCTGATGGTGCGAAATGGTGAGGTCCACCTCTTGAGTCATTTTCGTATGCTGCATATGTAAAACACCTCGCTTTTGGGATACCTGCATTCTATTTAAAAATCGTTCGCCAGATGCTCATACTGGACCCTCCCTGCCAAGAAAGGATTATCCTCCGAAGCCTCCACCTCGAACTGCCCATACGCCAATTGATACAGCATGTTGAGATCAGACCCTTCCAGCCTGTAGTACAACGAACGAAACTCCCCTTGTTTATCGGTTGCGGCAAAGCCGGCCAGCAGCGGCCAAGCATCCACTTGTTCACCATCCACATCAACGGCCAGCTGTGATCAGGACCACCTCATTCTGAAAAAGCCCATACGTGCGCGCAATAAAGTAACCGGGTATCAACAACGTGGCTGCCACCAGGATGATCACTCCCCAGAGGACCCGCCTGCCTTTCATGCTGTCACCTCCCCTCGCGAGTTCTTCCTTCAGATGACCACGCACAAGCGACGCTGTTGCAAGCATCAAGAGCGCTTCCTGGCGTTCCATCAGTAGTCCACCTCTTCAATGTCGGTGCGCAAATTGCGGTTTGACGCCTGAAGCAGCTCCGTGAAGGAAGGCGCAATATAATACACAAAATCAGGATCATGCACGTACATGATGATCTGCCCGGACGTTCCCGGCTCAGCCGGATCGAAATCCAGCATCAAATACAACGACCCGCCTGCCATCGTGGCAAACGGATACCAAGCCTTGTGAAACAGGTAAGGCTTAATCTCCGGATCCAGCTGCTGTATTTCCTCCGAACTGTAATACGCATCCAGCGGTTCATCCCGTTCGCAGAAATAAACTTTGACCTCCCTCATCTCATCCAGGCTCATCAGATAAAACGGCGTGTATTCCCCATCCCCTTCATTACCGGGGTAGAGCACGTGAAACCCATATCCGCTGCCGTTCTTCTTACTGTAAAACGAACGAAAGTCCTGTGGCAGCTCGATCCCGAACTCCGCTTCAAAAAGCTGAAATTGATCAGGAGCCGCCCCCTTCAATTGTTTATATTCATCCAGCAAATCCCGAAGATCTTCGGCGACCTTCTCCTGCAACTGCTGCTCCAGCTCGAGCATCAGTCCATCCATAACAGCATTCATAAAATAACCTCCGTATATTGCATGTCCACTCACCCCAAGCGGATTGCTACCCTTTCCTACAAAGTATATAGAACGCTGCAATGAAAACAACATGTCCTGCGGCATGCAAAAAAAAGGACAAAATCCCTCTTGAGATGTTGGTTTTGGTTCTTTTATGAAAACACCCCGGGGTATTTATGGCTGAAGCGCAGCGATTTCATGGGGGAATCGGCTAATTGGATACCAGGGATAGGCATTACGGGACAGAGATAGCCCATTCTCCTGCCGGAGAGTTAACACCATTTTCGCATAAGCAGCTCCATGGGACCTCGCCTCACTCGTTTTCTCCATACCCAAGAGAAGATGACAGCCATCACAAAGTAACCGCAGCCGTAAGCAACCGCAAAGCCCAGATTGCCATGGTTCAAATACCCGATCGCTTCCAGCAGCCCCAATCCAATGAAGATATGGCCGAGATAATGGGAGAGTGAGAGCTGCCCGGTCCATATAAGCCACCCTGTCAGGCGGTTATCCTCAAAACGCTCAACGATATAAAAACAGATCGTAATCACGGCAACAGCCAGACAACCCGCAGAACATACATAGAGCAGCGTCGGCGGCATCGGCTTGGTTGTAAACAGATAATTAGCCGAATCGGCATCAAGCCACGGAGACGTCCAGCGAATGAGGAAGTAGGATAACAGCTCGAATATTACCACCCCGAACAATGAATACATCATGAGCTTCCGCCTGTGTTTGCCGCTCCACCAGCCCTTTCTTCCAAGCCACATGCCGATGAGGAAAAAGCTGATCCATGGAAAAAGAGGATGATATCCGTTGAACATCAAATTGCGGATGAATCCTTCCACCGTCCAAAAGTCGGCATATCGATGAAAACCGGGGTCCCAGCCCTTGCTGTAGTCCAGCAGGATCAGCATGGATGACGATACGATCAGAACGAGTCCGGCCAGGATCAGGAGCGTTTTGTCCGATACCGTTATGAGTACCGAGGCCAGAAGTAGAAATACCGCATAATAGTGCAATATATCGGCGCTCCATCCGGTCAGCAGCAGAAGTGTACCGGCGATGAACAAGAATACGGCTCTCCTCACCAATGTCTTCCGATTCTCTCGAATCATGTGTTGGTTTCGGGAAATACTAGCCTTCGCAGTCATTAAGGACACACCGACGCCAGCAAGTACCACGAACAATGCAGAAGCTCTTCCTTCAAACAGACCGGCGATGGTTTGCAGCCAATTGGCTCCATGATCCCCCACCTCCATGGCAAGTTTATAATTGACAATAATCATGCCGAAGATGGCCCAGGCGCGAGCATAATCGAGTGCGGTTAAACGCGTTGTGTTAGAGCTCATTCCCCTCAGCTCCTGTCATCACCTGGTTGACTGCTTGCGTCCAGATCACCTCATAGTCGTATTCCAGACCGTAACTCATGAAGTTATCCATGCTGTCAATGATCATGGTCAGCATCTGTGCCTGAACTCCCATATTGCCCTCCGGCAGAGCCCCAATGGAAACTCCATGCTCCAGCAGCTCCGTAAAGCCTGAAGTGAACCCTTCCAGAATACCGATTAGCTGCCGTGCATATTTAGGATTGCGGTAACCCAAGGCCTGATACTGATTCATAATTCGAGTATAGTGTTCATCCTCCTGTTGCGTATGAACCATGTTCAACCCGTCAGAGGTAAGCCTCGCGCTGAAATTCTCCGCCGTATATTTCTCCAGTTGAAAATAAACATGAAAACCGATGCTGCGGCAAATCTCTTCAAAAAGCTTGTCAATAAGAGCTTCCTTCGAGGAAAAATGATAATAAAGCGCAGGTTTGGATACATCCAATTCCTTGGCGATCATCGCCATGCTCGTTTTCTCAAAGCCTTGTTCCGCAAACAAGCGATAGCTTGTATCTAAAATAACCTCATACGTTGATGGATTACTCATCCTGATTTAACAACCCCTCATAATTCTACTTACCGGTCGGTAAGTGAATAATAATACAGGATGAACTCTTTTGCAACACGATTCTCTCCGCAAACACAAGAATGCCGCACAGCAGATATGAACATCCACCGATGCGGCCTTCTGGTTTATATGGATATGCTAAATCATATCGACGAACTCCAGCTTTCCAAAACGTGAAGGAATATGGTAATTTACCTCACCGGTTGGGCTCCATGCCTGATACTCCCGGTTTCCTTGGGTGTCCTCATCAATGCGGTAAAAATTCACCTTCCAGCTTCGTCCCGCTTGCAGGGGATTCTTGAAGTTCGCAGCCGGAATGCGAATTTCATACATTATATTCCCCTTATCGTCATGCTCTACCGAGGTCTGTAGGCCGGCAAGATTCCACTTCACATCGCTGCTTGTGATCGACTTTTGGCCATCGCTTTGGATCAGGGCGTCAAATATAATATTGTTCGGACTCACCTCAAGCTCGATATATTCCATTCCCGTTCCTGCTTCGTCTATAAACAATTCCACGACATCCTGTTCATACAGCGGATCATCCCGATGCTGGTACTCCGATACGATATGAGAGTCCTGGCAAACAAACCGTACATAAAAGTATTCGGAGCTCCAGCAGGCGCGAACCTCGGTCGCTTCCTTCGCAGCAAGCCCGGTCACGGTATCGCTCAGGACCACCGCTTCATACCGGTCCCAATCGATGTTCCCACGATGCTCTCCCTGCTGGATGTATAGGGCGGGCTTGCATGAGTAAATTGCCGTATAATGCATGATCATCCCTCCGAAAAAAATTCAATGGTTAGTCTATCCTCTATGATAAGACATACAGATTCGGTTAGCTATTCCATGGTAAGAATAAAGAACATATGGGAAATCCCATCTTTTGCTCTATGTCCCCATAGTGAAAATAAGCGCATGCTGTGCTACAATAATAAAATTGCAAACTCTAGGGAGGGTTATGGATTCGCCATGCTCATAATTGGTATTGCCGGCGGCACCGGATCGGGCAAAACGACGGTTGCCCGCTCTGTCATTGACCGTCTTGGTTCAGATAAAGTCACTTTTATTTCGCAGGATAACTATTACAAGGATCATAAAGAGCTCAGTTTCGAGGAACGCGAAGCGATTAACTATGATCATCCGTTCGCCTTTGACAACGAGCTGCTCGTCGAACATCTCGGCATTTTGAAAACCGGACAACCCGCATTTGCACCGGTGTATGATTTTACCGCCCATGCCCGTTTCACGGATCAGACCATTGAACTGAAGCCGAACAACATCGTCATCATTGAAGGCCTGCACGTACTGTCCGATGAGAATCTGCGCAAGCTGCTTCACATTAAAGTGTTTGTGGATACCGATCCCGATGTACGCCTGCTTCGCCGGGTCGTGCGCGATATCGAGGACCGCGGCCGGACCATCCAGTCGATCCATAATCAGTATCTGACAACCGTCAAGCCGATGCATGAGGCGTTCATCGAACCCTCCAAGAAGTACGCCGACCTGATCATTCCCGAAGGCGGAGAGAATGAAGTCGGCATTCGCCTGCTCTCCATCTTGACCGAGAAATATTTGACCGGCGACCGCACATTGTCGGGTGAATCATAGGACAAGCCTGCGTATCAGCAGTTTGGCAGCATGGAAAAGCCCACAGGACCATTGAACTGCACCCCAATTGTTAGACACCATCTAACATTGGAGGTGCAGTTTTTTCTATGGCTAATTTTAGTTCGGACGAAAAATTACAAGCAGTTATGCGTTATCAAAATGGATCAGAAAGCATGAAATCGATTGCGAAATCACTAG
>NZ_JBNDYG010000080.1:0-48444 GCF_049893405.1 Paenibacillus sp. Dod16
TTGGGCACGCCGATTGCTTGAAACTTATTGGGATGGCTTACCGATCCGGCGGATAGGCGTTAGTTTGACGCAGCTCACCCCCGACAATGAATATCAACTATCGCTGTTTGATACTGACCGGGAGAGACAGATGGCACTTGAACGGACAACCGACGCGTTAAAACTTAAATATGGTAATGCAATTGTAATTCGAGCAGTCTCAAAAACAGCAGTGGGTCAAGCGCTCGATCGATCAGCTAAGATAGGAGGACACTATAAATGACAACACGCAAAAAGCTGGAGGGTAATGGACTGTGGGAATCTAGTCGCATGATGCTTCCTGAACATAAAGAAACAATCATTCGCAGGCAATTAGAAGAGGGTAGGAGAGAACGGCCCACGCTTGATCCCCAAGAAATGGAGTTAATCGAGAAAGCGTTGGCCGAATCTTTTCATGAGCACCGCACTGTTACAGTAAGGATGTTTGTTGAGTATGAAGAAAGGGAGTTAACCGGTATTGTCGTACTAATCCATACGTTCAGACGAGAGATTAAACTGTCTATCTCTGAGGGTGAATGGAATTGGATAAAAGTAGATGATATTACTTCTGCAAGCACATTTTGAAAAAGGAACACTTGTCGGAATATAACTGATAAACCTTTTTATACTGATTCAAAGTTCCCCGGAATTTTAATCCCCTCCGATATACAGTGTTAAATTCATCATAACGAATTTCACTGTCTACCATGAGGGGATAATACCACTGGTCCTTAGAAACCAAATTTCTTTTTTATACATCATTCTAACCAATCTTCAATTAAATCTAGTTTTCTGTTACAAATATCACAATGAACTTGAATAACCAGTCCGAGACTTGTTGGTGTAAATGTATAAGAAAATTTTGCTCCAGTAACATCAACAGGTGAGCACGAATCCCACTTGGTAATCTTGGATTTCATTTCATCAGTTATTTTAAAAATCATATAAGTCTACTTTTCTCCTTACTACTACAGTTGAACTTTATTAGTTTAGAAACGTATTCTTCGAGAGCACATTAAGCCTTGGCAATACAAAATTTCCCCATGCCCACTAAGTCAACAAGAGTGCTATTAACAATCTTTAGTTTACTCCTCCACATTCCCTGTATCAGCTATCCAACATTCCTAATAATTTTTTCTCAGTTTCTTATTGGTAATGGTGTATAAGATTTTCAAATTCAATTATAAGAAACATAAATGTATGTTGCCTCTATTTTTCAACTCATAAGTTCAGTGATTTCTACTGATAATGTTTTTGAACCACTTAAACCTTTTATATAACGTAAAGGCCCCGTTGATGACCAGTCAATTTGTTTAAGCTTTGATACTGATTTGATTAATACAGAATGATCCACTTTTTTCTTAGACTTGGTAATCTGTTTACTTAAAACATTACATCCAGCAATAGAAAGAGCATCCATACAAACTATATGAGTCAATCGGTGTCCCGAATAATCAAGCCATTCTGAGGGGAATGTTTCTTTGACAGTTGTGTAGTACGTTAATGCAATATTCAACTTTTCTTCTTTTGTTAAAGAAGTTAGATGTGAATCTTTGAATAATAAATGTAATGTACGGTACAAATTTTGCAGAGTAATATGTCTCCCTTTGACTCGTTTTCCAATAATACTGCCAATTAATGCGAAAGGACTTTCTTTTCTCATTAACAATTCTGTAGCGACCCAGCTCAAATCATCAGAATCCCTGCGTAAATATTTACTTAAAGATGGGCCAATTCCTTTAGCTTTTGTATTAATAGTATCGAATAATTTGATTTCCTCGTCATCATCAAGAGAATGGAAAGCCAAGAAAGGAATAGTGATATCCGAGTTTGTTTCACTAACATACTTTTCAATACCACCTAATCTATGTTGCCCATCCATTAAAGATGCTTTTCCCTTGCATATCAATCTTCCATAATTAGGTCTCTGCCTATCATAACAAGAAAACTCCCATCTGCTGCATGCATTCAATAATACAGGAGTAAAAAGTGCATCTTCACCTTTAGATAAATAAACAGCAAAGTCGTGACATCGTTTAGGATCAACAGGGCGTTGATAACCTTTACCATTTGGATCGTTGTATGGTTTAACAAAAGTAAGATTTAATGCTGTCAAAGCCGGTAGGTAACTTTGATAAACAATTTTGCCCCTCATCTTACTTAGCAGAACATTTTCAATAACTTGGTTTATTGATAAATTACTCATTATGTCAACTCCACTGGATTTTATATTTCAAATATAGAACTTATAAGTGTTTTATTCAATGGTATTTATAGTTAGGTGATCTTTCTATATACCAATGGCTTACCTAACCTATAAATTAGGTGGTGGTCAATGTGGCAAACCTGGCAATTTTAGTCGGGGAACGAATCAGACAAATTCGAAAAGATCATAAGATAAGTCAAGAAAAGCTCGGCGAATTGGCTCAGTTACAAAGTTCATATATTGGTGGCGTCGAAAGAGGGGAACGAAATATCTCTCTCGAAACATTAGAAAAAATTATTAAGGCATTTGATATGCATTACACAGAGTTTTTTGATTTTAGGGAAATTGGGGACTCTGCTAAGCTTGGTAAACAAGAGCTTATAGAAGTTTTTGTTGGAGAGCTATTAACAAATGATATTGAACAAATCAAAAAAATATATGAGATCTATAATATAGTTAATAAATAAAACCACCCTTGGGTGGTTTTATTTATTAACTGCAGCCTAACTATGGCAAATTGAAGATATATCCACTTTAGCACGCTTTTCTTCCCCCACATTTCAAATATCCCCATTAAATTGAAATATTTTTCTGATATGATCATCTCTTAAATTGAGAACAGTTCTAAGGATTTATTACTGCGTAAGTGAAGGATAGGTTATCAATTTTTTTTGTTAAATTAAATATGTTTTCCAATGTATTAACTCTGGGATATTTATTCACCTTTAGAATTCTACTTAGATAACTCTGTAGTGTTTCATCCAACAAAGGAAAAGGAACAACTAACATTCCCATAACCTTACCTTATTTAACTTATTTTAATAATAATTATATTAGCTATTTTAGAGTTTCCATACATCAAATTTTAACAAGTACTTAGAACTGATAATCAGAACACTAGTATCTTAGAAACTGATATAATGCTTATAAAAGTATCAAAGGATGGAACAATTACTATGTTTGATCACATTGACACTGTTCGTATAGAAGTTAATAAGCGGTTCCCGTTTCGTTCTGAACTAAGTGATACTATTGCTCAAAAATTTCGAGAAGAATGGACTTATCATACCAATGCGATTGAGGGCAATACTTTTACTTTTCAGGAAACGGCTTACTTTCTTAGAGAAGGTCTGACTATAAAAGGAAAGTCTCTCCGAGAACATCAAGAAATAATTAATCACGCAGATGCCATTGACTACCTTCATGAAGCAGTTAAGGAAGAGGATCTTACTGAGCAATTGGTAAAAGATTTTCACGCGATTCAATTCCAAGGTGTGCGTGGTATCAAATTCAACCCTGGAACCTACAAGAAATATGATAACTATGTATTAACTTTATCCGGAAATAGATATCATTACACTCCAGCCATTAAGGTGCCACTTGAAATGAAGCAGCTCATCGACTGGTACAAATTGAAGAAGACACAAGTACATCCTGTTCGATTAGCCGCAGTTATCCACCACAAGCTTTCCGCAATACATCCATTTACAGATGGGAACGGAAGAGTAAGCCGTTTAATCATGAACTTCATATTAATAAAGAATGGCTTTCCGCCAGCCATCATCAGAAATGAAAATCGAGAGGATTACTACACAGCGCTTGAGCAAGGAGATAAAGGTAAACTTCAACCATTCATTAAATTGATTACTACAGAAGTAATGCGTAGTCTTGAATTTATGATCAAACAAAATGATTAATAAATATCAATCACATTTTCCCAACATACTCTTCATGAAAACAGCTTTCTTGTTTGAGACGACTGAAATTTTAGTACATGCGCATACATCGATTCACAAAGCTAGAATTTTGTATATATGTCACTAACTAGGTTTAATCCCTTTCAGCCATTGGTTTATCATATCACAATTGGCGTGTTTGCCTCGATCAATCAATTTATCACTCTCCTTCTCTTTTAAATAAAAAATAAAAAAAGCCGCTGATAGCGGCTTTTACATTATGGTTAATCTTTAATTTTATCCGTTAAAGCTTTAATTACTGCACAAAGTTCCTGATCTTTTTGAAGCATTTGAACTATTTTTTCGTATGCATGAATAACTGTAGTGTGATCACGGCCTCCGAACTGTTCACCTATTTTTGGTAATGAAATGTCAGTGAGTTCTCTGGATAAGTACATTGCGATCTGACGTGGAAATGCTACTGCTTTTGTTCTTTTTCGTTCTTTAAAATCCTCTATCTTAATTCCGTAAAATTCCCCTACTCGTTGTTGAATCTTTTGTATAGTAATAGTCTTAGGTCCTACAGACGGTAATAAATTTTTAAGAGCTTCTGCGGCCATAGGGACCCCAATATCCTGGTTGGTTAGGGATGAATATGCTACAACGCGAATAAGAGCTCCTTCTAATTCTCGAACATTAGTGAAAAAATGGTTTGCAATATATAGCATGACATCGTTGTGAATATCAAGTTTTTCAGACTTTGCTTTTTTACACAGAATAGCAATCCTTGTTTCAAGATCTGGTGGTTGAATATCTGTAATAAGGCCCCACTCAAAACGGGAGCGCAATCGTTCTTCTAGCGTTGGGATTTCTTTAGGTTGTCTATCACTAGAGATAATGATAGCTTTACCTTCCTCCTGAAGAGCGTTAAATGTATGAAAAAACTCCTCCTGTGTTTGTTCTTTACCTGCTATAAATTGAATGTCATCAATCAATAAAACGTCTATATTTCGATATTTATTTCTAAATAATTCGCCGCGATTATTCATAATTGCATTTATAAATTCATTGGTAAATTTTTCAGAAGATATATATAGTACTTTTGCTTTGGAATTATGATCTAATACATGTTGGGCAATCGCATGCATTAAATGAGTTTTACCGAGTCCAACTCCACCATACAAGAAAAGCGGATTATAAGCTTTGCCCGGTGCCTCAGCTACTGCAAGTGCAGCTGCATGTGCAAAACGGTTCCCTGTGCCTACAACAAAGTTTTCAAAAGTATATTTTCTATTCAATGAAACTTTTGGATCTAGCTTCGTTTCTGTGGATCCAGAGTTCATTTTCAACGACTTACCCTTCTCAGACAAAATCTCTTCATCCTCGATTATTACCTTCACAGTGATATTTCGGTTTAAAGTTTCATTCACTGCCATTCTTATAAGGTTAACGTAACGAGTTTCTAACCAATCTTTCGTGAACTGTGTAGGGGTACTAATAATAAGTTCAGTTTCACTAAAAGTAATAACCTTCGTAGAATTTAGCCAGGTATCAAAACTTGGTTTGCTAATCTTTTTTTCAAGTTCACCCAGTATTCTTTGCCATAGATCTTCTTGGGTATCCTTCTGCACTTATTAAGTACACCTCCACATAATCAGTTCCGTTTAAATATAATTCCAATACTTATCAGGTACTATCGGTGACTTTCTATTTCCGCTTGTTTTTTGATTGAATCAACAGTAAGTGTGAATGCTTCAGCAGCCTTATATGCATCTAATGCATTTTGAAGACGTTTTACTTGTTGATTTAACTCATTCCTATTCTCTTTGACCTTTATTGTTGCACGTGCGACGTCAATAAGCTCTTCTCTTGCTGCTTGTATAGCCCGGTTATGAGCTTTCTCAATTATTTGTACTGCCATATGAGTATAAATCGTTGCAAACTCCTTATCGCCGATCTCTTGCTCACGAGCAGCCAAGTCACTCTCACTGATTACCCAATCTCCGGAGTCGTTTTTCGAAGCGGCCAAACGCCCGTCATTAATCATGTTAAGAATGGTTTTATAATGAACCCCAAGTAACAACGCTGCTTCTTTAGCATTCACTATTATTCAACCCCTTATCTACAGTTATCCATATATTAAGAGATAATAAGAAGAAAGTAAACGAAAAATAATAAGTTCCTGATTTCTTTTCTCAGACTACCAATAATAAAAAGCCGCTTAAGTGAGCGACTTAACTTCGTTCCATTTAAATTTAGTTCGGATAATAATGTTTACAAAACTAACTATGCAATTCTATAAATGAACCTAAGCATCTTCTTGTGTCAGAACCCACGAAAAATACTGTCCAGGATTGGATATTTCAAATCAAATAACATTGAACATTACTCAGTATTTTGTATAACCGATTAAAGCGTTAAAGTACAAAAGAATATTATTCTTAAGTCTCCCATAAAGTTTCCTAGCGTCGTCTACTTTGTACATATTGAGCTCTTGAAGTACTCTTTCATTATCAGGCCACATACACTCGGCTAATAAATTGCTTACTTCAGTTACTTCATGATATTCCTTCAAATTGATCATATTGACCCCCTATACAAAAGATGGATTAAAGGGTTAATGGGTTTTATTGCTCTACAGGAAATTCACATAACGTACCCGCATTCCTGACGTTCAAACGGCTTAAGTGACCAAAGGGAACGGATCTTGAGACTTAGCCGGTTGGATGTGTCGCCTGAGTCTGCTTCATTGATATTCCCCTTGGCGACCAAGGAGTGTTAGCGACGATGCTGTAATGCATTGTTAGACGAGGTTATTGTCTTCTTTGAGTTGCTAACATATCCTTTAGTCCTTCTTGATTAATTCTTCGTTCCGTAGTGAAATTACTACGAATGCCTTCACTAAATATCTGATTTTGCAAAGATAGACCCTAGTTCTCCATTTCTTTTTATATGTAGCCCAAAAAAGAGAAAATGGATTATTTAGAACTTTCTATACTTTTGA
The DNA here is from genome assembly GCF_049893405.1 of Paenibacillus sp. Dod16. Taxonomy (NCBI): domain Bacteria; kingdom Bacillati; phylum Bacillota; class Bacilli; order Caryophanales; family Paenibacillaceae; genus Paenibacillus; species Paenibacillus sp. Dod16. The sequence continues at coordinate 6,905 of NZ_JBNDYG010000080.1, forward strand.
AGGGTCTTCTAAGTAAAGGATGTAAATATGAAGTCAATATCATCACTTTAAGTTTTCAGGGTTTAATCCTTTTAAAATATCAGGAATAAACATTCCATCTTTGCGGATTAATATATCATCAAACCATATCTCTCCACCGCCATATTCAGGCCTTTGGATATTAACAATATCCCAGTGAAGCTCGGACCAATTTTCATTTCCAGGTGAACTAACTGGAACACATCCAGGTGTAAAGTGAAAGCTTCCCCATATTTTTTCATCAAATAAAGTATCTTTCATAACATTCTCAATATATGGATTAAGACCAATTCCAAATTCACCAAAATACCTCGATCCTTGATCCGTATTCAGTAATTTATTAATTCTTTCTGAATCATTTCCGCTAGCATGTATAATTTTGCCGTCCTTAATTTCAAAACGAATGTTCTCGTAAGTGAAGCCCTCTTTTAAAGAAGGTGTATTATACGAGATAACTCCGTTGACTGAATCCTTAACTGGCATCGTATAAACTTCACCATCTGGAAGGTTCATAATTCCTGCATCTTTAATACAAGGCATGCCTTTAATCGAAAATGTAAGTTCAGTTCCTTCTCCTTTAATTTTAACTTTGTCTGTTTGCTCCATTAACTCAATTAGATTATCCATAGCTCTATCCATTTTTGAATAGTCCAGATTGCACACATTAAAATATAAATCCTCGAAATCCTCCGTTGACATGTTCGCCTGCTGTGCCATGGCATAATTCGGGTAACGAAGAATACACCACTTTGTATTGTTGTATCGTCTGCCATTGATCGGTTGAGAGTAATACTTCCTGTACAACGCCATTTTTTCAGGAGATACACCACTTAATTCACTCATATTCTCCCCAGCTCTAATAAGTATATAGGCTTGCATATCGTTTACTCGATTTAGGTCGTAAGATGCCATTGCTATTAATTGTTCCTCAGTACAGCCGATTAATATCTCTCTTAATATCTCATGATTATTTATTAATAGAAATGGAACTCCACCGACGAGATAAGCTCGTCTTACCAATTCTTTGGCCAAGGGAATTTCCAAACCATCAACCTCAATTAATATTTTTTCCCCTCGTTGTAGCTTCACCGAATATTGAATAAGATTTTTAGCGAGTTGTTCAATTCTAGGATCTTTCATTGTTTGTCTCCTTCATAACTTCATTATATTTATTGTTCATATTATTGCTGATAGTATTTGGATACATGTAGATGTTTATCATACAATAATTTCGTCTAACGTTATGGCATTCACGAACCCTCACTGGCTTAAGCAGCCGGTCGATCGAGCGCAACGATCGGCCTACCGGGTCGAAGACTTAGCCAGTGCAGTGTTGTCCCCTGAGTATGCTCCCCTGCTTCCACCTCGGGGGGGCCGATACGTGAATTCGTTGTTATCAGATGTACTTACCATCTTCGAAATTGCTGAGAGCACTTTAGTATTTAACAAATCAGATTCGTTTAATAAATCCACGCTTAGTGCCCTCATATCCAATTGATTCATAAAATCTATGGGCTTGTTCACGATTATTACTAGAAGCTAAGATTATATAAGAGCATAGTTTTTCCAAAGCAAAATCCTCGAGTGCATTCATGAGTTTCTTACCAATTCCACTTCCCTGGTACACAGATGAAACAACTACATTTTCTACAAGCAAGTATGGCTGACACTCACCTACAATATCTGGACAAACAATGCCCATGGCTGTTCCAACTACCTTTTCCTCTAAACATGCTACTGCAACATAGTAGTTTGGTTGCTTATGTAATAGGTCTAACTGATATTGGATCTTTTCAATGTTAGAACTCGTTCCAATAAACTCAACGAACAATTCAGACAACTCAAATGCGTCATCTTTTTTTGCCATTCTGACTTTTATGTCCACGCCTTCAGCTCCTATGGTTTATAATCTTGCAAGGATTTCCGATAACGTCTTATCTACGAACTTCGTAAATAATTCCATATGTAGAGTATTCGTGAGTTTATTAAACTATCCTGCCCCTTAGCTTAATGAGATTGCAAGGAAACATAGTTAGATACTTATCTAATCGGTAATCGGCTCATGGTCTTGTCCTTTTCGGCAATCGGTACAAGTTCTTGTCCCAAGCCAAGGACAAGAACTTGTACCGATAAAAATAAAAAAGCCGCTAAATTAGCGACTTTCTTTGGGACCATGTTCTTGTCCCTCGACATGTGTCACAAACGAATGATTTATTTAGCTCTACTCTTTTATCATTTCAAATAATAAAACTGAACCCACTGATTTATTTCTAATTTAATCAGTGGGTTTTTAGATTTATTTTCGACGCTGAAAATCTCAGTTTGTTAGCTCAATCCGCCAACGGGTCTCGGACGTAGAATTTTTCTTTTATTTGAGCGATACAGTTTTCCACTTCATCTATAGAGCCAAGATTTCTGTACTCCATTGCATAGTCCATAGCTGTATGTGAACTACCGTAAACAATCAGTTCTCTGTTAATCTTCGACATCATCTCGTTTATATAGTCCTGATTACGTCTCTCTAACCTATTCAAAGTGTCTCTGTGCTTTGTATAAACATACACCGCTAAGGCTATCTTATCCTTGTACTTTGACGACAGGTACTCCCGCAAGGTCATATCTCCTTGTTCCTTCAAAAACCCAACTAGTCGCATATCAGCAAGATAAGCATACTTGGTTAATACTCGCAACGAGATGTCATCACTGGCTTTAAAGACTCTGTAATCCTCCCTATTGGAAACGGATGCTTCGACGATTCTCTTGTACTTGGAGAAAAATTGTTCAATGTTGAGATTGATCACATCTTCCCGCATTAACTCTAGCTCTTTATCGTATGAGTCATCATCTGGAGAAACTAATGTTTGGTAGTAATTAAGCTCACCGTTCGAGTCTGCGATAATATCTTTGAAACGATCTGTGAACTTATCGCCGTAAGTAGTTCTAGCATGGTTACCTTTTTCTAATAGCCTCTCCAAGTAGACTGCTTCCTTTTTCTCCATAGCCTTTCGCTCGAGAATTCGAAGAACATAGCGTAGCCTGTCCTCCATGTAAAACTCTAAACTATCTGTTACTAGCACGAAATAATCATACGTTCTGCACTTTCTTACTCTAACACTGGATATTGGGATAGAGTTTTCTCTTGGTTCATGATAAGTGAAGTTTTGCGTCCTATTATACCCACCCACAATGGTGGTTCTTGATGTTTTAATGTAATTAAATTCAATAGATAACTCGGACTTCTCCAAATCAAGAAAGTACAAAAGACCTGTTTTATCGTAAATATGTTCATCGAATTTAACTGTTCTTCTGGCATCCGTGAAATCCCTAGCTGACGAGAACTTCATAAACTTAGCCTTGTCAAAAATCCAGAAATCCTGTATGTCAACAGACTCATATAAGTTGTGGCGCTCTTCCCACTGGGCAATGGTCATTTGACTGTGTTGAAACTCGAAAGCCCACTTTACTCCAGCATACACACCATCTTTATGCTCTACATAAACATCTGCTATTTGTCCAGTGGCGGGTATATGCATTTCATATTGCACGAATGCAGTAGGAAACATACCCTTTAGCCATTCGTACAGAATGGCCTTTCCCTTTATATGGCTTTTTGTTTCAGGCTCGTGACCAACATATTTACATTCTGCCACACGATGTGCAAAATGGGGTGTGTTAACGGTACCATTCTTGAATATTACATCTCCCCCACAGTTAGGGCAAAATATTTGATGTGCCTTTACCAATTTAGCGATAGCTTCCGCATTACAGTTTGTTGAAATCAAGGTCTCTTTACGAGCTGTTATACATCTTAACAAATTAACTCCCCCATATCTTTATTCCCATCGAAAGCACTTATTCCTCGTCGATGTACTATATAGGTATGTATCATTAGTTCCAGCTCACGGCATTTCGCTTAGCCCCAATGCAACACTTTGGTTTTCTTAATTACATTTATAACATAATAAACCTGTAGATTAAATCTGCTACACTTAGATTTATATTCTGTCAAAAAGATAAGTTTTGCTATCAAGTTCTTCCGTAGTGTATTCTTCCTTATGCTAATAATAAAAAAGCCGCTCGAGCGAGCGACTTAACCTTGATTACTTATAAGTACGAATACGTAACTACAATCCTTGGAGATTGTTTTCTTTAGAGTTTCTGAGGTTCTTCCCATGTATAAGATTTATTTGAATGATTCAAACTGTGTTTTATCCATATCTTATTCTGTTCAGCTATATACTGTTCTGCTTGAATAAGTAATTCTACTAGTTCCAGTTTTGACATCTTCATATATCTTCCCTTTACTCTTTGAACATCACGATCAATTTTGATAAGTTTACTACAACATTTATAACCCAGAGTTTACTATCGCAATTGAGTATGACGATGATGAGGCCACGGAACTGATACCGGAGTTCTATGCGTATGCAATGACTAACTCATCAGTCATGTATCAAATATTTCGGAACACACCTTTATGGTAAACAGGTAGTTATTCTCGATGGAGGTCGGTATTCAACGCCTACACCTGAATGGGAGTACCTGTATTGAGGAGAATACAGAATAAACGCTGATTATGCTCTCAAGTATTTTACAAAAGATAGTCCGGCCTTCAAGCTAAACGAGTTTTATATGATGAAAGCGATCACAAATAAGCCGCATAGAATGCGACTTACAAATTTTTTATGTTCTTGTCGTCCGACAACTGTCAAATGACACAAATCAGTCCCATTAGTTGAACATTAATTTTGCCAAATAGATCATTTCCTCTTTAGTAAAAACTTTGCTGTCAATTTCAATAAAAGTACCATCCTGGACCCAGCGTAGTAATCCTCCTGCTATTTGGTTAGCCCAAGGTTCAAATCGTCCTTCACTTCCATTTATGTTAATTTCGCTCCACGTTCACTAAATTTAAAATCCTCAACAATAGTTCTTCTTGTACTTGTTCGATTTCGAATATCAATGCTAGTGAGATCTCGTTCAATTTTATAGCCAACTGCATTGTGTTCTTCAATTGCAAACAAATATGTTTGTCCAGATTCATCAAAGAAATGAAGTCTAACTTCTGAAACGGGTTTACCGGGAACAAATGGATAGGGTTTCTTAATCTCCAACTTATACTTTTGGTTCGTGAGAGATGGTGAAAGTAGTTTGAAATCGGCAGCATTTTGTATTTTGTTCATTTCAGCATTTAAAGGCAAAAGCTTAGGTGTAGCTGTAGCGATGAGTGGTTCATTGTTGATTCCAACGAGCAAAGTACAGATGAAAATTAAAGTAACAAACCGTTTAAACAAGACATTCCCTCCAGTATTTTTGTGATATTATACCCTTGTTTAATTCAACTATCCTGCCCATTAGCTTAATGAAATTGTATGGAAACCCAGTTAGATACTTATCTAACCGGTAATCGGCTCATGTTCTTGTCCTTTACGGCAATCGGTACAAGTTTTTGTCCTCGACTCGGGACGAGAACTTGTACCGATAAAACAAAAAAGGCGCTAAATTAGCGACTTTCAATGGGAGCATGATCTTGTTTCCCGACAATCCATGTAAAATCAGACCAGCTGCCTTCTCTTCTTTATTCAACTATCGTGTCCCGTTAGCTTATGAATGTTTATTTTTTAATAAATAGAATAATCAATTTCATCCCCATCTGGTGTAACTAATTGAAAAAGAATGGCTTCATCTTCATTATCGAGCTTCATGTTCAATTTATTTATTGTAATTGCTTGTACACCTGTCCGCTGCGGTCTGGCAACGATGACTATTTGATTCCCTTTTGTCACAACTCGTTCTATTTTAGCTTGCATTACAACGGCGACTACCTCATTTACTCGCTCCTCTTGAGTTGCACCTTTTTGCTCAACATTAAGGTCACTTAAACCTAAGTTATGCAAGAAATCATACAAGTTCGACAACCCCACCGCAGACGTTGTAAATAGCCTGTGCTGAGCATAGAACAATCTTAGAGGCATATACGCCCAACGTCCTCCTGAATATGTACTGTGCCATTGCTCTATATATAACGGTCTTTGCCACTGTGAATCATTCAATATAAGCCTATACGGCAGTATAACGCCTCTATGCATCACTTCTTTTGTTGTTTTCATCATCGACGGAAATGGACGCTGAAAAAATGGAGTTTGAATGTCTGTTGGTGTAGGAGGCTCTAACTTTTCTAAGCGTCTCAAAAGTTCCTTATCCTGTTTTAGTGATGGCTGCACTTCAGCAACATCGGCGGTGAGCACTTGCTTTGGCTCATCTCCAATTCCGTGTATATAAGTCACCATGGCAATGATAACCGCGCTAAGAATAAATCTCAAATGAATCCCTCCTTAGCTTTCTTACCTACGGCATCAATATTTCCTAATACAAAAAATAGTATTCATTTACGTAAACTGCCCGTTAGCTTAATGAAATTGGAAAAAAAGAGTTAGATACTTATCTAATCGGTAATCGGAACATGTTTTTGTCCTTTACGGCAATAGGTACAAGTTCTTGTCCTCGACTCGGGACGAGAACTTGTACCTATTAAGCAAATAAGTCGCTAAATTAGCGACTTCTATGGGACTATGTTTTTGTCCCTCGACAGCTACCTCCAATCTTTCAATGGTTTGTCGCGGCAAATATTTACTTATCTAAATTTGGGCCATCCAGCGGTCTGCTGAGTACCGAATCGCATTACTAATCTGGCAAGCGTCCCAAGTCAATATGGGTTTATTGACAACCTGAACTCGATCAGCGAGTTTATTAGTCCGCAGCAGTTTGACTCGCATTTGTCCCCTAGCAAAGACGACATTTTCGACAATATTAACAGATCTCCTGTTGCACTATCCCTGCCCTTTAGCTAAACAGGCTGCCGATGATCTCGGCAGCCTTTTGTCATGGAGCTATCGTTTCCGTTAGCTTAATAATCACTCGGTAGTTATCTATAATTCAAATCTTTGTTTAATGATATTCGCCACTTCCTCTGGACTTAAGGCTGAATTATTTATTTTAATGTAATTCTCCCTTTTGATTTCACCAACATGAGAATTCAACCTATTAGTTGCCATCTTATTTATAAGGTCACGTTCAGAGAAATCGATATTCCTTTTAGTAGGTTTGTGTTTAAGTCTGTGAGGATTTTTGTTACGCTCTAGTCTAATTTCCAAGTCTGCTTCTAGTTCAACAAAACAAACTATCCCGCCCTTTGATTCGAATATCTGACAAACTTCTGACGAAATAATCTTACTAGCCTTTTCCCTGGTGGAGTGCTGTAGCTAAAAAATGGAGCAACCATTTCAATACTCATATGATTATGGAAAAGTTTCAATTCGGAGATTTTCTCAAGTTCCTGACCAACTGTCATTTTACCAACTGCTTGTGGTCCAAATATTAAAACGAATTTCATATTGGCACTTATCACCTCCGAGGATTTCCATTAATGTAATTCCAATTTATAAGATATATAGTCATCGGTCAGATACAAAATACCTACTGTTAAAGGCTTATCTGTTATTACGCTAATCTGCCCGTTAGTTGAACAAGAGCAGCCGATCCAAGTTAATCGGCTGCTTCTTGCTTTTATTGAGCTATCGTTACTCTTTAGTTGAAAATATTGCGTCGTTATGCCATGCCATATACGTTACGAATGATTCTATTTAGGCTGGGAATAACCACGTAGTGACTACAGGCATATACTGCTTGTTTTTACCTTCTGAAGAGCAAAAAGCCATCTAAATATAAATTCCATACACTTATTATACAAGGGGTAAGTTCGATCCCTGTCATAGCTACGATGTTACTTAGAGTACGCTTACCATCTATGAAACTTAGCATACTGTACTCGTTCTGCGAAAGAAATCGGCGACTGGGCCAGACCGGATCTTCCGAGATGACCAGCAATCGAGTTATATCGAACCTGACCGACGAGGTAAAATACGGGATGCTGTTTTCACTAAGGGAATTGATTTGTAGTTCCTCCGCCAATCGTGTGGAGTAAGGCTGCATAAGTTTTTCATATAATTCGTATTGTTCGCCTTCAAACATTGGTGGATACCATTGGGGAGTGTCCGTTGTTGTGCTAGCTGCGTACCACCCGCATGTACGTTTATGGGTTTCGTATTGTTCAGCAAATCGGCTTGGCTTGTAAGCAACGGACTTTAAGGAACCTTTACTCATCGTAGCTAGACTACTTTGTACATCTGTTACTACCTGTACTAAATTTTTTGTTAAAGCAGCTATACTAAAATGTTGACGTGCATAATTGGCGGCTTGTCTTCCGATTTCCACACGTAGAGCCTCTCTTTGCAATAAAGTAATTACGAAAGCTACTCCTTTGGCCCAATCCACACGTATTCCACGTTTTGTTAGTACCGCATCTACAAAATAACCTGTTAAACCATGTTGTACAACATCCTTGAATCCCCCCCATTCAGTACAAACAACCGGCGTACCACAAGCTGCTGCTTCTGCTTGAGAGAGTCCAAAATTTTCACGATGGTAAAACCCAAAATTAGTCACCACATCTGCAGCAGAATACATTTGAGCCAGTTCGTCACCGAAAAGTGGGCCTACAAATCGTACACGTTGTGTTAAACCAAGTTCATCTGCTTTTTGTTGCAGCCACTCCTTATAATTGGTATTCCGGACCTTAAACTCTCCCAGTACAATATCATCTTCTTCACCGATTATACAAAGATGAACATCGGGGATTTCTTCACTTACAGAGCTTAATATTTTTAGTAAAGCGTGGACATTCTTCTGTATGTTTAATCTGCCAACAAATATTAATAGCGGGGAATGAACTGGAATGCCGAACTGATTACGTATATCCATTTGTTCATCGATACTTCGAGGATAAAATATTTGCTCGTCAATGCTAAGCGGTATAACCCATTCCTTTAATTTGCTCCATTCTGTCAATTGGCTCCAAATAACTTGGTCTGCCTTACAACTAAAGAGTATCCCATCATAAGGACGTAGTAGCGGCTGCCAAGGAAACAACATTGCCTCTGCTCCTTTGGGCATGGCTCCTCCAGCAAACAAAATCGCTGGACAAGTTAGGCCTAATTCGTCTCGGAGATTAAGTGCATAAGTGCTGGATGGATATAAATCCGCCCAGAGGATATCTATGCTTTTAAGAAATGAATTCATGTCTTCCCGCTGATTTGATTCACCTTCTGACTGCGTGTACGGGATGACCACCATGTTTTCACGCAATGCATGCGAAACATCTCGGGCTACCCTGCCCATACTCCACAATTTCCCCATTTTCTTTGGAGCCGTAGTCCATGGGTAATCCCCCCATAACATACCTATACGGGTTTGCCGGTTGAATACCAAAAAAAGCACCTCCAGACAATAGTTCACCAATATATATTTACATATTAATATTCAAGGGATACTTTAATTTACCTGTTCACATCATTGTCGCGTTGCCTATTATGTTTATCTGCCCGTTAGCTTAATGAAATTGCATGTAAAACATAGTTAGATAATTATCTAATTGGTAATCGGTACAAGTCTTGTCCTTGATTCGGGACAAGAACTTGTACCGATAAAACAAAAAAGCCGCTAAATTAGCGACTTTCAATGGACCATGATCTTGTCCCCCGACAGTTCTGGATCACTAATTCAAAGTTTTAAACTTCCGCAGCCTCTACACGTTGCAATCATCATAAGATGAGTAAACCGCGAGCCATAGGGAACGCGGTTTACTTTTAGTCAAAAGTTAATTGAATTTACTACTTACTTTTCGGTGCCTGCTAAGAATGTAGCCTCTTCTGTATTTAATTTTAGAGTTCTGTAATACGGAGAACCCTATACTTTGTTTTATCATCCTTATTTAATTCAATTCGTATTCTTTTTATCCCCCGTTCCATATTCAAATTCCCTTCAACCATTAGATTTTCCCCATTAATTTCACAAACTTTTTTAGGCGTGAATACCCAATTGGTCCCGAATTTATCATGGATTGATTTGTTAATTTCTTTATGCAATATCTGTGAAGTGTAGGTTCGAATATCTTCGTATTTTGAATCTTCTGGTGCAGCAAAACAAAAGTTAGCCAAACTCAATGCTAAACATATCACAGACAATATAAAAATAAATTTTAGCTTAATTTTCATATTGATCACCTCTTTTTAATGTTGAAATTATTATTTCCCATATAACAACAAAAATATTAACCAATAATTAATTAGAATATATTTCCTAATTGTGAAATTGACGTTAAGTCTTTATTCTTATATACAGGAAAAATGGTATATTTTATAATAAAAACAAATATAATGTCAAGGAGGTTTGATATTGTGAAAAAGAAGCTTATATATTTACTTATGTTTGTAATTTTTTCCTCGGTTTCTTTTACAACATCTATTGTGTCCGCAGATAATGAATCAAATAAGTCCACCGAAACACCTAGTCAAAATTACGAAATAGCTGGTGTTGAAACATTCACCTATGAATTCTCTAATAGATTTTATATCCCTTTTACTATATATAGAACTCAAGGTTCGAGTATTAGAGTTGAACTAACTAGCCATTCGATGGGTGATGATCCATTCGCGGTGAGATTAGAATATTGTAGTGGTTTTACTGGATCTTGTAATTTTGAAGGTGTCAGGGCAGTAAATGTAAACCGCAATGGTGCTGATTCTGCGTATTTCCCCGATCTTGAGGAAGGTAGATATAGAGTCTATTTGGATGTTATAACATCAGATAGCTCATTAATAAGCGGTTATGGTAAGATTTCTTGGTGAATAAAAAGGACCGGCGCGTGCCGGTTCTTTTTTGTCTAGATAATGCTCTCCCTGCTCGATTTCTGCTAACCCGTCGCTTACATGTACACTACCAGTTATATAGCCTACAATTTCCGAGTTGATTTATCCCCGATATTGTTCCTCAACAACTCTTCGGTATTAGCCCCCAAACCGTATGTGATACATTCTGAGACCCATATTTCAGATAGGTTAGCCACATCCGAAAGGTCCGTTTCATTTGCTTTTCTAACAGTAAACATTTATATCACCTCCATTTATTATTTTTTATAATTAGTTCAATTGTTAATAGTCAAAATCCTTGTCAAAGATTACTGCCTGTTAAGGTATTGAAGGACAATTGTTATTCGATAGCTGATGCCGTTGTGCTTACTTGCCCGTTAGCTGAATAGGCTCCCGATAATGCCGGGAGCTTCTTTTCGTGTGCTGTTAAACTAAAGTCTCCGTTAATTCAATAAACACATACTTTATTCAGAAAAGGTAACAATATAATTAATTTATTGGATGAAGTCGTTAAGAGGTGTATTGAAAAATGAAAAGGATCCTAATCACTTTTATGCTATCCCTTGTTTGTATTAATAGCTTTCAAACAACAACCTTTTCTTCAGATAAACCAACTCATGACTCTGAAGAGCTTAGGTTACAGGATATGCTTATGAACTTACTTTCTCCTTTTATTGAGAAAGATTTACATAACTATTATTATCCGAAAATTTTTAATGATTTCTCACCTGTTATCGCTCCATGGAAAATTGAAGTGATTGAAACAAGAAGAGTAAATCATTTCCGTGGCTTTATATTGGAAATTACATTTGAAATCGAACCTACCGATGGTGGACACTGGATCCCAATAGGGAAGGACCGAATGACCTATGAAATTTCTTCTGGACCTAGGGTTAAATTGATTAATCATACTCACCTAGCTACATATAAATATCCTCCAGAATAATTACAAAATTATATTTAGCGTATTATATTATTCTGCCCGTTAGCTTAATGAAATTGGAAAAACAGTTAGATATTTATCTAATCGGTAATCGGAACATGTTTTTGTCCTTTACGGCAATCGGTACAAGTTCTTGTCCTCGGCTCGGGACAAGAACTTGTACCGATAAAACAAAAAAGCCGCTATAATAGCGACTTTCAATGGTGCTATGTTCTTGTCCCTCGACAAGAAAAGCAACATTGATATTCATTCTTGTTGCATCTCTGTTAGACGAAGTTATTACTTCTAAGGATTATCATATAGTTTTTTATTCGATTTGTCATAAGCACGAATCCCAAAAATCTCACCGCTATTATTCTTAATATGAACATACCATAACTTCTTACCCTTGATTTTTTTACCTTCGAAATAAAAATCTAAAGGTATTAATCTTGCCTGAATGTTATTAACTTCAATCTTGTCAACTTGTTCAGTTGCTAATCCAAATACGAGATCACCATTTCCAGTATATCCATTGATTGGTTCAGAAATCTTATCGTTAATATTTAATCCACTACCAGTACTAAAGGAATCAAATCTCCAACCAAACAATCCTTTAGATAATTGAACAGCCACAATATTATCCGACTTAGTTATATAAAAATAATCCGCATGATTATTTACTTTTGAACTGGCAAATACTTCTTTAACAGCAATCCATTCCTTATCTTCCGTTTCATGATAAATAGCTTCTAATGGAGTCGGAAAAGATCTTTGATTATCTCCATATAAATAAATAATACCTACCAAAGCAATAAGAACTGCTATTCCGATTATTCTGCTTCTCATGATCTCTCCCTCAGTTAAATAGGATTTGCAAAAATTTCGTATAACGTCTTATCTACCAACTTCGTAAATAATTCCATATGTAGAGTATTCGTAAAGTATAGAACTACCCTGCCCGTTAGTTTAACATTGGGCATACTTTATTATTATTTTCCTCCAACATGAAATACACCAATTACGGTTGCACCTTCAACATCATACAGAGGGATAGCGCGACCACCTGGTGATCTACTGTTCTGTATCGCAATGGCATCCTGAGGTGACTTTGGTTTTTCACCGTCTAAATCTTTTTTCAACACATATCCTACAGTGCCATCTACACCTATTGCGCTGATTAATTCAGGGTCTGTTTCTGGAGAAGCAGCATCTGCGGAAGAACCGTATGTCTGTCCGCTTTTATTTTTAGGATAGTTCATATTCTTAGCTCCAATATGAAGAGAACCAATTATGTTTACTCCATCAACATCATACAGTGGAACATTACGACTAAGTTCACCGAGATAATCTTTTTTCAGCACATATCCCGCAATGTCATTTATACTTCCCATATGAATTAAGTCAGGTAGCAATTCAACGGAAGTGGCTTCTTTAACAGAACCGTATGTCTGCCCATTTTCATTTTCAGGATAGTTAGGAGAATTTGCGGGGCTTTGATTACTCGTGCTTTTAGCAAATGTGCTTTGGTACCCCAGTACACCTCCCACTATACAAACGATAATAACCAGATCAATCAATTTTCTGATGCCTTTAGAATACACCCTCACATTTTTTACTCCTTTCTCACTCTTCACTCTGTAATCGTTCGTCCCGTCCTTTTCACTTGCTCGGAATAAGAACTTGTACCGATAAAACAAAATCTTTTCACTTTCTAGTCCTTTATCTTTGAATGTTAGACCGGAGAAAAGCGTATACGATGAAATTATTTTAATTTTTTTTCGTAAAAATAACCCTTCACTATTACCTGGTTTGTATCTTCGGTCACTTGCTCATCAATATCTAGGTTAGCTCCTTCATCTCTTGAAAATTGTTTAGGAAAAGGAGCATAATAAAAATCTCCATATTCAGTTACTACCCTTTCTGCTGGTTCCGTTCGTGCTTTTCTGTCGTATTCAATTTGCCAATCTGATAATGCTTTTTTTGGTGGAGTGGTATCATTAATATTCGAGTCTACAACTTGCTTATTATCTATAAGTTCTCTGATTATAAAAAATGCGCTCATTAATACAAGACAACTTGTTGCAATGATTGTAGCTCTTCTTAAATACTTCTTATTTTTCATGATCACTCACCCCTTCTAAGATGCTATTTGTTATTATAGTATAGTTTAGAATAAAACCTCGAACATCCATTACTGTTTACTCTCGTACTGCTTTTTTACTTGTTACATATCCTATAAAGGAACCAATCAAACTGACAGCATACACTATTATTACACAGATGTATCCGAATGTTTCATATGAAACCGAGGGTAGGAAATACCTTAACCCATATACTGGTCCTAAAATAATTATTCCTACTGGTATTGAAAAAAGTATTGAATCTATAAGATACATTATTAAAACACATGCAATCGAGACAAGACAGTAAATGGAGCTGAACTTAAGAAAATGAATGCTCAGTCTGTCCTTATAATTATTGTAACCTCCCCATGACATCCACAAAATTAAAAAGATAATAGTACTCACTAAGTTCATAGTTGAAGGTGTGTTACCTTTTAGGTATGCACTGAAATTTATAATCGCAAACGGTATACTAAGAAGTAAAGCAAAGAATAATTTCAAAGTCATGGCTTATTGAGGATTATAGCCGTGCTCAAAGTTATGGTTTTTATAAATTTAGACATCTTCCACTTCTCCTTCGTTTTTTTATTTTTGTAATATAACCATGTGTACGTTCACTTCTCCATATGATTTATGCTCCCCTTTCTTGCATGGAGGTTATTTCCTTAAACTTAGTAAACACCAATAAAGCAAAAAAAGTTACATAAAAAAATTGAATCAGATGAAATAGTACTTTTAGGTATATTTGTACCAAATAATTGCTCGGAAATACTGATTCTTTCTGAAACAAGCATTAAATTTAAATTAATAACTTTTGTTGAGTAAATTAGATTAACAGATAAGCATAACATAGCTTTTACGCATCGGGTTAGCTTCAACGTATATCCTTCCACCTATAGGTGCGATCTCTTCATACTTATCCTACAGAAAGCGGGTTCTAACAAAGATTTAGCCTTAATCATTATGAATGTGTTTGCCTTCTTCTCCATTTACATTTACATGTTGTTAGGTACGATATTCTTGGGAGTTTAGATGTAAGCAAAAGGAAACAAGCCGGTCTAACCGGCTCGCTCGTTTCTTTTTTTTGTCGAATTGACTCATAGCGAACCAATCTGGCGTTACATACATGCAGTCAAATACATTAATAATGTACCGAGGGTCTTGGTTATTTTCCTGCCAGTTGTTACGGAGCAATCCAGACTCTATTCATATAACGGAACTTTAACTGCAGCAAATGGTTTTTCATATAATGCTCAAGGTATTTCTGGTTTTATGGTTAAGACTCGCATGTAACCGGATAAGCACTTACTATAGTCATGCAAAGACCGAATTCTATAATTCCAGTACTGCGAGATATCGAATGGTTGAAGGATTAAAATCACCATATGAAACATTAAGTCTCGCCCCAGCTCTGCCTCTAAAAGTTGAAGTGAAATGAGGAAGGAGAAACTTTTGGATCTACTAGCTCTTAATGGTGAGGAACCAGATTATTTAATTGCAAAGGCGTTGATGGTACTGAGGGTTATGTACGTGCAGCCGATTTGGCTTCAAATATTATATCTCTCGGTGTTTTTTCTTTATAACCGAATGACAAGTACTGTTAATGTAGGTCCATCGTTCACTAGGTTATCAAAAATCTTGCACAAACCAATGTAAGGCAACTTGATTGAATGACCAATAAATCATAACCAAAATGTAGCTTTTTACGTTGTATATATTAGGTACATCATTAAAAACACAGCAAGCTTGGAGATATGTTTATTGATCATTTACAAATAATTGTATTTTCTAAGCAGTTCTCAGTATTGATCTTATTTGATACATTTTTACAAACAGTACCTAGGAGGCTCAAGTAGGATGAATAAGAAAATCAGAATTGTATTAATTTCCGTCATTGCATTTAGCTGCGTTGCTAGTATCCTTTAATTAACCCGTATCAATCCTCCATGTCAGCAAAAGATATTTATCCAGTAAATGAATATGGACTTACTTACGGAGCAGATATATATGAATTATATGGCGTAGAGCCGGACTTAATCGCTGCAATTGGTATAGATGGAACTTGAAGGGTATATCTACACTTCTGAGCTTGAATCTCATGTAAGTAACCCTCGCGAGGCTACTGAATATACCAAAAACAACCCAGGTTCCAGGTCCGTACCACTTTATGATGAAACTGGAAAGAACATTATTGGCGAATTTGTGATAGGTGGAGAATAAAACTACCTAGTATCCATTTTTTTAAATAACAGGCGACTCTAATCAATTCCTCACTTCTCTCACATACTTTTATGGGTAAGTTACCCACATAATTATCTTTTGCTTAATTAGAATCCGTTCTCAGCAATGATTGCTCGATTTTTTTATTGGACTTACAATAAATGATTAAATATATTTTTAAGGTTATGTTCATTTTTTCGCATATTTATTATGTACAACATTTAATGTGGAGGTACATTGATGAAAAAGAAGCTAATTATTTCGTTGTTTGCAATAGTAATTGCTTTAACCGCAACGGTTGGTATGGCTTTTGCAAAGGGAACAATCAAAATCGTCGTAAACGGCAAACAAATTAAAACGGATGTTGCACCACAGATGAGTAACAATCGAGTAATGGTGCCAATAAGCTTCATTTCAAAAGAATTGGGTGCTAACGTTAGTTGGGACCAGAAGAATCAAACAGTTTCAATAAAAAGTAGTAAGTCAGACGTACAGGAAGATGTCTGGAATCAAAACGTTGATATATCTCCTAGTGGCTGGTCACAAGTCAAAAATCTTATCGCGCTTTATATCGCTGGTTTTGATACTCGTGATGATGAGTTAATTAAATCAATTTCTGTTGAGGGATTTGACATGATCCCCATCGGCGGTATGTATCCATCCATTATTGATTATGAGATTGTCGATGCTCAGCAATCCAAGGAAACGTTTAAGGTGAGAGTAAGAGTAATCTTTAATGAAGAAAAGCTCTTTGGAGAAGAATGGGACATTGAAATCTCTCAAGGCAAAATTAAATCAATGACAAAATCGGGAATAATTGAAATTAATGATTATACGGTATTCCTGGGGCTATCCTTTCAAAATAAATAACAAAAACAGCCTCAATTCGCAAAGAATAGAGGCTGTCAGATTGTCAAGAAACCCTGTACTTTGAAAAAAGTACAGGGTTTCTCGACGATCTGAGGACTCAAAACTGAGTCCTTTTGAATATGGCTTCTAAACTTCAAAATGCTACACTCCAACCGATTCCGCATTTAAGACTTTATTTCCCCACTTGTACCATAATAGGAGGGCGGAACCATATCGTTTTTGAGAAGAGGTTGTCCAGTTTTTACCTAACTCTTTTGCGATACTTCCCCCTAGCTCTGTTGGACTGAAATTTGAGTATTTACCTACTATTTCCACTGTAGAGGTTTTCATAATTTTTTCAGCGAGCCATAATACAGTGTTTTCAGGCATTTGTATGAGAGATACATGGTTACCTTCTAGAATTAACCCTCCTATGTTCGTCAGCAAGGAAATAGAATTACGGTAGCCAGATTTATTAAGAACCATGGTATCTGTATTCCCTTTTTTAATTTGTTCAATTAATTCTAAGACTCGTGTTGGAGGAGCCTCCCCAAGAAAATATGAGGTCCTTCTAACTTTTCGGCCAGAACTAATTGGGAATTCATTTTTTGGGGAACTATTTGTACGATCAACAACATTCAATAAATTGTGGAATTTGGTTTCGATCAGCCTAGCTCCACTCATCCAGCCATAAATAATGTTCATATACGTTTTTCTAGTTTTCTCTGAAAACATTGAAGATTCATACGTTTCATTGAAATATTCACCGAACTCTTCCATTGTGATTTGGAAATTAACACCTGAACCTTCAATGATATTTAAATACAAAATATGTTTGTTAAAGAATTCGACAATTTTATTGTAAGCTTCTTCCTCATTATTTTGAAGAAGCTTCAAATCCTCACCCTGCCTATTCGCATTTCCTATCATTACTAAGTCCCTTACAATATTTTCAGCGGCATCTCTACCTACACCTAGTTTTAGTGCGAAATTTGTTAGAGTTAAGTTCTCTTGTTTGAGTAGAACCATAAGAGCATCGCAGTATCTTCGATATTGGGTTTGTGGGATATATGCGACTGGAATATGTGGGACGGTCCCTGTCAAAATATAATCTCTGAAAATATCCCAGTATAGGATTAATCTTTGGCCTTTTCTTAATACTATCCGTTTATTAATTAGAGATTGAACAGTCAAATCCCCATAAATTTCAACCACTTGAAAGAGTTCTATAGGTATTCTTGAGCCACTTTCTTGACGCAAGCAAGTTCAGCTTGAGTTAATTCACTAGTATCTTTTTCGAATAAATCATTTATATTGAGCCCTTTACCAAGTATCACATCCTGATGAATTTCGTTCTTTACTAAAGAGAAAACATGGATGCATAGTTTTTTTAATAACCATGGATAACCTTGACAATGATCTTTCAAATATTTCTTTAAAATTGGATTAAGCGGTTCACCTAACTCTTTTGAGAATATTGATAAAGCTTTATTAATATCTTTGTCAACAAATGGGCTTAATGTAAATTCTCTTCTTCGATCAGCTAATCCATGCCACAGATAATAAGCAGGATGGTCTGTAGGAACAGTCCCATCTGTTTTCCATGCAAAACCTATAATGAAATTTTCTTGTATACTGTCTACAGCAATACTTAACTTACGAATACTCTCAAAGAGTTGGAAAAGCTCCTTTTTTGAAAATATCTCTTCAAACTGATCGAATAATAAAACTATGACTTTATTTTCTGTTTTAAGCTGTTCCATAATTTCGAGAAATGATTGATCAGCTAATGGGTTATTAGTATCCGATATTTTCACTTCTGTGCTTGGTTTCTTAAGAAAATTGGATTTTATTGCTGAATTCAAGCATTCGATAAGTGAAAACTCAGCATATCGATGACTTGTAGCAGCTCGAACATCAACGGCGTATACATAATTCTTTTTTTTGTAGCGTAAGGTTCTGGATTTTTCCACAAGTTTAAGTAGTACTGAGCTTTTTCCCCAGCCAGAAGGGGCTTTTAAAGCTATTAGTCTAGTTGAAATTGAGGAACTTCTTACATTATCAATAAATTTAAAAATATCTTGCAGCAATTCATCTCTCCCTACAAAATCTTGCGGACGTGAAGGTCGGTAATCAGCCCATTGATCACCAGCAGAAACAGTTACTATACTATAAGCCTCTTTCACTAGTTGTTCGTCTATTGCTATGTGATTGTTATCTTCATTATGATGCAACCATTCCAATTCATGAAATGAAGATGGAATTTTTGAAACATGGTCTATTGTCTGCTGACTTTTTATTGACTCTCCTGTTTTAGCATCAAACAGCATTATGGCATGTGGAATCCCCGCAGTAACATGAATTATCGGAACAGCCCAAAATTGACCGTAATCTGTAATCAGTAGAGTTACTGTTTCAGAGAACTTTAGTCCAGATGGGTATTTGATTGATAAGGGATCACAGATCTTTCCTGAGCTAACTATTAAATCAAGCAGTCGGTCGGGGGAGTATATATGTAACATTTTTCGTTGGTCTAGTGGTTTGCTCTCCCATTCTTCAAGAAATCCCTTGGCATCTTTACCGAGAGGGCCTGTAGAAAAAAGCCAGCCTGATGAAACGCCGCGAAACATAACATTACCTAATAACTTTGTAAGAACTTCGGTAGAAATTGTGTTAGTTTCGCGATAAGCTTTACATTCCACATAAATTATCTCAGAAGATATTCGATGCTTTGCTAATAGGTCTACTTCAATTCCAGTCAGCCTTACTTCTTCTACAACATCATATTGCATTGTTTCGAGAACTTCCTTACCCAGACTTTCTAAAAGTCTTCCTTTTTGAGTAGTCGAAGTGTTTTCGCTAACTGCTATTTCAATAGTCGTTCTCAAAAGTGATTAGCACCTCTTTATAGTAGGAATTTACAACTACTTCATCATACAGCTTAAAATTGTAAATGGGAATATCAAGAAAAAACCTTGTCAAGATGAATGCCTTTAAACGGGAGTTAAATCCATCAACAAACTATTATTATAATCAATAACCAGTTATATTATTATATGTTAACCTAATACTATCTTTTCATAATCAATTATCAAATAACTCTGGGTACATTTTTACAATATCAGCATTTAAGGCTCGATCCTCTGTTTTTTTATTTCTTGTGATGGATATAATTTTTTCTAGTCCTTCTTCTTCCTGGAAGGTTTTATAAGTACTTTTAACAGCAACTTCAAGATACTGTTTTCTGAGTAATTTAATTTCGTTCTCAAGCGTTTTAATCTGCTCTTCCTTTAGAGACAAGTTAGCGGCTAAGTCTTGATTTTGCTTAAGGATTGTATCCGACTCCTTCACCTTTTGATGCAAAGCATTTAGCATCTCATTGAAATGAGATAATGCGCTAATTAAGCCCGATTTATTATTCCAGTATGTTTCGACAAGTTCCACAACATTAGGTAAGGGAAGTGAAGTTTCAGTTCTTGCAATTTCCTGATGCACGGGCTCGTTAACCATTGCGATTTGCTCGGACATTCTTCTTTTCCATATAAATCGGTTTACCCCAGTCTCTCTTTCCAAAATGGAAGGGTTAATCTTCTTCCCAGGATTCTTTGATATATATTTAAACAAGATGTCTTTTAATTGCTTATCCGTATATTTCAGTGGCGCACCTTTTTTCATAATTCATCCTCCAGCAAATAAGAATCGACCATCGCCTTTTGATCCATTAATCTTCGTAGTTCATTACTCGCAGAGGATAGCCTTTCCTGGCCAGTTTGTTGATATGTTAACGTTGCAAAATCGTAATTTATGGATTTTGTAACATAACGTATTAGTTCCAATTGTTCCTTTAATCTGCTTTCTAGAGCATCCGAACAATCTTTCAACCAGGCTAATCCCTTTTGTTTATCTTCTGGTGAGAAAAAATAAAATTCACAAAACCGGCAATCTCCGACCTGACAGCGGGATGGATGGTCCGTACAATAGCCATGCTCCACTTTGTATGTCTCTTGAAAATCACTTATTTGGTAGATCCTACTTTTAGCAATTATGCCCTGAGTCGCATTATCCCAATTTATTCTCCATAAGTTCTTGCGTTTCATTCTAAGCACCTGCGCAGCGTGATGGACAAAAGATTGAGCGAAGTGATCCAAATGTTTATGATAATGTAATTGGGTTTCCAACTGGCTATGTCCACCCATGCGAGCAATAGTTAACATATTAAATCCTTGCAGCATCATATTGCAAAAGGCAAAATGCCTGGTATCGCCAGGCTTTATTCTTTCTAAATCGCCGTATTTCCTAGTAACGATCTCATCATAAAATCGATCAATTAGATTAATAAATTGGGTAGCTCCCATCTTTTCTCGTGCTTTTTCCTTTGATTTTATTTTAACGTACTTTCGATAAGCTTTGTACGATATTAAGTAGGGAGAGTCATTTACGTAAGCTGATGTAAGCCTTTTATAGTCCTTAATTAATTCGAACACCTCCTGATTCACTTGGACAGTACCCGTGACTTCTATTTTTCCTAGATGCCTAGATGAATTCTTTCTTCGAGGTAAAACCATCCAATATCTATCCTCAGTATCCTTCATTGTGCAGTCCCTGCTTAATGAGTAAAATTCAACGGGACGCATGGGAATAATACGGGTAATCCTCCACCATAAAAAGATCGGATAATATCGCAATCTATCTTCGTCGGACGTACAGGTTTTAAAATATTCATCCAAAGCTATGTCGAAAAGCAAGATATCATGAAAATTAGGTAATTTACGTACATTCGCAACTTTCGTATTATAATTTGCACACAAATCGCAATATGCATCTGCATTCCGTATAGCCTCTTTTATTTGTCCTATATTGTGGCGAACGGTTTGCGTTTTAATACCGTTATACATTTTTTGGACAGAATAGCATTTCAAAGCTTGATTGATTTCACCATAGATTTCACAGTCAAACTGAAGAAGAAAATTATTGGACTCCCCTTTAGTCGACCACAAGAAGTCTTCAAAATCACCTGTTACAATTAGACCTTTCGCTTCCAATTGTTGAAACATTTCTTTATAAACGTGAAGATCTTCAAGTCTATAGGTGACGGACTCAATACTTTCCAAAATGAATTTATCGCTCAATTCCTCTATGGTTTTTCTTCTATGTAATGCCCCATGAAATTTTTTCATCAGACTTCCTCACTGATTAAATTTTGAATCGCAAGAACCTTTTGCTTTACTTTGTTCAAATCGATAAAAGCTTCAACATAGGTTTTGCCGAATTGCTGTACCGCATGACTTAAAAGATCCAGAATTTGAAATAAAAATTTGCTATCTCTGATACGAACGGCAGGGTACTTGGTATTTTGAATTGATACTACCAAGCGATCAAGTTCATGATGAATAGAAATCAGAATATATATTTTTGGTATTGCGTTTTCGCAATGTAAGCAAGTCATAGCCGTTGGAAAAGTGCAGTTTGGATAAGTCAAGCATTGAACGTGCTGCAGTTTGGCGGGCATCTCACCTTTATAGATTTTATGCAACAAAGTCTTCAGATCTGTTTCAGTAAGATTCGATAATCGCAAAGCCAAAGAATGTTTACTTTGTTGCTGGCGTACTAAAAAATAGCTAAGTTGTTCCAATTGATAAGGAGTGAATTCTTTTCGAAACTGTTCGATAATTTCGGTACTTTGCTCTAACCCTAGCTGCGGCGTTTCTGGCATAGACAGACGAATGAGATGATGATATAACCATCCAAAATGCCCTCGGTTAAACAAATTTAGACTTACTCGATCTATGGAACCGTCTTTGTTTACTGCTTGAATGTATGTTGCAGTCGTATCTATACCGCTATGTCCCCTGACTTGTTGAGACAATTCATATGCAATATTCGCATTTCCTTTCCCTTCTACAACACTATAAAAGAAATATGTCAAGAGTGTTCTATTCATTTTGCGGCTTTGGAAATCAACAAGATCCAGTTGCTTCTCGAAAAATGTCCGGAAATGAGTTTCTTTTTCAAAATTGGCGAATTTCCTTTGGCCAATTCTGAATAGTTGCTGATCTCCCGCAATTCTTCGATGTATTTCTGTGATTACAAGCACGGTAGCAGTTGGAATAATCATATCTTGATTGACAAGGAAATGACCCAGGGCACCGGTCTTGCTAATGTACATTCGCTCTACTCGTTTATATAGCTGGTTAATGACTAATTGCGCTTGTTTCAGGGACAGTTCCGTTTCACGGAGTTGATCAAAGGTGTGTACATTACAAACCTCCAAGGTAATATTCGGAAGCTTAACAATGTCCGACGGTCTCCATGCATCAATGACATGCATTAATACAAATAACCATGTTACAGCGTAATCCCTACTTTGGATGGCCTGATGGATATGAAGGTTAATATCCTTCACATAGTTGTAATACTCTAAAAATCGTTCCGGACTGTACATTTCCCTCTCTTCAAAAGGCAGAGAAGTTACTGCATAATTCTTCGAAAATGAACATAACCCTTTGCCTGTACAAAAATCTAAAAAGTAAATAAAGGTACGCTTATCTCGAATTCCCATTCCAGGATTTTGAAAGATACGTTCCAATTGCTCCACATTCATTAGAAACAATTCAGTCTTTAACAAACGAAATAAGCGCTTTAAAGTAGTGATATACCCTAAGGCCCGGTTGTGGATCGTTTGACTATTACCTTGGCTGCTATTGATTTTTAAGGTAACAAATTCACGATAGAGCTCTACTGTTTTTTGCAACGTATCAGGTACTTTCAATTCAGCCAGCCTGTATTCAAATAGATCAACTGGTCCCGAAAGTTCGGCTAATTCTTGTTTTCTTTTTCTTTCCCTTTCAATAAATCTAATCGACTCATCAGAAGGAACAATCCACTCGTTGTTGTGCTTTATACCTTTTGGAATCACGCCCTCCCTAATCAACTGATTTATCCATGGCTTACCAAGGCCCAAATGCGCGGCAATATCGGCACTCGAAACATGACCACTTGGAAATAATTGTGATTCCTTATACTGGCATATGGACTCAATAGGAATAATCCATCCAGCATGATGATTAGGTATTTTTTGTTTTATTGCACCTGGGAATGCCCCGTCTTGTACTAATGAAGTAATAATTGCTTTACTCAATGACAACTCTTCTGTGGCTTGAGCGATCGAGAGGTATCCTTCAGGAGGTAAAGTGGATTTTAAATATTCCTCTACACACTCTTTTCGAATAAATTGTGTACCATTTATGATTTCCACACCAGTTAGAACGTTTCTTGATACTAATTTTCTAACCCATGAGATACCTATGGATAAGTAATCAGCTGCTTCTTGAAATGAAAAGAACTCTTCTKGAGTAGAGAATGAATTGATATACTCTTCCAAGGAAACGGAGGGGACTATCCAAGAACCTCTATGTTTCTTCGCAGCAGCAAAAGTCCCCCGTTTTATAAGCCTGCCAACCCATCTTTCGGTAAGATTAAGTTGTTCAGCGATCTCGGCTTTGGTGAGATACCCTTCAGGCATAGTACTTAATGATGCCTCATAATCACTCACAGCCGTAAGAGGAATTTGCCACGAACCACGTACTTTCTTTGCACCAATAAACGCACCGCTTTTCAATAATAACAGTAACTTTTTATAACACATTTCTAATTTTGCTGCAGCTTCAATAGGACTTAAATAGGACATGTTTTTTCTACTCCCAAAGTCTATTTTTTTATTAAATTCGGCAAGTAGTCTCTGTACAATTGTTGCATACGGTCCTCAAGTTTTTGTCTCATTCGTTCCGTGTTCCCTTGATAAACAAGAGATGATGCAAGATTGGAATCTCCTCTTGGTAAAGCGATATCATACGGATTATCAGCTTCTTCGGCTAGGAGATTTGTAAATATGCCTCTGCCTAGATGAGTGGACCATTTATATTCTTCTAGTTTGATAGCATAAATCAGATCATCTGGATTAGACGATTTTCTCAGTTGCTTCAAAAATTCTTTCTTTAATTTACTGAAGTAGGCTCTGTAACTTTGTCCTGACATGGCTTTGCCATCCCGATTTACAAATAACGCATCAGATCCATCCATAGGGGAGTAATTTTCCAGGTGATTACGATACAGCATCTGTAACCAATCTTGAATTGGGTATACAATTTGTCTTCTTGGTTTTTTAACACCACTTGAACCAGCACTATCTTTAATATCCATTCGCAAGATTCTTTGTTCTAGGCGAACTACTAAACCGAATTCTCCAAAAGAGCCGACAGAATTTACATCGGATCTTCGAATGTTCACAAGCTCTCCTTGTCTAATTCCTCCGAAACACTGCATATAAATTCCTAAGGCAATGGGATTTGCGGTTTTCACGGCCAGCTCAATCAAAGGTAAAATAAATTGTTCCGGTAGATCATGGGCTATATGGCCTTGCTTATTTCTCGGCATTATCACTCCTTTAAATGGGGAGACAGTATATTTTTGATTCGATTTCCCGTATAGGGCCCTCTTTTTAAAGGAACTTTCGTTAACATGAACCAATAGTTTTTTCTTCGCCAAGAACTCAAAGAATAAGGTCAAGGTTCTTTCCGCTTTTCTAAGAGACATTCTTGATTTGTTTTTTTTCGTTAGTCCGTTTAAATAGTCAGTTCCATGAGAAAAACGAAGTTCTTTTAGTGAAGAAAGCTTGTATTTTGATTGATTATCAATAAGTATGTAATTTAAAAAAGAACAAAGGTAATTAGCATGTAGCCTTTGAGAATTAAAAGCTCTGTATTTCCAGTAGTGAAAAATAAACTCTGTTAGAGGATGGATGCATAGTCTACCATTCATTTTATTTTGTAAAACAATTACAGCATGTCTATTAACGACAGGTTCGTTATCTCGATACCTTTTCCACAACTCAATTCCAACACTCTGTACGCTAAAACGCAACTCATCAATCTTTCTTGAAAAAGACAAGATTGAACTATTCATGCTCATTTAAACACCTCTGGATCTAATTCAGAAAATAATTATGCTCATTCACGAATGCGTATTTTTTAATATGTTACCATATCAATGTTATCGTGTTAAGCAAACATTAATGTTCATAAAGAAATGCTCGTAAATATAGTATAGATCATTGATATCCAAGAGTTTATTTATTTATTTATGCTCATATCTAATTATGCTCATAGTTTTATAGATACTGCTGGAGCTGACGGAGTTGGTTTGCCAGCGATGCCGCGGTCTTGGTTTTATGGGGCATGTGGTGTCGGTCGGTTGTATGGGGGCAGACTTTGACCGCCCTACGGGATTTAGCCGACAGATGAAGATGGAGGATCCATCGAATATTACGAATCAGGTTTACCGCTGGGCATGCCGGCTGCTTGAAACGTATTGGGACGGCCTGCCGATTCGGCGGGTCGGTATTAGCTTGTCACAGTTTTCCCCGGACACGGAATACCAATTGTCATTGTTTGATACCGGACGGGAGCGGTCGATGGCACTTGAACGGGTGACCGATGCCCTGAAAAATAAATACGGGAATTCGATTGTGATCCGAGCCGTATCCAAAACGGACGCAGGCCAAGCGCTGGATCGATCAGCCAAGATAGGAGGACACTATAAATGACAACACGAAAAAAGCTTGAGGGCAATGGGCTGTGGGAATCCAGTCGGATGATGCTGCCGGAACACAAAGAAACCATCATTCGCAGGCAGCTGGAAGAAGGCCGGAAAGGCCGGCCGACGCTGGATCCGCAAGAAATGGAATTAATCGAGGGTGCGCTCGCCGAGTCATTTCATGAACACCGTATGATTACCGTAAGGCTATTCGATGAATATGAGGACACGGAATTGACAGGAATTGTCGTGCTGATCCACACGTTTAGACGGGAGATCAAACTATCCATGGCCGAAGAGGAATCGCGTTGGATTAAAATTGACGAGATCATTTCAGCAGGATCATGATTTATAAAGCTAAACCCAGAGTGAGATGAACACACATTAAATACCTCTGATCTCGATCAGAGGTATTTTGGTATTTATGTTACTGCACATGGGTTTAAATGTGATGCTTGCTCTCCTAAATAAAAATCAGATCGAGAAAAGAATCGAGAAGATGGGTTGGATGATCCAGTCCCTTTTCCGGTTCCGTATGCTGGGCTGAATTCAATTCAACCAAGCCATGGATGAACGCATACATGATGGCGGTTGATTCGGTTGGGGGTTTCCGAATGTTCTCTGCCTTTTCTAAACACGTTTCTACAAGCTTAAATATCTCAAAAGCAGAATGATAAAGATCAGGATACAACTCCTTATCCCATTGCTTTCGGAACATCAAGCGGTAATGCTCCTGATGGTTGATACCAAATTCAAAATACGCACACAAAATAGCATATATAAGTTTTCGCGAATCGTTTATGCTTTCCATTGTTTTTCGAATCGTGCTGGTCAGCATCTCAAAATTTTCAACCGCAACAGCCGCCAGCAGGTCTTCCTTATTTTTGAAATGTCTGTACATGGCACTGCGGGACAAGTTCATTTCTTTACCAAGCTCGCGCATGCTGACAGCATCAATGCCTTGTCGATCGATCATTTGTCTGGTGATATGAATCAGCTTTTGTTTGGTATCGTTCATAATATCCTCTTAAGATATGGATTGTAATTTCATGTCTTAAATTTTACACCAACGCTGTTGACAGTGTCAACTTCTCAGGTATATAATCACCGTACGTTGACACTGTCAACGTATGAAATACCAAAATAGGAGCGTGGTTGGGAATGAGTCCACAGAAACAAACGGTGATCGTAACAGGCGGGAACTCTGGTTTAGGATATGAATGCGCTAAGATATTAGCTAGGCATGAGAAAAGTTATCATGTGGTGATCGCCTGCCGCGACGCTGCTAAAGCCAATCAAGCAGTAGATGCGTTAATTCAAGAAACCAATAATAAAAACATAACCTTTTTGGAGCTCGATCTTTCATCTATGGCATCCATAAGAGGTTTTATAAGCAAGTTCACACAAATGGATTACCCGCCTTTATATGCACTTGTATGCAATGCAGGCGTACAGTTTATCGATAAAACGCATTATACGAAAGATGGGTTTGAAGCTACCTTTGGCGTAAATCATCTTGGACATTTCCTCCTGGCTAATATGCTGCTTGGACAAATAACGCAGTCCGGCAGAATCGTGTTAGTCAGCAGCGGAACCCATGATCCATTGAAAAAGACAGGAATGCCTGCACCTGATTTTGTAGATCCCCAAATATTGGCCTATCCTGACCAGGCGAGCTCGAGCGGAGCTATATCACTCATTGGCAGACGGCGCTACACGACTTCAAAGTTATGTAATTTATATTTCACCTACGAGTTGGCCAATCGAATAAAGCAGCAAACCCAAAAGAATATTACCGTAAATGCTTTCGATCCGGGAATGATGCCAGGCACGGGCCTTGCTCAAAGCTATACGCCGATTATGAGATTTGTTTGGAACTATCTTATGCCTGTTTTAACGCTATTTTACCCTAACGTGAATACGGTGCGTCAGTCCGGGAGAGCTTTGGCTGCTCTAGTAACCGATAGCAAGTTTGACCAAACGACAGGGAAATATTTTGAAGGTACGAAACAAATAAAATCCTCCGAACTTTCTTATAACAATGAAAATAGGAAACAGTTATGGGAGGCTAGTGTAGCGTTGACCAATTTGAATCAAAGGGAGACGATTTTAGAAACAGGGCTTTAAGCCTTATAGAAGGTCTAACTGAATGGAATTTTAAACCACGGAAAAACCTCCTGATTATCGGCTCAGAGGTTTTTTCGTTTTTGAATCTTTCAAATCTAACGTTTGTTGACTATAGTATCAAGTTTGTTATCTGGAAGCATCGAATCTTCCTCTTATACAATAAAACTAACAAGTGCACGACAAGCGAGATAACACCGTAAGGAGTGACAGACATGAGCTCACAAGCCGAACCAAAAAAACGAAAGCGCTTACGAATACGCTGGCACAAGCAGGATACGGAACTAACCCTCTTGGCGCTGCCGACCACGATTTGGTACATCCTGTTTAGTTTCCTACCGATGTTCGGGATCATTATCGCCTTTAAAAATTTCAGGATTAGCGGCGGATTTTTGAGCAATGTGTTTAACAGTCCATGGGTAGGCTTCAAAAACTTCGAATTCTTGTTCAAATCGAATGACGCCTGGATCATTATCCGCAACACCATTGGATACAACATTGTGTTTATCGTCCTAGGGATTGTTCTGCCCGTTCTATTCGCGATTATGATCGGCCTCCTCCACAGCCGCAAAGCGAGCAAAGTCTATCAGACGATGATGTTCCTCCCCTATTTCCTATCCTGGGTGGTCGTATCTGCGGTAGGCTGGGCATTCTTAAGCTTCGACAAAGGAATTGTCAATCAAATGCTCGTCAGTATGGGCAGCGATCCTATTAACTGGTATATGGAGCCGCAATATTGGCCATTCTTCTTGATTCTCTTAAATGTCTGGAAGGGCCTGGGATATGGTATGGTCATTTATTTGGCAACCATCACGAGCATCGACAGCACCTATTATGAAGCAGCTGTTATTGATGGCGCTTCGATTTGGCAGCAGACGAGATTCATTACATTGCCCATGCTCAAGCTGGTGATCGTCATGATGTTCATCCTGGCCGTAGGGCGTATATTTTACACCGATTTCGGTTTGTTCTATCAGGTCACGCGAGATTCCAATTCGCTGTTCAACGTGGCGACCACCATCGATGTCATGGTGTATAAACAATTGAAAACCGCCACCGTAGGGATGGCATCCGCAGCCGCATTCGTACAGTCTGTTCTGGGATGCGCTACGATTCTGATCGCTAACTGGATTGTTCGTCGAATCGATCCGGATAGCGCGATGATGTAAGGAGGCAAGACGATGACACCAAAAACCACTTACGAGACGGGCCTTGAGAAGTTTAACCGTACAAACAAAGCCGTCAACCTGTTCTTCAACCTGGTATTTATTATGCTGGCCCTGCTCTGCGTCATACCTGTAATCGTTGTTCTGTCCATCTCCTTCTCCAGTGAGGAGTCCATCCGTGAGACCGGATATCATCTGCTGCCGGTTGCCTTGTCGGCCGAGGCTTACGTTTACATCATCAAGCAGGGAACGATGATTCTGCGGGCCCTCGGTGTATCCGCCCTCGTTACCGTGGTCGGTACCGTGCTCGGCGTATTGCTTACCGCCTCCATGGGTTACGTTCTCTCTCGCCCCAACTACAAGCTAAGGGGTTTTCTGACCTGGGTGGTATTCATCCCGATGGTATTCAACGGCGGCTTGGTATCCAGCTACTTCATTAACACGAATTTACTGGGACTGAAAGATAGCATCTGGGCGCTTATTCTCCCGCTCGCCGTTTCATCGTTCAACGTCATCATATGTAAAACCTTTTTTAAAAGCACGATTCCCGACGGGCTGATTGAATCAGCCGAAATCGACGGCGCGAGCCAGCTGCGAATTTTCTTCTCGATCATCATGCCGATCTCGCTGCCGGTCATCGCCACCATCGGATTGTTTCTCTGCTTTGCTTACTGGAATGACTGGTTTCAATCGATGCTGTATATCGACAACCAGAACCTGTATTCCCTGCAAGCGCTGCTCAACAGCTTAATGAGCAATGTCGATGCACTCGCCAAGAATGCAGCGAGTATGGGCGTTAGCTACGCCATGCTCGTCGCAACGATGCCGAAGGAATCCGCCCGCATGGCGGTCGCCATTCTCATCGTGCTGCCTGTAGCATTCGCCTACCCTTTCTTCCAGAAGTATTTTATTTCCGGATTGACGGTCGGCGCCGTGAAGGGCTAATGACGAAATAAGCCAAGACAAGCTTGGTTTATGATAAATATCCGCATTACAACATTCAGGTAATTCAACTTCAAAAAGGGGGAAATGAAATGAAAAGAGCATTAAAGTTAATCTCTACGCTGTGCGTGCTGACGCTTATGTTGACCGCTTTGGCAGCCTGCGGCGGCTCAAAGCCTGCTTCCACAACAGACGGATCCCAAGCGACGCCGGACACATCCAAAGACTCCGAAACGACAAGCAAGGATATTCCGACGTTAACCTGGTGGACCATCGGCGGCCAAGTGCCGAACAATTTCAGCAAAGCGGTCGATGCCATGAATGCCTATACGGCCGAGAAGATTGGCGTGAAGGTCGACATCAAGGTAGCCAGCTGGGGCGAATGGGACACCAAAATGAACACCATCGTGAATACCGGCGAGCCCTTCGACATCATGTTCACGAACAGCGGTAAATACAGCAAGCAAGTAGCAATGGGCGCGTTTGCCGATATTACGGATCTGGTTCAGAGCGAAACGCCGGACTTGTACAAATTGATTCCCGAAAAGGTATGGGAAGGCACAAAGATCGGCGGCAAATATTATTCCGTTCCGACGTACAAGGATTCCGCGCTGACGCAGTACTGGGTATTTGATGACAAATATGTGCAAAAGTACAATATCGACATCAACAATATCAAAACATTGCAGGATCTGGATAAGCCGCTTCGTGACATGAAGGCCGGCGAAGGCAAAAGCTTCTATCCGCTGCCAATGACGCAAGGCGAAGGCTTGAACGGTTTCTTTAACGAATATGACGATTTAACGCTAGGCTTCCCTCCCATCGGCGTAAAAGCGGACGATGCATCCCGCACGGTTGTCTCCGTGCTGGAGCAGCCTGATGTCATGGCAAATTTGAAGCTCCTGCATCAGTGGTATCAGGATGGCATTATCAACCCGGATGCTCCGACAAAGACGGAGAACGACAAAGGCAGACCGTTCTTTGCAGCCCAGGCATTCCCGGGAGCCGAGGTCAGCTGGCAAATCAATGACGCCATTGAAAAATATAATATGGTTCAGCATTATGGACCGATCTATACCACCAGCACGATCCAAGGCTCGCTAAACGCGATTTCAGCGAATTCCAAGTATAAGAAGGAAGCATTGAAATACCTTGAATTAGTGAATACCGATCCTAAACTTCGCAATATGCTGGCATTCGGCGAGTTAGGCGTCGACTACAACAATGTCGATGGCGAAAAGGTGATTGAGCGTACATCCGATACCTGGCCGCTGGCTGCCTACACGCAAGGCACATTCTTCAATTTGGCGGTGACCAAGGGCGCCCCTGAAGATCAATGGGAGCAGGTTAAAAAGCTGAACGATGCAGCGACCTCTTCCACCGTCCTGGGCTTTGCGCTTGACATCACCGATCTTCAGACCGAAGTGGCGAACTGCCAAGCCGTATGGGATAAATACAAATATGAGCTGATCACGGGCGCATCCGATCCGGAAACCATGGTGCCGAAGATTACGGCTGAACTAAAGTCAGCCGGCATGGACACGATTATGCAAGCTGCCCAAGAGCAAATCAACAATTACTTCAAGTAAGATTACAATCAGGCGCATCCCTTAATGAGGCTCTCTTAAGGGATGCTTTTTCCATACGATCTATGAAGCTTTGCGTAAATCGTGTTAAATTGAGATATAGCAACATCTGTTTCAACGACCTGCTGCAATCGAGGTGTCGTATGGGCTCTTTTTTGCAAATCAAAATTTATCGTCACAAGTTTATTGCCTATGTCATCTTCGTCGTGGCCATCGGACTTACGCTTGGTACGCTGACCTGTGCCATGCTGCTGAATCAATGGGTTGGCAATGCCCGCATCGAGGCAGCTAATGCCTTCTCGCGTGTAGAGAATGAGCTGCAGTATGATGCCGACCGCATCGAGGCTTACATGCAGCGAATGTATTCCAATCCCGCTCTGATGGATGATGCTCGCAGCTTTTTAAGCAGCAGCGCTGAGGGATACTTAACCCGCAGGCTGCAGAACAGCCAATTCTCGCAGCCGCTGGTTTCTTTTCCGGAGGATGTGAAGACCTATCTGTACAGCTGGGCGCAGGGCGAAATCACGCAGATAAGCACGCATACCGACAAGCATGGCAATGTCGTCCGTTTTAATGATAACGGAATTGCAAGCTTTACCTTCGGGCTTCCGAATACGGATGAAACTTTTCGCGATACCTTGATGAAGGGGTTCGTATATCGCAAGAAACTGTCGGATCCAACGTCAGGTTCCCAGGAATTCGGTGAGCTGCGCTTCTTGGTCAGCAGTGAGCAGATCTTTAAATCCGTTCAAAGCTTCCGATTGGGTAATGCCGCTGCAGTCAGCCCTTCCGGTGAAATATATCTGATCGGTAACGAACAGGACCGGGATCTGGAGGAGTTATCCCGACTAGCCGCGGCGAAAGGACGCAGTCACGGCATTATTTCTAAAGGTGTTTTGAAGCATATCTTTTTTGTCTCCTTTCCATCCACCAAGTTTAATTTCAAATTCGTCAGCATCATCGATTTATCCATGCTCATCCGTCAGCATGCCGGGATGCTGATCACCATCTTTATGATCATATTGACGGCCATGGTCAGCGTGCTTCTGCTCATTGCATACAATATGCGGGATGATGCCCTCTTCCTGCGCCGCATCATTCAATCGATTGGACGTGTGAAGATGGCCAACTTCACGCCTAACCGCCCTGCCCGTTACCGTCGAAATGAATACGGCATGATCGCCCGGGAATTGGACGATATGATTCAGCAGCTGGATAAGCATATCCGCAATGAATATCTGTTAAAGATCAAACAGCAGGAAACTGAAATGAAAGCGCTTCAACATCAAATTAATCCTCATTTTTTATACAATACATTGGAGGTTATCCGCTCCACTGCTCTTGTCAATCAGGACAGGGACACCGCTGATGCCATTGCAACGCTGGGGACGCTCTATCGTGAAATCGTCAAAAAGGAAAATATCATTTCGATTGCGAGCGAACTGGAATTGCTGCAGAAGTACTTGGAGATTATGGAGTTTAAGTATCCCGAACGTTTTTATTATCAAGTGAATGTAGAGCCGGCGCTGCTGCACATCCCTACCGTGAAATTCTGGATGCAGCCTTTGGCTGAGAATTTTTTCATCCATGGCTTTAACGCGAATCATGAGTTTAATTTGTATGTCGTTAACGGCTATGAAGCCGAAGACTGTTACGTACTGGAATTTGTGGACAATGGGCGCGGTATTTCTCCGGAGCGTTTACGTACCGTCCGAAGCACAATGTCTAATCTTGATGAACCTTCTTCCAATAGTATCGGGCTGCGCAACGTATATACGCGCCTTCACTTTTTCTACGGGAGCGGCTTTTCGATCGAGATTGCGAATAATGAGGAAGCTGGAGTCAGCATATCCGTGCGGATTTCAAAAGAGGTGATTGAACATGTACAAACTGATGATTGTGGATGACGAACCTCAGATTTTGGAGGGAATGAAGCGAATCCTGGATTGGAAGCAATACGGATTTGGTCGGATCGAAACCTGCGAATCCACGGAGGAAGCCATGTCCAAGGTGGTCGACCTGCTGCCGGATGTCGCCATATTCGATGTTTGCATTGGCAAGGAGCTTGGATATGAAGCGATCCGCAGGCTGAACGAATTTCAAATTCCTACGAAATATATCATTATGAGCGGCTATAGTGAATTTACATATGCCCAGGAAGCCATTCGGTGTGGCGTCAAAGACTATCTGCTCAAGCCCGTGGAACGCACCAAGCTGCAGCAAGTGATTGAGAAGATCATCGTCGAGGATCTGGGCGGTTCGATAGGTAACAGGAACGTCGAAAGCCTGAACCAGGATCCGGTGCTTGGTGTAAGCTACGACAGCTTATCCAAGCTGGTCAACCGCATCCTGCTGATGATCAGGACAGAGTATGCTCAGAATATCACGTTGAAATCCGTAGCGGAGCGTTTCCAGATGAACAGCACCTATCTTGGACAATTGTTTCTTAAGGAAACCAACATGAAGTTTTCCGAATACCTCATGGCTTACCGAATGCTTCTTGCACAAGAACGAATTCAATCAACAGATGAGAAGATTTCCTACATCGCCTTTTCCGTCGGCTACAACAATCTCAACTATTTCTATACGCATTTTCACAGCTTTTTCCGAAAATCTCCTTCTGAACTGCGGGGAAAAGGGTAACAGCGAACGCGGCGAAAAAAGGAGGATACCGATGATGTTAAAGCATCCAAGGCCCAAACGCATCTTCATGATCATCAGTCTCATAATGCTGCTGACATCCTATACAACCGGCTGCTTCCGGCAGCCCGGATACAACAGCGAAACCTATGACGGGGACACGGTAAATCTGATTTATTATACGATCGGAGAGCCCGACAAGGATCTGCAGCTCGTCAATGATAAAATCAATGAAATCATGGCTCGTAAAATCGGTGTGACGATCACCTATGTCAAGGTAAGCTGGCAGGAGTATGAGGATCGGCTGAACACACTCATATCCGCCGGCAGCCCGTTTGATATCGCCTTTGCACCTGAGTATGCAACTACCGCTATGCGCGGGGCCTGGCTGAAGCTGGATGACTACCTTGCCGGCCTGGGCCAGGAAATGTACGATGCCATTGACCCAACCTTTTGGCAGGGGGTGCGCATGAACGATGGCAGCATTTACGGTGTGCCGACCAATAAAGAGTTAGCCGTGCTTGATCACTGGATGTACCCCGCTTCCATCGTGAATAAATATAATATCGACATTACCAAATACAATACGCTGGAATCGCTTGAGCCGCTGCTTCGGATGATTCATCGGGAAGAGCCGGCCTACATCCCCATGGAATTGGATCGGGATTCCCACAATTTCTTCACTCTCCATGGATACGAATATATTATGAACCATAAATTGCCCTTGATGATCAAATCACTGGACCCGAGCGCTCAGGTGGTGAATATCTTCGAAACCAGGGAAGCGCGGCAGGTGCTGGATACGCTGCGGCGTTACTACAAGGAGGGCTTCATTAATGAGGATGCCGCGCTGCGAGAGCCTGGAGGACTTAAACGCGGGGCCAAAGTGTTCTGGAAATCTTCAGGCGGCGGTCCGCTCTCGGAGACGACTTGGAGTAAGGATCGCGGCTACAAGATTGTAGCCCATCCCGTAACCCCAAGCACCGTCACGACGGAATCCGTTCGGGGAGGCATCATGGCCGTGAATGCCAACACCAAACATCCCGTAGAGTGTATTAAATTTTTGAATTTACTCAATACGGACCCCGAAATACGAAACTTATTCAACTATGGAATTGAAGGCGTGCACTACACGCTGGATGAACAGGGGCAAGTCGTTCCAAATACGGACAAGGACAGCCATGGCGACCCGCTCCCGGATGCGCCTGCAAGCCGCTATTCAGGTGTACAATACACGCAGGGGAATTGGTTTATCCTGAAAACCATGGGCGGCGATAACCCGGATCCCCTCGACAAATGGGATCAATTCCGCAAGTACAACGCTGGCGTCGTCAAGTCCACCGTGCTCGGTTTTACGCCCGATCTATCCAAGCTGACCGCCCAAACCGATAACATCGAGATGGTCTGGCATAAATATTATCCCAGCCTCATGACAGGCTCCGTCGATGTGGATGCGATCCTCCCCAAGTTTAACGCGGAGCTGAAGCAGGCAGGCATAGACGACGTACGGCAGGAAGTGCAGAAGCAGCTGGATGCTTGGCGGGAAATGAGATGAGTGCTGGCAGCAGCCATTGATATTCTGGACTACGGATTTGGAGGTGTGGTTACAGCGGGTTCTCCCTCGCGGCCAAGCCGCCGGCTTGCCGTTTCCCTGCGCCCCGTCGCGGGGACGTGGGCTCCGGCTTTGGCCAAACCGAACCTCGGCATGTTGTTGTACAGGCATTCATGCTGCCCTTCCTGGACAAGATAGGTTTCGTGGAAAATCCCTACGTCCCCTCCCGTTCCAACTTTGCGGTTGAAATCCCGCCATGCCTTCAGGTGATTGGCTCCGTGACGGGCATAATGCTCCAGGTGTTCAAAGCTCCTCCAATATTGAATGAGTGTAAGTCCCCGCCCTGAAAAATGATAGGTACCGTCCATGAACCCGAGCTCCTCCTTGTTCCGGTACAGCTCCTGAAGCATCGGGGACATGGCGTTCATGACAGGCAGCCACTTATGCACCGCCCACCATTTGTTAATCCGAAACCCGATCACGAATACAACGAAGGAACCGTCCATGTGTGCGGTATATCGACCTGGAATCACTTTACCCATGCTTGCTCACTCCCCTTCCTTTACTTTAAGCAGACCCAGATGCGTTTCATAAAAGCGGCCAATATCCGTTGAATTGTACAATTGAGCCGTCAGAAACGCGCCATAAAAAATGGTGAAACAGATCTGCACGGCTTGCTCCAAGGTAAGAGCTTTGTTGAGCCTTCCGACTTGCTCTTCTTCCTTCATGAACTGCTGGAACAACGCATACATGTTAGGCGATTGGCTTCCCGCTTCCTCGTGACGGGGAAAAAGCAGCGATACTTCCGCAGGGCTGAGCTCCGGCATGCAGGGCTGCATGTTCTGCTCCGCAAGAAAGGAGATCAGGCTCGGCATCATGCCCGGTCTTACGTGATGCTCCTGAGCTACTTGGGACAACAGATGCCGAAAAGCCTGAAACCCTTTCTTCCCTTCTGCGTCGATCTCGATAATTCGCTGGGTCAGCCATACCCGCATAAAATAAATCAGCAGATCCTCTTTGCGTTGATAGAATTTAAAAAAAGTAACCTTGGATATTTCTGCGCGCTTGCAGATGTCCTCCACCATGACCTGGCTGAACATCCGGTCCCTCATCAGGGATATTCCCGCTTCATACAATGCGATTTTGTTCTTGGCTTTCTTTAACTCCCTTAATGAGATATCCGGATCCATCGTGATTGCCCCTCCATTAAATTAACTCGTGTAAATAAATTAACACGAGTTAATTAATTTTGTCAATACCGCCAAACAGACAGACAAAACACCCCTATCATCAGCGACACTGATGCAGGGGTGCGGCATACTTTTAAGGCCCGGATAAAAATATCCTGAAGAGACCCTGAAGCTGATAGCTTAGAGTCTCTTCGCCGTTTTTTTCGAATGATCTCTTAAATTGTAACGGGGAGCACATTTGAGGTAATTAGCTACTCCCATTTATCGTAGGCTGCGTGCAAATTGACTTCGGACAGGAGCCCTTTTTGCAGCTGTGGATTCGGAACCATTCGGTTGTACTTTATAATCTTTTGATTAATGGCCTCTAACTCTGTCTCTGGAATCGCAGTCGTCTCCGGACGATCCAAGAGCCGCTTGATGTCGGCAGCGATTTCTTTTCTCAGCTCGACCCATGCTGGCTGGTAATTCGCATTCTTCATAATCCCGGTTAGAACATCCCCGTCTTCGATCTTAATCGGCTTTCCCTTCAACGGCGAATCGTCAAAGCCGCCTTCTCTGGCAAATTTGTCGATGGCCGATTCCAGAAGCCCGCTGCTGGTCGACATGGGGCGTCGTTCCTTTTCTTCACTATGATCTTCTTCAGAAGCAAGAGCTGAATTTTTTGGATCATCATTCCGTTCCATTTTGGTCACCTCCGTCTTACATATCAGGGAGATAAATTCTGTCCTTCGATGAAATGTCGAAGATTTTAAACTCCCCCTTATCATCTTGATGAATATGAAGCTCGTAATCATTCTTTCGGTAAAAGAAAGGCTGTTCCTCCTTTTGAATCTCCTTGTAGAATACTTTATCAGTTATGAGTTCTCTTCCTATCGTCATTTGATCACGGTCGGTTACTACTGGTTTCATCTGCTCGCTGCCGTTGACTTCGGATTTCGAGACCAGCTGTTCCGAATCATTGCATGCCTGTAACACACCCAAGAGCAAGAAAAATCAATCGAAACGAACTTGAACTTCTTATTTTCCATGATGTATTCCACTCCCTACTGCTATGTAAAATTATCCAAAATATAACATACCACATCTAAAATTAACAGTTTCTTTGAGTGTGTATATTGCATCATTTGGACTCACAATTTCGAAGGCACCGACGAAAGTGGTCTTCCTTCACCCGTTTATGACGTAACAGTGAAAGGCCCGACATCGTTTAGAGTCGGGCCTTTCATGCATTTTGATTTTCGCCTTTTTCATCTATGATGTAGTGAATTCATTTTCTAGAAACAAGGTCTTTTACTGCACCTATTAAAGCTGCCGGGAGTAATGTAACGGCAAAAATGGCAGTGAATAAGTTATGTTCTTGGGTTTTATAAGGTGTGAACCATTCCGTGAATAACTTCGATTCAGAGAAATCGGCAAATAATGACCCTTCTTTAACTTTGAATGGGGTCCACGAGGCATTATCAAACGCGATAAACAGTATTTGTAATACAATAAGTCCCCCTGAGAAATACATCCAGCTTTTTATCCGGGAAGAACCAGCTTTATGTTGTGTATCTTTCAATGGATGCGCTCTCCTTTTTTATCATTTATTACTTCATCATGCATCCGCGGGGACTCTTATAAGTCTTTCCTCTTGAATAGGCTTATCGTTAAGAAATAGGAAGCAATGAATACAACGACGATACCGATTAGAATCAGAAGTAATGTTTGATCGTTAATGAGGCCTTTCTCGCTCACCATATTCATCAGCACCGCTGCAGGTTGTGCCAGGATAATTAAGGAGATCATGAATACGGCATTGATAATTCCGGCTCCTTTTTTGCTAAGTGCGTAAAAAAGAGGCATATAGATAGAAATGAGAACAAGCAGCATTCCTACGGAAACCAATAAGGACAATACCGTATAATCTGGCTTGTCAAGCTGTGGGAATGAAAGATCAATGATCCGGTGAATCCCGTAAGAAGCAATGACTCCAAACAGTGTATACACGATGGCTGTTATGTATTTGGCCAGCACAATATGTTTGCGACTAATCGGCAGCGTGACCAGAAATTTATGGTTATGGTTTTTGATATCGATCATCGTAGCTAGAATAATGGAGCTGAAAGCCGTATAGATTCCTACAAAATAGATAGACATTTCACTTTTTGGTATAAAAGCGATGCTGAATACAGCGAGATAGAGAAGAATCGTCCACAGTGAGCTTTTTAAAGCGATGAAATCTTTACGAAGCAAATTAAGCATGAACTCTTCCTCCCTTGGCAGTGAAATACATGATGTCTTCTAAGGATGGTTTTTCTAAAATAGCATTATTGCTAAACAGCTGCGCGGCCTTGCGTCTATTATCTACCAAGCCCTCAAAACCAAGCGTCGTCTCACGAATCCCGATAAATTCCTTTCGAATATCCGAATCAATCAGTTGCATATCGCCCTTCACGATCGCGTATCTCTCAAGCACATCATCTTTCGCTTCATTGAATACAAGTTTTCCGTCATTGACGAAAGTAATGTAGTCAGCAATACGGTCCAAATCCGTCGTAATATGTGTCGAGAAGATAATCGTATTTTTTTCGTCCTGCATCATATCCGCAAGCAGATCGAGCATTTCCCTTCTGAACACAGGATCAAGTCCCGAAGTCGGCTCATCCATGACCAGGAGCTCAGCCTCATGGGATAAGGCAACGGCAAGGGCGAGTTTAATCTTCATTCCCTTAGATAAATCTTCAACCTTCTTCTTAGGGGACAATTCGAATTGTTCGAGGTAGCGGTTAAATTTCTTTTCATTCCAATGGCTGTAAAAAGGTGCGATCATTCTCTTCGTATCACGAATCGTAAGATGCTCATAATAGAAGCAATCATCCGAGACGATGCCGATGCGCTGTTTAATGTCGACTTCATGTTGAGGCATATCCAGGCCGAGTATTTTTACACTGCCGGAATCGGGACGGACCATGCCGAGCATCATCTTGATTAAGGTGCTTTTACCAACACCATTCGGACCAATGAGTCCGGTAATGTAGCCTTGTTTCACATCGAGAGATACATGATCGACTTTGAAAAGAGGGTATGTTTTCGTTAAATTTCGTAATTCGATTGCATTCATGGTGTTTGTTCCTCCTCGAACAGTAAAGTCAGATGATCGATTACATCTTGTTGACTCATGTTTAATTCCTTGCTTTCTCGAATGATATTGATCATTTTCTCTTCTAATCGCTTCATGCGCTGCTCCCTGATAAAATCTTTATTTGCCCCTGATACGAAGCAACCCTTGCCTACGACCGAGTCGATTAGCTTTTCGTTCTCCAATTCTTCATAGGCACGCTTAGTCGTAATAACACTAACCTGCAAATCCTTAGCAAGCTGCCTTATAGAAGGGAGACTGTCGCCTGCGCGCAATTCTCCACTCAGGATACTCTGTCTAATCTGGTTCATAATCTGTATGTAAATCGGATCGTTCGATGCGTTGGATAATATAATTTTTATGCCGTTCACCTCACTGCTGTTAATTAAGTGCATACCGTATATATATAATATATACACTATACCCTCTTGTGTCAATTCATCCATCTGGGCAGTGATTCTCGTCCTCTACGATTGTTAACATAAAAAAAGCCGCGGGTTACGCTACTTCGTATGGGGATATATGCTTATCTCCGACAGGGCCATTATGGGGATATGACTAAAGCAGCCGCCCCTTGTTGAACTGTGACCCCAATTGTGGAGGATTTATAAAAAACAGCCTGGACTTAACTAGCAAGCAGATGGCCTCTGAATTCGTCAGGGGTCATCTTTTTTAATGTCCATTGGTATCGCTCAGCATTGTAGTAACTTATGTAATCAGCAACACG
>NZ_JBNDYG010000081.1:0-19770 GCF_049893405.1 Paenibacillus sp. Dod16
CCCAACCCACCACGCAAAATCCTGAATCGTTGCGGGTCCGTGACCGGTAAAATAACCCCAACCCACCACGCAAAATCCTGAATCGTTGCGGGTCCGTGACCGGTAAAATAACGAAGCGCCAGCTCCGCCAGCGATTCTTCGAGCGTCAGCTCCCTTGAATTCGGGACCCACTCATCAAGCAGCACGAAACTCTGCTGTTTGCCTTCATGCGGACCAAAACAGATCATGCCTGTCCGTCCCAAATATCCAAGAATATAATAACCGCGGCCGTTCTTGGTGCTGATCCCCGCTTCCTCCAGCAGTTCCATCAGTCTGGGACGGGATACGGGTGTGCAACCACTCAGCGCGTCGCCAATTATGGTTCGGCATCGATGGAGCGTACCTTCATCAAGCTCAAGTTCGGCCTGCTTCTTCTTGTCATTCGTTTGAAAGCGCGATTCCGTCAGCTTCACCATCCACTTCGCGTCCTCGGACGGTACGAAGAATATCGTCCCTCGCATCGGCCAGGTCAACACGATTTTGCGATCGTTCAGGGCCTGCTCCACATCGGATACCTTGGCGGACTGCGTACGGAGACCGATTCCCCAGACCGCTTGGTGATAATCCTGGGCTTGCACAGCACCGAGATTTCTGACGGCTTCCTCCGGAGTTTCATGCTTCATGCCTGTTATCCCTTGATTGAACAGCCTTCGATTCGCTATGATTCGATTTGGCACAATGATCACTCTCCTAGGCCATGAATATCTCGCGAGCTTTTAATGCGTTCATTATAAGTCCGGAATGGACATCCAGGCCCGATCATTCTGCCAGCTCACCTCGACCGGCGTCTCAAAAAACGAGGTCAAATTGTCGCTGGTCAGCATGTCCCGGGAACGCCCCTTCCCGAACACGGTGCCCCGGCGGATGAGCAAGGAGTGCGAGAAGATCGGCAGTATTTCTTCGATATGATGCGTAACGAACAGCAGGGTCGGCGCATCGGGCTTGGAAGCCAGTGCCGTAATGCTGGACAGCAGCGCTTCCCTCGACAGAAAATCGAGTCCATTACAGGCCTCGTCCAGTATCAACAGCCTCGGCGAAGCCATAAGTGCCCGAGCGATCAGCAGCTTCTGTTTCTCTCCTTGCGAACAAGTTTCATATGTACGACCCAGCAGATGAATACAATTGAAATCCTTCATAAGCTGATCGGCCCGCTCCCGGTCTGCTTCATCCACCTTCTGATACAGGCCAATCGAAGCGTGTTTGCCACTGATCACGACATCCAATGTAGACTCACTCGGTCGGATTCTTTCCTGCAACGAGGAGCTGACCCAGCCTATCGACTTACGCAATTCTCTTAAATCCACCCTGCCAAAGAGATGCCCGAGCACCGAAACCGTACCGCTGGTTGGCCAGATGTATCCGTTAATCATATTCAAAATGGTTGTCTTTCCGGAGCCGTTCAGCCCAAGAACCGCCCAATGCTCTCCTTGCTGTACGGTCCAATCCACGCCTGTAAGAACGGTCTTCTGCTCCCGTTGCCAGGTTACGTTATTCAGTTCAATCGTCGTATTCATCACT
The DNA here is from genome assembly GCF_049893405.1 of Paenibacillus sp. Dod16. Lineage (NCBI taxonomy): Bacteria > Bacillati > Bacillota > Bacilli > Caryophanales > Paenibacillaceae > Paenibacillus > Paenibacillus sp. Dod16. The sequence goes on from NZ_JBNDYG010000081.1 coordinate 1,558, forward strand.
GCTCCCTCTCCTTCTTCAATCTGCTGCGTCACTTCGTTTCTCTTTTCAAGGATTATACCAGCAATTACATATTCCTCAATAGCGAGATGAAATCCAGTCGTATGAGCAGACTACGACTTGGAATCACGCTATGCATCCGGGCCGGACATTTCATATATTAACGAGGATTCTGGCCTAGGAATTATATATTGACAAATAATTATTTTTGTGTTATGATATAATATTTTTCTATTTACATGTTTTTGCTGATTTGATAATCTACTTCTGCTCAGTCTTCTCTGGAAGTTGAAATCGGGAGAATAAATCCCCATATAGTGGAGGTATGTAACCATGTTAATCGATCAAGGCATTCATATGCTGAACATATCAGCGGCCATGATGGGACGAATCGAAACGATCCATCCGACATTCCTCTGGGATCATCAGAATCAGGTGCTTATCGATACCGGCTATCCCGGCCAGTTCCCGCTCATTCAGGAGCAGTTATCGCACATCGGGATTTCCGTTCAGGATGTAAGCAAAATTATTATAACACACCAGGATTTGGATCATATCGGCAGCTTACCGGCCATGATCCAGCATAGCAACTACGCCCCTGAAGTGTTCGCCAGCGAAATCGAAAAACCTTATATCGAAGGCGATACAAGGCTTGTCAAACTATCGCCCGAGGCCATTACACAAGCGCTGGCTTCGATGCCGGATAACGTGCCGCCGGAGTGGAGGAACGCGTTTAAACACACGCTGGAGAACCCTCCAACAGCACCAGTGAACCGCATGTTGCGCGACGGCGAGGGGCTGCCGTTTGGCGGCGGTATCATCGTGATCCATACGCCTGGCCACACCCCCGGCCATACCAGCTTATATCATATACCGAGCAAAACCCTGATTGCCGCAGATGCGCTGAACGTCAGAGAGGGACAACTAATCGGGCCGGATCCGGCAACCACTTTTGATTTCGCTTTAGCCCAGCTCTCCCTGCAGAAGCTCACTCACTATGATATCCGTAACGTGATCTGTTACCACGGCGGATTATTTACGGACAATCCCAATCAGCGCATTCGTGAATTGGCTTATGCTTAAGCATTTGTCGGTCCACGGTCGATCAAGAAGACTTCGCTTCTTCTTTGATCATCAATCCAGCTAATCTCAAGGTACCACGTATACGTACCACCGGCCGGCACTTCGGCTGCTGCCTGACGATGCATGGCATACGAGAGATCATCAAGCAGCCCCGTCGCAGGCTCCAGCGCAAGATGGTACTGTCCCTGATAACCGCCGTAGTTCGCCCATATCGCTAGATAAGGCACCTGCTCTTTAGGAAACATCATGCGGAGTCCTTCTCCCGCAACCGGATCGTAAATGGAGGCTGTCCCCTCCGGCAGCTCGCCAGCAAAATAAAACTTCTCCGCCGATGCTTCATGCCTGCTGGCCGTTCGATTCAATCGGATATGGGAGTTATCCACCCATAGCTGCGGCCATTTCCGAATATCACCGAATTCTCCCAATCGACCGTTCGCCGAGTACGATACGATGATCTCCCTCAGCTCGTTGGGAACGATAATCTCTGCGCCTTCATCGATTTGAAACAACGGATGCGCGGCCCACAGGAAAGAGAATGGGAACGGGCTCGGATTATGAACGGCATAATCGATCCGCAGGGTATCTTCACGGAGGAAGAAGTAGGTTTTGCGCAGCTGATAAGGAATTCGGATTCCCTGCACGCTGCAGTGAAGCCGTTCTTCCTCGCTGTGCGCCTTCCATGGAATGGACCAGACCTCGCCATGATCCGGAAGCTCCGTTCCTGCCCATGGATACGCGGGATACCGGCAGACATTGATTGTAGGAAACATTTCGTCCCAGCCGCTACCGTCCCGCTTTCCGAACGAGCTTGCATACCCGTTCGAGTCCAGCTTTCCAGCTGGCTGCACCAGCCACTCCCGGCCTGTTCTGCGATTGCGAAGCGAGATGACCCTGCTTCCGAGTTCAGGCACTACGGCCATCTCCATCACCTCCGTGCGCCCTGTCCAAACCTCATATCCATCCAGCATTCCTTTGCTCCAGATCATCATCGTCATCCTCCTCCGTTATATCAACGCATCACCCGGAATGCACAAATGCTCAAGGACTGTTCATAACGGCCCTTGAGCATGAAGTATTTCTTACATCAACGTCTTGCAAAGCGACAAATGCAGCGCAGCTCCTTGATGGTGAGACTCCAGCTGCAGCACCTCGCGGAACAGGGTTTCCGCGGACTGCCGGTCACCAAGTCCTAGATGCCCAAGCCCCATCATGTAGCGGCAATGAATTTCGTTTCTTCGGTTCAAATCTTCATCAAACACCAGGAAGTCCGGCAGCGATACGGCAAAATAATCAATGCTCTGAGTCTCGAATATATGCTTCTCCCCGTAATCGATCAGCTTGTTAAACCGACTGCGGGCTTCATTCTCCCGGCCCAGCCTTCGCAGCGCGGCCCCTTGATAAAATATCATGTGCGGCGGCTGATCGTTGTAATACATCGCGCTGGTCGGCTCATCCAGCCCCTCCGAAGCTTTCAGGAAGCACGCCTCCGCCTCTTCGGACAAGCTCAGTCCCTCGTATGCGCAGCCCAGGTAATAATCGATGTTATTCTCCTGCGTTCCCGTGAGCTTCCCTTCATTGATGTTGAGCGGATATTGCTTGGCGGCAAGGAGCTGCTCTACGGCTTCCTCGCAGCGACGATCCTGAAGCAGCTGCTTCGCTAGCTCCACACGGGCCAATACATACTGGGCCGGCACCTTTCCCTCGCCGCCTTCCCAAGGGTGAAAGTTGCGTTTCAAAATCAATGCCAGCGCCTCCTCATACCGATTCAGCGTATTGTGAAGCGTCAAATATTCCAGAAATAAATCGTCGCGCTGCTCAACCAGCTCCATGCGCTCTTCCATCGCTTTCAAGCGATCAGCCGGAGCATGACCGAGCTTTTTATACAATTGGTCCAGTTCGTAGAAGACCCTGGCGTCCGCCGGATTCAGCGAGAAGGCGGTTTGCAGGGATGCCACTGCTTTGTCGTGGTCCTGTCTCTTGTTATAGTAAGCGAGGGCCAAATTCCGATGCGGCGTAGCGAAGCTGTCATCCAAAGCGACCGAAGCTTCCCAGCTGCTTATGGCTTCCTCGTAGCGCTTCTTGTCATACAGCAAATTCCCTAAGTAGTACAACGCCTTTGCATCCTGCGGCTGAACGCTGAGCGCCTGCTTTAGCGTCACGTAGTCATGCAGGGAATTCGGGAAACAGTACGACGGATCGGCCTCCGAGGCCAATCGGTAGCAAGCGGATGCTTCTTCCGCCCGGTTCATTTTCAAGAGTGCACTGCCCTGGTAGTAATAAACCATCGGATAGACGGCAGATGCCGTAAGGCGTTCGATGCGCTGCAGCACATCCAAAGCGTCGCCATATTGGCCTGCATCCGCATAGTCCTGAGCTACGGCGATATAATTATGCGGATGATCGCGCAGGAGCTGGACAAGCGATTCGTAAGCATGCCGGCTCTTGTCCCCTTGCTTCAGTTCTTGATATACGGATGCCAGCTCGTTCATCGCGCCCGCATCCATGGGATCCAGCTTAAGCGTTTCCTCAAGCCATGATGCCGCATCTGTCAAGCGCCCCTGCCTTCTTAAAATGATGCTCTTGAGATGCCGCGCTTTATAATTACGGTACTGGGCAGCCAGGGACCGTTCGATCAGCTCGAACGCTTCCTCATATTCCTGCTTCTCGCAGGCAATCTGGGCTAAAGCCAGATATCCCGCCCCTTGCCAAGCCTCCGACCAGACCGATTTGTACAGATAAGCGTACGCTTCATCCAAACGGCCCTGCCACTTCAAGGCTTTGCCCAAATGATAGAACGGTTCGCTGTCATAGGGCCGGGCGTTGTGGCGGGTCAAGGTTTCGATGGCTTTTTTAAAATAAACCTCACTCTGCGTAAAGCACCCTCTGCGCAGCAGGAGCAAACCATAGGCCTTGTTCAGCCTTGCGTCTCCCGCATCGCGCCGAAGACCTTCCACATAATAGGCTTCCGGTTCATAGGTTGCGTGACGGTACTGCTCCAGATGCTGCCCTGCCAAGAACAGCGCTTCGGTATTCTTCAGGTCCTCCGGCTTGCCAATCGCCGTGGCCGGGTCCGGCGTTCGCTCCAAGGTACGCGGCTTGGGCTGGTAAGCGACCAGCTCTTTGCCGTCCGCAGCGAATACCGCGACCCGCACATCCTCCTCCCTCATACCTGGGGAGAGTTCGATTTCGGCCTGGAAGGTATCGGCCGGCGACAGCTTGACTTTTCGATCCAAGCAGGTGCTTCCCGCTCCGGTCACCAGAATGCGAGCCTCTTCGATAACCGAGGTTCCATAAGCATGTACAACGGCCTTGCGACCGTGGACTTCGAGATTCACGGCGGCGTCAATGGACGCATTCTTCACGAGCCCAATGTCTTTATAGGGCATGAAGTACTGCTTGAAGCTTTTCTCCTCATACGGCGCCAGCCAGGTGAAATCGGGCTGGTTATCGGTATACACGCCGGTCATGAGCTCGATGTACGGGCCGTCTTCGTCGGTCAGGTTGCGATCCCAGGCCTGGCCGAATTCGCCGTGCCCCCATGTCCACTGTTTTTTGCCGGGAGATATATGTTTATTGGCGACATGCAGAATCCCTGCTTTCAGGCCATGATCATATCCGCCCACGAAATCGTAATCCGAATGATAAGCCATATAGGATGTCGGAACGGGAATGTTGCGGTACATGGAAATATCGACGCCCGCCGAATAGTCCTGTTTATAGTACGTGCCGGTTGCGATCGGGAATTTGGACACGTCCCGCTTCCCATGGTCGAACACCGCATGAACATCCGGCGGAAATACGGATTGGGTATGATCGTTGACCGCTACGGCCGGATTCGCCCACCACAGAAAGGTCTGCGGCTCCGAGGTCCGATTGTACATTTGGGCGTGAACTTCAAGATACGCCTTGCCCGGATACAGCGTGAAGCCGGTAGACACCTTCGTGCCGTACATCCGGTCGATCTCGCCGACCCATACCGTCTTGCTGCCATCCGGGTGATCCGTTAAGCTCCACTCCACCTCGCCATAGGTGTTCGGACGGTGATGCTGCGGCCAGTTGAACTCGATTCCCCCGGATATCCATGGACCCGCAAGGCCAACCAAAGCCGGCTTGATCACTTGATTGTGGTATACAAAATCATAGTTGTTGGTTTTATCGATGGCCCGGTAGATGCGGCCGCCAATCTGCGGCATGATCTGAATCTGCACGTACTCATTTTCAAGGAAAATGATCCGGTAGGGCTTTAATACTTTCTCATCGTAAATTTTATCGATGACCGGCAGCGGATAGACACGCCCCGAGCTCCCCTGATACACCCGTTTCTCCAAAAACATCGGGTTCAGGTCCGGCTTCCCCACTTCATACGTGGGAATCTCCACGGTCTCTTCCCGTACGCTCACTTGCCGTTGTTTTGTCATGAGTCGTCATCCCTCCATTAGCATCCGCGTTGGCTGCGTTATGTCTCTATCTTATAAGCCGGCCTGCCGAAGAGCCATTGACGATATCATGTTGATGATGGATTATATTCTGATTTTATAACGCTCAATCCGGTTGACAACAATTCCGTTCCGATTCATAGTAAAGCTATGGATACCATACGAAAACCAGACGGATTCGAATCCCAGAAAATCGTTGTCCTCCCGGATCATATTATGAAAGAGGCTGCACGGCATCCGCTTGTGGAACCTCTGTACGTGACCGACATCGGGTACTTTCCGCGTGCGCTGCATCACTATCGGGAACGCCCGGAGGGCAGCGGTGCGTACATCTTGATCTACTGCGTGGAGGGGGAAGGCTGGTATCGATTGAACGGCGGCAAAACCCATTCTCTGCTCAAGGGGCAGGCGGTTGTCATCCCGCCGGATACGGCGCATGAATATGCATCATCGGAGTTTCATCCCTGGAGCATTTACTGGTGGCATATGAAGGGGACGCATGCAGGTTTATTGTTCGAGGGTTTTACCGACGCAGCCGAACCGGCCGTCGTTCCGGTTGACCAGTCAAGGAGCATCGTGGAGCTGTTTCAGGAAAGTTACGAGCTGCTGCAAAAAGGGTATACGCTGAACCATATCATCCATGTCTCGCAGCTCGCCGGCCACTTGGCGGCCGTGATCCGCCTCGCCCGGCTTCACCCGCAGCGGAGGCAACACCAGGATAACAAGCATGATATGGAGCAGACGCTTCGGTTCATGACCGAGCATCTGGAGGGGCATGTGAGCCTGAAGGAGCTGGCCGCCTACGCCAACCTGTCCATACCGCACTTCACCTTCCGGTTCAAGGAAGCGACGGGCTACTCCCCCATCGATTACTATCTGCGGCTCAAAATCCAGCGGGCCTGCCAGCATCTGGACCTGACCGGCCAGAGCGTCAAGGAGATCAGCCACCGTCTCGGCTTCCAGGATCCCTACTATTTCTCGCGGCTGTTCAAAAAAATCATGGGAAAATCCCCTTCCGAATACCGAGATACCCGGAAGGGGTAGCCCCCCTTATTGCTATATCATGATGGTCCTTTACGGCGGCCGCGCTTCAGCAACGTCGCTGCCCTATTCTTTGTTGGCGTCGCTTCCTCGGGAGAATACGTACACACCTTGGACGACGATAAAGATCAACCAGATCATTGTGACGAATATCCCCGACTCATCATGATAGAACCAGATCTTCCCCGTTAGGATGGACTCTTGGAGACCGGATAGGAACGGGGTGTCCATCCGCAGCCAGAAATTAACGATGATGTGAACAGCGATGAACAAGGCGAGATGCTGCTTGAAATCCTTACGATTACCCATTTCTTTTTCCAGATTCATGTTCCTTGTCACCTCCCAGGTTCGTAGAATGATCCATGATGCGATCGATATAGCGAACCACTTCTTCATCCATGCCATAGATCAGCGGCGATTCCTGACTGGCTGAGTCGATGAAGCGAAAATATTTGGACTGCAGTTCCTCATTGCCATGAAACCAGCTGGATATGCACACCTTCCATTGTTCGGCCAAATCCTCAACCAGAGGAGCGTCTTCATCGGCGCGCATGCTCTTGCGAGTCTTCTTGATAAGCTCCAAAGCCGTTAATATGCGCGGGTCCTCGCTTCCGATTAAGGGAAGCTCCCTAAGCGCGTCAATCTCCTCTTCGGTAAATACATCGACTGGAAACGTGGCCGGAATCTCGTGATCCACAAAATGCGGACTGTCGATTCTTTCGATGATGCTAAAAACATGCTCATCATTTCGCCGCCCCGACATTTCAATCGTTTGAAGCACACTTCTCAATATAAACTGCTTTCGCTTCAGATCATCAATCTTCTTCGAGGCCTGCTCGATCTGGGCTTGCAGTAACGGGATCCATGGGTCCACGGCAAGTTCCTCTGCCGGTGTTTGTTCATCGAATAACGCTTTGATTTGCTCCAGCGAATAGTCCATGGATTTCAAGGACAGGATCGTTTGGAGTTTGATGATGGCTCGATCATCGTAATAACGGTAGCCGTTTTCCCTTGAAATCGTCGGTTTCAAGAGTCCGATCTCATCATAATAATGCAGCGTTCTGCGGCTGATATTGACTTTATGAATCATTTCTCCAATAGAATACATTATGCCAGGGCTCCCTTATCTTCCATAGTTTTCATTCTCCATTAAAGAATACAACATCAGAAGCGTCGCTCATGAGATAGATTCCGGCGATGATAGCAATTACGGCAAGAGCTTCTTGAGTATACGGTTCGATTTTTCGATTGATTTTCAACAGGACTCCGTTAGCCTTGTCTCCCACTAGATATCGGAGCGTAAGCAGCAAGCACGGCGGTGCAATCATGACCACACAGTATGCAGCCAGCATAGGCATCCACTCATAAACCTCGAGTCCGCGCGATGTCATTAGCCCGATGGCAGACAGAAAGGGAAACATCGTCACAGCCTCGATCATGGATACCGTGATGCCTAATTTCATCATGGAAGGATACGTATCCTGCGGTCTGATTCGTTCAAGCTTATAGCTCCTTCCTTTCGGTTTGTTATCCAGCCTCACGCCAATCAACACGAGGATGATCCCGAGTAATAGCTGCATGTACGATATGACAGCATGCTCCTTCCAGCCAGACAGCCAAAATTGAAAAATCGCCCCTACCCCGTTCATAAGTGCTATGCCCAGCAAAACGTAAAAAACGGCCACGGTCAACAGATACACCATAATTCGAGCAGGACCGTAGGCGTTAGATAACAATAAAAAAATCGTCACGACGATCGATGCAAAGCTAAGGCTGTCCAGCAAGGCTAATCCCAGAATGGTAATCCACATATCGTTCCTCCCTTACGTCATGATGCGATCCTATATATTCATAACATTGACGTTAACGTGGAAGTCAACGGCAAAAAAACGCCGCATTGTCTATCAGACAACACGGCGTGCTTCGCTCCGGGTACATTATGATCTATTGTTGGATCTGAATCCGATACACCAAGCTGTCAAAATCCCCGCGCAGCGGCAGCTCGATTCCGATGTTCATGAGTGCCCTGCCGCTCCACGTTCCATCAAGTCCCTCAATGGCATACGACTGATCGGCTTGCAGTCCGGTCAGCCGCAGTCTCGGCAGCGGCTCGCCCAGCTTCTGGCTGTGCATGAACGCAAACAGCACGTTGTCGCTGCCGTCTTCGCTGCCGTACTGCACGGCCGTTACGCCTTTATGCCGAAGCGAGTTCAAGCGATACTGGCTGCCGAACTGAACCAGATGGCGAATGGATTTATACTGTGCGACAAATTCGGCCGATTCCGCAATCAGCTCATCGCTCCACTCATTCAGGTTGGAGCCGATGCCGAGCGTTCCCATCATGGCGCTGTGGAAGCGGTATTTCAGGGAGACCTGTCGGCGATTCATCCCTGTCGGCGACTCCGTTACCCAGCAGGTCATCATCCGCGGAGCATACGTGTACGAGAAGCCCTCCTGAATGCTGAGGCGGTCAAAGGCATCGGTGTTATCGCTCGGCCAGGATTGGTCGGCATACCGGAAGATGCCAAGATCGATGCGCGCTCCGCCACCGGCGCAGGTTTCAAACGCCACCTGCGGGAATTTGCGCCGCAGCTCTGCCCAGATCTCGTACAGGCTCTGAACGTGGCGAATCCATATTTCCTTCTGGCGGTGAAGCGGATGATCCTTCATGCCGGGTTCGGTTACGGTCCGGTTCATGTCCCATTTAATGAACTTGATGTCATGCTTCTCCAGCAGGTCCGTCATGAACTGCAGAATGTAGGCCTTAACCTCCGGCTTCGAAATGTTCAGCAGCAGCTGATTGCGAAGCTCCGAGCGCTCCCGCGTCTCGAAATGGTACACCCAATCCGGGTGTTCGCGGTACAGGTCGCTGTCCGGATTGACGGCCTCCGGCTCTACCCAGATACCGAAATCCATGCCGAGCTCATGCACCTTGTCAATCAGCTCGCCGAGACCGTTCGGGAACTTCTCCCGGTTTACGAACCAATCGCCAAGACCGGCGCGATCATGGTTGCGACCGCCGAACCACCCGTCGTCCACGACGAACAATTCCACGCCCAAACGCGCGGCTCTTTTGGCCAAAGCCATTTGATCCTTGGCATTGACATCGAAGTACGTCGCCTCCCAGGAGTTATACAGAACCGGTCTCGTCTGGCTGCCCGGCAGGACATCCGAATACTGATAGCGGTGCAGCCGCCGGCTCATCCCGCCAAAGCCGCCGCTGCTGTATCCCCCGACAAATCCGGGCGTATCGAAGGCTTCTCCCGCTCCCAGCACCCACTCGCTGTCGAAATCATTGATGCCTCCGGTCACCCGAACATGATCGAACACCGTCCGCTCGGCCGTAATCTTCCAGTTCCCGCTCCAGGCCAGCGCCCCGAACCAGACCTGCCCCGCCGACTCCGTGGCATGTCCGTCATCCATCGCAAACCACGGGTTGGCATGGCTGTCCGTAAAACCCCTGCGGGATTCCAGCACCTTCTTTCCTTCCGTGAGGAAGGTGCTGCGCAGCTGAAATTCGCCGGACCATTTCCCCGTCACGTGCATGAGGCGGTAATCCGCCAGATAGGGCATAACCCAGGCCGCGGATTGCGCGTTCTCGAGCACGATATCCGCCTCGCCGCGGTTGAAGATCCGGGCCGAACGTTCGATCAGATCGCACTCGGGAATCGCCCGGTAGGACAGCTCCACTTCAAGCGGGTACGCTTCGTCCTTCATGACGATGATCAGCGTCTCTCTGCCCTCCGTCTGCAGCGTACGGTGTCCGGCATAACGAACCGCCAAGTCGCGCACGCCATCCGGCATGCGGACCTTCAGGCTGGGCTCGCTGTATTTGACTCCGCCCCAGAAGCTGTATTCCTCCACCTCCGAATGGACTTCCGCATCAAACGAGCTGTGCGATCTCGGCCGCAGCAGCGGCGCCGCATCTTCGATCGCGACCGGCTCCCCCCAGTAGAGTTGCTGCAGATTGCCGCTGTCGTTGATGCCGAACAGATAGGAGCTGTTATCGGTTTGTATCGCAAACACGCGAAACTGTTCTTGGTATTGAATGGTCACAGAATATCATCCTTCCGATTCGTGTTGATATGGTTTTTGCCTGCGCAAGAAAAAAAGGAGAGCCAAAAGACGAAGCATCTTTTGACTCCCCTTGGCCAGATTATTTGCCCCACAGCTCTTGACGTTTGTTGAAGTTGTCCGTATAAATCTTCTCCAGCTTGGCCAGGCCAGCCGCCTCGATCTCGGCCATCATCTGGTTATAGGATTCCACCACTTGGTCCTCGGACGGCGACAGGGCCATCTTCAGGAAATATTTATTGATGGTGTCGTTCACCTTCGTTTCCATAATGGCTTCCGGCGTTCCGCCAGCCGGACCCAGATTGTCGTACGGCGCAGTATCAAACGACGTATCGGCCAGGTTCTTGATCGCCAGATCCGTGACCGGATCGGTCTGGTAACGGCCCATCAGGTCATACGGGGTTCCGTCCTCGCCGGGACCGTTCTTGATCATCCAGGTCCACTTGCGAATGCCCGTCGTACGGGAAGCTTCGTCCCAATTCTTCTTGAAGGCGTCCAGCACTTCTTGTCTTGGCACATGCTTGCCGTCCTTCATGTCCCAATGCTCGCCCTCTACTCCCCACATCAGCAGATACTGGCCTTCCTCGCTGGCAAGGAAATCCAGCAGCTTCATCGTCCGGACCGGATCCTTGTTGGACCGGCTGATGGCAACGCCGTCCCAGCCCAGGGAGCTCTTCGGTCCGTAAGTGGCCTCTTCCGGCTTCACGCCCGGGGCCAGCACTTTATATTGGTAGAACTGACGCTCTTCCTCTGTTGCCTTATCGGCTGCTTCGGTTTTGAGCAGCGCATTCGCATTTCCTACATTCCAGAGCGCTTCCGCCGTGGCAAATACGTTGCCGTTGCCGAGCTTCTGCTCGAACTGCTTGGTCTTCATCGTTGCCCATTCTTTATCGAGCAGGCCTTTGCGGTAAAGGGAATTCAGATATTTGACCATTTCGAGATAGCGCGGATCGCGGACGTCCTTCTTCAGCTCCCCGTTCGTTTCGTAATACGGCATCATGCCATACATGCCCTTGAAGCTGCCGGTCACCGCTCCGACATTCTCGCCGTTGAGCGTCATCGGAATGCTCTCTTTTCCGTCGATGGTTGGATATTTCTCCTTAAACTTGACGAGCAGCTGCTCGAACTCCTCCGCGGTGAACGCTTCGCCGTTGTTCACCTTATCGCCGACGCCCAGCTCCTTCATGATGTCCATGCGCATCATAAATCCGAATACCGGGTACTGCTCCAAGCCGTACCAGTTGGAGAAATAATAATTGTTGCCGTCCTCGCTTCGCGTTTTGGCGAGCGTGTCGCCGTACATTTTTTGGATATTCGGTCCGTGCTCTTCAATCAGGTCATTCAGCGGGATCACCGCGCCCGAGGTAATATACTTGTTCATGATATCGCTTCCACGACTCATCAAAATAACGTCCGGAAGATCACCGCTGGCCAGCATCAGATTCAGCTTCTCAACCGGATTGCCCGTAGGCTGCTGGATCTCGACGGTCACGCCTGTTTTTTCCGTAATCACTTTAGCGACCGGATTGGTAAAGGCATCCCCCGTGTTTTGGTCAAACCAGGTTAWCGTGATCGGCGCGCTGCTGTCCGCATTCGTACCGCTGTCTCCGCCCGATGCCGCCTTCTGGTTGCCGCCGCAAGCCGAAAGCGTTGTCATAACGAGCGCTGCTGCCAGCATCAATTTTAGTTTCTTCATTCCCTGAACCCCTTTCTAAGGTCGTCATATCCAAAAGCTCGAATATATCTATCATTGTAAAAATCGGGAGTTCATTGATCTATAACGCAATCTTACAATCCATGATGCAAAATGTCTTTCATTCAGGGTAATGCCTGCTGCGGGTCCCGTTCGTTTGCGGGATGCCTATCGGAGATTACAGGTATCCGAATGGTCACCGCGGTTCCGATGCCGAGCCGGCTGAAGATGCTGACGCCATATTCGTCCCCGTAGGTCAGCTTGATTCGGTCATCCACGTTTTTCACGCCGTATCCCGACAGATTATCCGATTTGTTCAGCGCGTGATCGAGCTGTTCGGGCTTCATCCCGATGCCGTCGTCGATGACCTGGAGCAAGATGTCGTCCCCCTCCTGCCGCAGCTTCACGTTAATGTTGATTCCCGATTCGTCCCCAATGGCATGATTGATGCAGTTCTCGATGAACGGCTGCAGAATCAGCTTGATTGTCGTGTTCCCGAACAGCTGCTCATCCAGGTCGTAATGCATATGAAGCTTGTCCCGGAAACGTATCTTCTGGATCGCGACATAATTCTTCACCAGATTGATTTCCTGCTCCAGCAGAATGATGCGCTTTCCTTTATTCAGCGACACCCTGTAATACTTGGCCAAATAATTGACCATCTGGTACACCTGCATAGCCCCTTCTTTAATTGCCAGAGAAGAGATGGAGGACAAGGTGTTGTACAGAAAATGGGGATTGATCTGGGCCTGGAGCGTATTCAGCTCCGACTCCTTCCTTGCGATCTCCTTCACGTATACGTCATGGATCAGGGATTGTATGGTCGAGGCCATCTTATTGAACGCAAAGGACACCTGGCCGATCTCGTCATGCCCCATCGGCTTAATCGACAGCCGGAAATCCCCGCGCTCCACCTTCCGGATCTGCTGCAGCAGCACCTCGATGCGCTTGGTCATGACTTTGGTCGTAAAATAGATCAGCAGGATGGCAATGCCAATCGCCAGCACGGAGAACCAGATGACGTTCTTGGTCGCCTGATTAGCATTGGCCAGCAGCTCGTCGTAGGGCACGGTGATGACCGTGGACCAGCCGTTGCTGAGCTTTTTATACGTGAAAAAACGCTCCTGGCCGTTAATCTTCATATCGAATGAGCCCGCATCCTGGGTCATCCGCTCCTGAATCGGAAACACGTCGAACAGCTGGTTCGATTGGAGGCTCTGATCCCCCGTGCTGATCACGCCGCCAAACTCGTCGATAATATAGACGCTTTTGTTGTCGTTCTCCATTTTGATCAGGGAGTAGAATTCGTTCGCATTAATGTCCATGGTCAAAATCCCGTACGGATGCTGCAGGCTGAAATAACTTAACGAACGGGCAATGGTGATATACGCATCATTGGCCTTGAAATTTCCGGAATGGAAGTACACCGTATTGCCGGCGGCATCCAGCACCTGCTCCTCCATCGCCCGGGGCAGCTCTTCTGTATATTTGACGTATTGGCCGTCGGAATAGAGGGTATGGTTCCCCGTATATATCGTGATGCCCAGAATGTTGGCATTCAGGGTCATCAGGGACGGCAGCGTCCGGTTGATATATTGGAAGGCATCCAGGTAATAGTACGCCTGCTCATAATCGGTAGACAGATAATTGCGGAGCTGCGCATCCATGTAGAGGATGTTCGACAGCTGATTGTAATACTCCAGCCGCTTCTCCACGTTGGTGTTAATCTGTGCCAGCGATCCGCCCAAGGCCGTATAGGTATGCTCCGTAATCGTACTGCGGGTCGAAGAATACGAATAATAGATCAGCAGCGAGAACGGAAGGATGATCACGATCAGAAAGATGAAAAAGAACTTGTGCCGGAGCCGCCAATTGGTGTATGCGCGCAAGTGCGCGAACGGGAAAGCCCCTGCCAGACGGCTCCATGGGCCGGATTGGCTAGATGTTTTTGCGGTATTCATTCGGCGTAACTCCTTGGCTTTTTAAGAATAAGGAAATGAAGTAGGATGTGCTCTCATAACCGACCCTTTGGGCGATGTCCTGCACTTTGAGCGAATCGTCGTGCAGCAGCTCCTTGGCTTTGTTCAGCCGGATTCTCGTTAGGTAATCATGGATCGTCATGCCGGTTTTCTCCTTAAAGATGGAACGCAGGTAGTTGGGAGACAGATATACCTGATCGGACAAGCTGTTGATCGTGATGGCCTGGTGATAGGTCTGGTCGATCGTCGTGCGCACCTGGTGCACCAGCCTTGCATTTTTGTCCATGAACCGGTGTTCCAGCGCCCGAATCGCATGCCCGGCAAAATCCATGATGATCGCTTCGATTTCAATAATGGTTCGGCACTGATAGATGGCATGGTAAAGCTCCGCCCGCTTGTGGCTCTCCGTGATCGGTTCGTGGATCCCCTCCAGCAGAGACTCCACCAGTCCGATGGCAAAGTCGCACACTTCGGTTTTTCGGATTCGAAGCATGACCAGCCGGTTGAAGTAATCCCGCAGCTTCTGCGCGGCCTGCTCGGACGCCAGCTGATGAATGTCCTCGAAATAGGCCGTCTCTTGGAAAGGAGGAATTTGCCCGCTCTCCAGCTGCCGCAACACGTCCTTGGCATAGATGACTCTCCCGTTCCCGACGTAAAACATCTCCTCCAGCATCTGCCGCGTCCCGCGGTATACATCCTGGATGCGGGACAGCTCTTCCGGCTCCTCGTTCACGGCCGCGGTCATCGTAAAGCCCAGCGTATTCTGCATCTGCTTCAGCAGATCCTCCCACGTAAAGCGGCTCAGATGGCTGGCGGCATCCATGAAGATGCCCAGCTCGCCTTCCCGGCAGATGACTAGATCCGCCTCCAACTTCTTGTCCGCAAGCCACTCCTCCATATGCGTCTGCAGGCGCGCCATGCCATCCTCGAGGGACAGCCCCGGCTGTGCAGCGTGCGGAGCATCGATGCCAAGCAGCGTAAGGGTATACGTTCTCGGCTCCGTATGGCGGGACAGCTTATGGTAGCTGGCAGCGAGGTTTCGGAATCGCTCCTCGTTCTGCTCGAATATCATCTCTCGTACAATATTGGATTTGGTCACGCGAATGGAGCGGTTCTTCATCCGCACTTCCTCGCAGCGCCGTTTGACTTTATCGATAACGCTTACAATTTCGCTCAGATCCAGCGGCTTCAATAAATAGCCGACGGCTCCCACGTTTAAGGCCGACTTCACATAATTGAATTCATCATGTCCCGTCAGGAAGACGAACTGAATCCAGTCGAATAACTCACTCACCCGTTTCGCCATATCAAGCCCGTTCATAACGGGCATCTGGACGTCCGTCAGTACGATATCGGGCTGAATCACCTCGATCTTCTCCAGGGCATCCCTGCCGTTCAGGGCTGTTCCGGCTACATATATCCCCATCTCTTCCCAACGAATATAATCTCGGATCATCTCAAGCTCCAGCTCTTCGTCATCAACGAGAAAAATGCTATACATGCTCATACCCCCTGTGTCGGCTTTATCCCTTAATATTATAGCGATTTCGTTTTTTTAACTATGGGAAATAGCGATGTAAGTCATTTTCAAGCATCGATCGTTACATTGTCATATCGACACTTATTTTTTCGGAGTCTTATAATTTGAGTTAACTTGAGATGCGAGGTGCCCCATATGAAACCTGCTACAACCTTACAGACGCGGAGTGACTTAAACTTAAGTCCTCATCGAAAAAGCCGCTGGGCCATGCTGAAGCAGCAGAAGTATCTATTCCTGATGATGCTGCCCGGACTGATCTGGGCCATTGTGTTTGCGTATACGCCCATGGTTGGTCTATACATGTCCTTCGTCAATTACCAGCCGACGCTCGGCGGCTTCTGGTCGACCCTGTTTACGAGCGAATTCGTCGGCCTGGAATGGTTCCGTTACTTCTTCAACAACGGCGATTTCTGGATCGTCATGCGAAATACGCTGGCCTCCACGCTGATCACGCTGCTCTTCTCCTTCCCGATGCCGATCCTGATCGCCATCGCGATTAATGAGATCAAGAGCGTGAAATTCAAAAAGACGGTGCAAACCGCCTCCTATCTTCCTTATTTCATATCCTGGGTGATCGCGGCCAACATCATCGTGACCCTGCTCTCCTCGGACGGCGCGATGAACGGCATATTGAAATTTCTACACATTACCGATGAAAGCGTTTTATTCCTGCAGAACGGCAAGTATTTCTGGTGGATCGTGGCGCTCGGCAATACGTGGAAGGATATGGGCTACAGCTCGATCATGTATTTGGCGGCCATCTCGTCCATCAACCAGGAGCTCTATGAAGCGGCCAAGGTGGACGGCGCCAACCGTTTTAAGCAGATCCGGTACATCACCCTGCCCCACCTGAAGCCAACGATTGTCATTTTGCTGATTCTGGCGCTTGGCGGCATCCTGAACGCGGGCTTCGACCAGCACTTCCTGCTCGGCAATGACCTGACGCGGGATTACTCCGACGTCCTGTCCACCTATTCGTTCCGCTATGGTATTCAGAACGGCATGTTCTCCTATGCGGCAGCCGTCGGCATGTTCAGCTCCGTGGTCGCGTTCATCATCGTGGTCATCGTCAACTATACGGCGAAGAAGCTGAACGGGCAGTCCCTATTCTAAACCATAAGGAGGTACATCCATGTTAAGCAAAAAAACCGTGCCCGAGCGTATCTTCGATGCCTCTTTATACCTGTTCCTGACCGGCATCTTTCTCGTGACCTTCTATCCGTTCTGGAACATCCTGGTCATCTCCTTGAATGATGCGACCGATACGATGCGGGGCAACCTGTACTTCTGGCCGCGCGTGCCAACCATCGAGAGCTACCTGACCATCTTCCGGAATCCGGAGATCTGGAGCGCCATCAAGATCACCGTGCTGCGGACCGTCGTCGGGACGGCGGCATCCATCTTCTTCATCACGCTGCTCGCCTATCCGCTCAGCAAGCGCAATCTGCTCGGGTGGAAATACTTCTCCTTCTTCTTTGTGTTCACGATGTATTTCGGCGGCGGGCTGATCCCGACGTATATGATCATTAAATCCCTGGGGCTGATCGACTCCTTCTGGGTCTACATCTTCCCTGGCTTAATCGGCGTGTTCCTGATGATTCTGGTGCGCACCTTCATGGAGCAGATCCCCGGCGAGATCGAGGAATCCTCCAAAATCGACGGCGCAAACGACCTGCAGACGTTCTTCCGCATCATCATGCCGCTGTGCGTGCCGGTGCTCGCCACGATCGGCCTGTTCCTGGCCATCGGCCACTGGAACTCCTGGTATGACTCCTATGTGTATACCTACAAGCCGGAGCTGAAGACCCTGCAGGCCGTCCTGGTCAAAATCCTCAACCAGTTCCAAACCGCCGGCATGATGTCCGATGCCCAGCAGCTGGCGCAGGGCTCCAAGCGGATCCCGGTCTCCAGCGAAAGCATTCGAATGGCGGTGACCATGGTCGCCACGCTGCCGATCATCATGGTGTATCCTTTTGTGCAAAGGTATTTTGTGAAGGGGATTATGATGGGGGCTATAAAGAGTTAGCAGTTTTGTTGGGAAGTGAAGAGAGCCCTTACCCGGGAGGGGTAAGGGCTTCTCATTATAGCCATATAATTTCGATCTCTATTAAAATATTTTCTCACATTTCATCAATGACAGGTCGTATGAATCATTCATAACATGAATAGGAAAGACATGCCAGATCTCTTGCTAAAGTTGTTTGCCAAAAGCATTTTCCGGCAAGAGAACTAATTCAATGGATTATGTGCCGATACAACTAGATTATAAAGTTAACATTAGAGTCTGTAAAATATATTGTGTAAACTCTCAAACCCATTAAAATGGAAGTAAGAGAAAGGTTGGGGAGAACACATGGGACTTTGGACAAA
>NZ_JBNDYG010000082.1:0-17405 GCF_049893405.1 Paenibacillus sp. Dod16
CCGGGCCGCCTCCAATTTTAATTCCAAGGAGTACCGTTGGTAAGTTTGTCCTTTTTTAGCCATGAAAAAATCCCCTTCGTTAGGCAAGATTAAGTCCATCTTAACAGATGTCTTTTTTCTCTTGTCTACTAAAAGGGGATAATACCAATTTGGCGGCTTTTTTTGCATGTTCTTTTATAGGGAAGAAATGCTCCCGCTGACAAGCTTTAGCCGCCTGATTCAGACCGCTGAAATGATGTGCGTTATACTTTTTTCCTGCATTCGCTATAATGGATACAGTGATTTAAGGAAGGGAATGTCATGCATGAAGAACGTGATCGTCATTGGTTCGGGAATACTTGGGGCATCGACTGCTTATCAGTTAGCCAAAATGGGAGCGGAAGTGCTTATTATAGACCGCCATGATAAAGGACAGGCTACGGATGCCGCGGCGGGCATTATCTGCCCCTGGCTATCGCAAAGACGGAATCAGGCTTGGTACCAATTAGCCAAGGCCGGCGCGCGTTATTACCCTGATTTAGTGAGAGAACTCATCAGCGAAGGTGAGACAGAAACGGGCTACGCACAAGTCGGGGCCCTTAGCATTCACGAGGATTTGGATAAAATCCGCAAGATGAAGGAACGGGCTCATAACAGAAAAGCGGATGCTCCGGAAATCGGTGAGATAACCCGGCTGAATGAGGAAGAAACCCATGAGCGTTTCCCATTGCTTCGAGATGGCTATCATTCCGTTCACATTAGCGGCGCCGCCCGTGTCGATGGTCGTGCACTGCGCGATGCGCTGATCCGGTCCGCTCAGAGGAACGGGGCCAAGCTTATAAACGGGGATGCCGCATTGTTATATCAAGCTAATCGCGTAACCGGAGCCGCTGTCGGAGCAAGCAGATTTGAGGCAGATGAAGTCATTGTTTGTGCTGGTGCATGGGCTAATCAATTGCTTCAGCCACTAGGCATTCACTTTCAGGTTCGTTTTCAAAAAGCGCAAATCATGCATGTGCAGGCGACTGATCGGCAAGATACAGGCACCTGGCCGGTCGTCATGCCGCCATCGGATCAATATTTACTCTCTTTTGATAACCAGAAGATTGTGATCGGAGCGACTCACGAAAATGAAGTCAAAGGCTACGATACGAGAATAACAGCCGGCGGCATGCAGGAAATCCTGAATAAAGGATTGGCCTTGGCGCCGGGACTAGCTGACAGCACGTTTCAAGAGGTCCGTGTCGGATTTCGTCCGTTTACCCCCGGATTTCTTCCGGTTATAGGTGCTGTCCCTGGCTGGGAAGGCCTTATAACCGCAAACGGACTGGGCGCATCCGGATTGACGATGGGCCCCTTTATCGGTAGTCAATTAGCGAAATTGGCTCTTGGAATACCACTGGATATCGACATCGATGCTTATGATATTCGTACAGCGATCGAAGAGCGTTGAAGCATGCCGGCTAAATCGATTCTGAGCATGCAATTGGTGAGCGGCATCTTCAGTCACTATAAAGAAAGCCGCGAATATCGCGGCTTTTGTTGTTGAGAGAGATTGTATTCCAATCGATTATATGGCAGATAATGATTCGTTCACGCGTTTTGCTTTCAACCTGCCAAACAGGAAGCGAACGGTCGGGCCTACAATGAGAAGTTGAAGCGGCAGCGCAAACACGAAATTCTTAATGAAAATGGAGAAGTAGCTTCCAAGCAGTGATTCCCCTCCAAGCTGATTTGCATAATAGGAGGAAGCTAGCCCGTACATGGACATAAAAGTAACCATGCCGATCACCATACAAAATGTCATCATCACAATCATAAGGATTTTACTGGATTTATTACGCAATAAGGAAAAAACAATTTTCTTTGCTATGGGTCCGACAACAAACGATTCCAATAAGAAGGCAATCACGAAGCCCAACACCAATTGCAGGAGTATGGCCATAAACGATATTTTCCCAATTAATCCGTTTGTGAACAAATTGTAGGAGGTCATCATGATAACCATCCCCAGACACATCATCAAACCAAAATAAAAATTTTCTTTTTTTGTTGCTGGCAATTTCATCATCCTTTCTAGTTACCTTTGTCATTATAGAGATTGGAGAAAGTCTCTCGTAAGTGAAAATTCTGTGAACATTTTCTGAAAACATTCCTTTGCAAAGTACAACAATGACTAATTTCATTGCATTTCAGGGTGGGAGATCCTTTATTTGGTTTTATAGTCCTAAAGGACCTACGGCTGATATGCGTGACCTTCATATCGTGATAGGGTAAAGGCTAGGATAAGACAGCCAAGCGAAGTGGAAACTAACGAAGCCGCCGTCAATCCTCCTTTTTTATCGCAAAATGACCGCATTACGATATTGGTCAATGAGTATTGGATGCGATTTCACCCGTCCGGTCAAAGGGACGCATACTAAAGAAACTATGGATCATGGAGGGAGATCAATGTCGCATATGAAGCAAGTACCTCAACCTAAAACTTACGGACCGCTCGGCAATCTGCCGCTGCTGGATTCCGCTGCTCCGGTCCAATCGCTTGTGAAGGTCGCCTCGGAACTTGGGCCGATATTTCAATTTCAATATCCGGGTGGACGCAGGGAGCTGTACGTCTCCGGCCACGAATATGTCAAGGACGCGTGTGATGAGAAGCGTTTTGATAAACGAATCTGGGCGCCGCTTCAGAATGTCCGTCCTTTTGCAGGTGATGGATTGTTTACGAGCGCTACACACGAGCCCAACTGGAAAAAGGCACATAACATCCTGCTCTCCAGCTTTAGCCAGCGTGCGATGCAAGGCTACCATACCAAAATGGTTGATATCGCGATGCAGCTCATCCAGAAATGGGCTAGGCTCAACCCTGACGAATCTGTGGACGTTCCTGCCGACATGACTCGTCTGACGCTGGATACCATCGGCCTGTGTGGTTTTAATTATCGCTTTAACAGCTTCTACCGGGAAGACAATCACCCGTTTATCGACAGCATGGTGCGGGCCCTTGATGAAGGCATGAATCAGCTGCACCGTCTCGGCATACAGGACATGTTTATGATTAAAAAGAAGCGGCAGTTTCAGGAAGATGTCCAGAACATGTTCTCGCTAGTTGATGAGCTCATACAAGATCGCAAGAAGTATGGCGGTGAAGAAGGGGATTTGCTCGCGCATATGCTGGAAGGCGTCGATCCAGACACAGGCGAGCGCCTGGATCAAGAGAATATTCGTTATCAGATGATTACCTTTCTTATCGCGGGGCATGAGACGACAAGCGGATTGCTGGCCTTTGCTATTTATTATTTGCTGAAAAATCCGGATAAATTGCATAAAGCGGTAAGCGAAGTGGACCGCGTTCTGAAAGATTCCGTGCCGACTTACAACCAGGTGCGGGAGCTCAAATACGTCCGCATGGTTCTTATCGAGTCGCTGCGTTTATGGCCAACGGCGCCTGCCTTCTCGTTATATGCGAAGGAAGATACGGCAATCGGAGGAACCTATCCGATTCAGAAGGGGGACAGCGTAACGGTCCTGATTCCGGGACTGCACAGGGACTCCCGCGTGTGGGGAGACGACGTGGAGACGTTCAGACCGGAGCGCTTCGAAGATCCCAGCAAGGTACCGCATGACGCGTATAAACCATTTGGCAACGGACAACGCGCATGCATCGGGCAGCAGTTTGCGCTGCAGGAGGCAACCTTGGTGCTTGGCCTGGTGCTCAAATATTTTGAATTGATCGATAACCAGTCTTATGAGTTAAAGGTTAAGGAAACACTCACTTTGAAGCCGGAAGGGTTCCATATTCAAGTTCGAAGCCGTCAGGACGGGGCTGCACTGTTGGTTCCGGCAGGAGGCAAGACGGGGGCAAACGATTCGGAGAAGCGGGAATATGCCACGTTGTCCGATACAACCGGGACTAATGCTCATCATACGCCGCTCCTCGCGTTATACGGGTCCAATCTGGGCACGGCAGAGGGAATTGCCCGAGAGGTGGCGGATGCTGCGAAGCACCAAGGGTTCGACAGCCAGGTGGGCACACTGGACGATTATGCCGGAAGGCTTCCGAAGGAAGGCGCCGTCATCATTGTAACCGCCTCGTACAACGGGCAGCCCCCTTCCAATGCCAAAGCATTTATGGAATGGCTGGAGGATGCCGATGTAACAGAAATTGAGGGTGTGCGATATGCGGTATTCGGCTGCGGAGACCACAACTGGGCAAGCACCTATCAGCGGATTCCGCGCTTGATAGACGATCAGCTTGCAATCAAAGGAGCGCAGCGACTGCTTACGCGTGGTGAGAGTGATGCCAGCGGAGACTTTGAGCGTGAAGTCGACGAATGGACGGAGCATTTATGGCCGGATCTGATGCAATCGCTAGGACTCCCTCTTACGTCCGTCAATGTGGCGAAGCGCAGTGCCCTGTCCGTCCAGTTCGTGCAGGGAGCGGCCGCCGTGCCTCTGGCTGAAACCTACCAGGCTGTAACCGGGCACGTTGCTCATACCCGCAATCTGCAGCATGGGGATAGTGGAAGGATCACGCAGCATATCGAAATCTCGCTTCCCGCGGGAACGGATTATCGTGAAGGAGATCATCTGGGGGTGCTTCCGGTCAATCCGGTGACGCTGGTTCAGCGAGTGCTCCGAAGATTCAAACTGGACGCGGGTGCTCATCTTATCTTGTCTGCTGAAGGAAGAAGCGGTGCGCATTTGCCGACAGGCATTCCTGTCCGTCTGGACGACCTGCTGTTCCGCAGCGTGGAGCTGCAGGAGCCAGCCACAAGAGCACAGATTCGGGAGATGGCCGCTTACACGGTATGCCCGCCGCATGCCAAAGAGCTTCAAGAACTGCTTGCGGAAGCGACCTATCAGGCTGAAGTGCGGGCCAAACGGATCACCATGCTCGACCTGCTGGAGCGGTATGAAGCCTGCGAGCTGCCGTTTGAACGGTTTCTTGAGCTCCTGCCACCATTGAAGCCGAGATATTATTCAATTTCCAGCTCCCCGAAGGTTAGCCCGAATACGGCAAGCATCACGGTCAGTGTCGTTCGGGGCAGTGCTTGGAGCGGTCAAGGGGAATACCGGGGCGTGGCTTCCAACTATTTGGAACAGATGGAGACGGGCGCAGAGGTTCTGATGTTCATTCGTTCTCCGGAGTCGGGCTTTGCGCTGCCTGAGGATCCGGCAACGCCAATGATTATGATCGGTCCAGGCACGGGCGTGGCTCCGTTCAGGGGGTTCATCCAGGCAAGACAAGCGCTTCGGGAGGCTGGGCAGGAGCTGGGTGCTGCGCATCTGTACTTCGGCTGTCGGAATCCGGAGCAAGACTATCTTTACCGCGAGGAGTTTGAGCAGGCGGAGAGAGAAGGCTTGGTCACCTTGCATACAGCCTTTTCAAGGATAGACGGTGTAGATAAATGCTACGTCCAGCATTTAATGACACAAGACGGAGCGTTATTGCTGTCACTGCTTGAGGCAGGAGCACGAATGTACATTTGCGGTGACGGTTCCCGGATGGCCCCGGAGGTAGAGCAAACACTAATGCTTTCCTATCGGGAAAGACATGGCGTTAGTGCAGAAGAGGCTGCCGCCTGGCTATCCGGGCTGGAGGCGTCGGGACAATATGTAAAAGACGTCTGGGCGGGATGAGGGTCATTCCAGCGAATTTGTTCTACAGATCTCCTTTCGATCCAGTACTGTTTTTATGTTAAGATGATCAGTACATGAGTAATGGAAGAGATTCGAAGGAGAGTGTGACTTATGCACGAAGAAACCTGTGTTCCGACTGGCGTGAAACCTCAAGACACCGGCTTTGGTTATACGTTATCCTTGATCGGCGGTAAATATAAAATGATCATCTTGTACTGGCTGTCTGAAAATAAGGTGATGCGGCATAATGAGCTGAAGCGAAGCATTGGTTCTATATCCTTTAAAACGCTAAGCATCATGTTAAAGGAGCTGGAGGCCGATGAGCTAATCGTTCGCACGGAATATCCCCAGGTCCCTCCAAAAGTCGAATACACCTTGTCGGAACGCGGACTATCCCTCATTCCTGTGTTACATATGATGTGCGAGTGGGGAGAGAAAAACAGTGTGCCGGCTCTGGAAGCTGTGCAACTGGAAGCATGAGGTTTTGTTATATTCAAAGAAGTATTTCCTGAACAAGGAAATACTTCTTTTTTAACGGCTTCATTCGGTTTATTTATCACATGTTGTCTATGAACTTCAAATAGTCTCGTGCACTTATATCCAGTGCGTTATCAGGAGGCGATAGGTCCATGTCAGGCGTGTTGCCTCCAGGAGCAGCCTCTTGCCCATAGTAGGCAAAGAACGAACGATAATCTGCGTCGCAGTACAGGAAGGTCGTTTCAAAAGGAGTTAGGATCTGGGCAAGCGTGTAGCGATACCTTCCGTCTTCCCGATAATCTTCTTTCTTGATGCCGGCGGATACAGCTAAAGCCACTTTCCGATTCTTTAATTTATCGCCTCTTGAACCGTAAGCCCAACCATAAGCAAAAACATCGTCAAGCCATTTCTTGAGGAGTGGCGGGCAATTAAACCAATAGATCGGAAACTGCAAAACGAGATGGCTATGCGATTCAATAAGCTGTTGTTCTTGTTGCACATCAATGTTTCCGTCGGGGTAAACCTTATGCAATTCGTGTACGGTATATTTTTCCGGGTATTGTCGGAGTTCTTCTACCCACCGCTTATTAATGACGGATGTTTCCAGGTTTGGGTGTGTAACGATAACAAGTGTTTTCAATGATGTATCCTCCTTGAGTATGATTGATATTCTTGAGTATAAAGCGCGCACTGCAATTATGTAAGTATGCACTTTTAGTACAGGTACTTACCAAAAGGTGAGTGTTGGCGGAGGATATCGTTGATTGTAAATTGTAGAGTTTTCAGAAAAATAAAAGACAACCATAATCGCATATTATGATATATAATAATTTGCACTGGCTGCATTAGAATGAACTCTCACGGGTACATAATTTCTAGATCACCCTCTGAATAACCGTTAAATGTATGTAAGGTCTATATTCGGAGATATTATCTGGTATCATATTATTTTCATAAAGGAGTTCTTGTTTAATGGTAGATTTTTTTATGAAATTCAATCCCATTATCCAAGCATTACTAGCCACCTTGTTTACTTGGGGAATGACGGCGTTAGGGGCGGCTCTTGTTTTTTTTACAAAAACATTGAACCAGCGTCTGCTGGATAGTATGTTGGGTTTTGCCGGCGGTGTCATGATTGCGGCCAGTTACTGGTCCTTATTGGCTCCAGCCATCGAGATGTCGGAAGGCAATGCGATTGGAAACTGGTTTCCGGCGGCCTTCGGATTTTTATTAGGTGGAGTTTTTATATGGGGAATCGATAAGGTATTACCCCATCTTCATCCCAATTCTCCGATTGGAGGAGCGGAAGGATATAACCCCAAAGTGAGAAAACGGAGTACTCTGCTGGTCCTCGCTATTACCCTCCACAACATTCCGGAAGGGTTAGCGGTCGGGATCGCATTCGGTGCGCTTGCCAATGGAGGGACTGAAGCATCGCTGGTAGGGGCTTTGACGCTGGCCTTGGGCATCGGTATTCAAAACTTCCCGGAAGGCGTTGCAGTTTCCATGCCCTTACGAGGTGACGGAATGTCCCAGAGAAAAAGCTTCTTCTATGGACAGTTCTCGGGTATGGTGGAACCCATTGCCGCGGTAATCGGCGCGGTAGCCGTCGCCTTTATTGAACCCATGCTCCCTTACGCATTGAGTTTCGCGGCCGGTGCGATGATTTTCGTTGTAGCCGAAGAGGTTATTCCAAGTTCGCAAGAAAAAGGGAATAAGGATTTGGCTTCCATGAGTTTAATGTTCGGTTTCGTATTGATGATGATTCTTGATGTGGCGTTGGGATAGCGACGAGAACAGCCAGCCGGGTGCGGACTGGCTGTTTTGTCGTTCACCCCGGCTAAGCTATACTGGACTAAAGTCGAGGTTCTCGTCTCATTCGCTGGACCAATGCTCAAGTCTCTAAATGGATGCTATACTGAATAGGACTTCAGGATTTGGCAGAAGAGAGACAAAAAGGGACGACGGAAGGAATGGGAACACATTATGCAAAAGAAAACAGGTATATTGATCGTAGTGGCCGGCGTACTGCTGTTGCTCTTTACGATGAACCCGAGGAACATTTTTTCGGATGTTCAATTCGGATTTTCCTTTAAGACCAAGAAAATTAATGATGAGAAAACATTCGCCGCTGATGATTACCGGGATTTGTCCATTCAAACTGGAAGCTCCGACATTGAAATCACAAAAGGAAATGCAGACGAGATTAAAGTCCGGTTGAACGGAAAGGTAAGCACGAAAAATGCAGACCAAGTGAAATTGAAGGTCGAGCCGAACGGAGATACGCTGGAAATCGGGGTTGATGTTCCTGACGGTATTGAGTTTGGTGTGAATATTATGGATATCGTTTTATCCGTGGAAATACCGGAAAAGCAATGGACAGCGGCCCAAATTGAAAGTGGAAGCGGCGATATCGAGATCGGAAATATGCGTGGAGATGCTGTCACCGTTAAGGCAGGCAGCGGGAATATCAATATTCAGGAAGTAAATGCAGGTTCACTTACGGTGTATACCGGCAGTGGTGATATTGAGGCAATGGAGATTGAAGCCGAATCCTTTATGTTGGAATCCGGATCCGGCACTATAGAGGCGGAACGCTACCATGCCACAACGCTGAACTTTCAGACTGGAAGCGGCGATGTTGAACTGAAAGACGGGGAGACGGCCGTACAAGGAACGACAGGCTCTGGAAACATACACCTGGAATCGGAGCGGTTGATCCATAATACCGACCTCCGAGCCGGAAGCGGGAATGTAAACATCGATTTGGCTCAAGAGCCTTCCTCCCTGGAAGTTGATTTTCAAGGAAGCTCCGGTGAAGGAAAAATCGAGTGGGACGGAATACAGTATGAGGTAAAAGACGAAGACGAAGGCAGGCTGAAGGGGACATTCGGCAATGGCGACATAGCGCTGAAAGTTCGCACTGGCTCTGGGAACTTCAAGCTGGAATAAAGTTGAATACAATAGAATCGACGATTTGAAGAGAAGACACCCTGAATTGGAATTCTCCCCTCATGGCAGACAACGAAAAAGAGACATCTGTTAAGATGGCTTTACATGTTGTCTGCCATGAGGGGATTTTTTCATGGGAATAAAAAGGACGTGCTAACAAGAAGCTTTCAGTCGGACACGCCGCTAAAAAACTGGTCAGGGATATTATCTACGTTCGTGCGGGGGAGTGTAAACTCTGCAAACTCACGGAGACTGTTCAGAAAAGCTAAATGACCGCTTCCCATTGGAGTTCCGGGAAACGGTCGCAGCTTACAGATGTCACTTTATTGGCGTCAACTTGGCAGGGGTATGACCAACTTCGATGTCTCTTTCATTAAAAACCAAAGGCTTGTTGAATCAGTCTCGCATAGATGGCGGCAGCTTCCTTGCGCAGAAGTTTGTCGGACGGCCGGTAATCGGCGGCCCCGTTTGCGTCTGTTGTCACCTCGGGTCCATGCATCCCGGATCCGACCATGAACTGTACGGCTTCGTCTGCCCATGCAGCCGGTTTTGAGCTGAGTTTGGCCGGAACCGCCTTGGCGCCAAGCGTGTTTTGGGCCACACGCCATATTATAGCAGCAGCCTCTTGGCGCGTGATCGGCTGATCCGGTTCAAAGTTCTGGCCTGGTGTGCCGGTGACACCTCCCATGTCCGCGACATTCTGCACATAACCAGCGAGAGGGTGCCCTTGCATATCCTTAAACGAACTCGCGCTATCGCTAGGCTTCATCCCGGCCAGCCGGCTGATAACACTGACAAACTCTGCCCGCGTAATCGGTTCATTCGGTCGGAAGGTGGATTGCTCATTCTCCCCTAAAGCCTTGAGGGACTGCATGAAGTAGATATCCTTGGCATAAGGATTCTCTTCCAGAACGTCGTTGTACGCAGCAGGCTCCGCGAGCTTTTCGGACATGCTGTCTATCGCCGTATAATACATATACGCCACATTGCCGTTATCATCTTCCTTGAAAGCGGCAGGCGTACCGTTCTCATCTACGAATCGCAGCGGACCGACCGGCGTGAGTTTATGTTCGCCCAATGCATCCGAGACTAACAACTCACCTTGGCCGGCCTTCACCTGTGTGGCGATAATCGGTGTTCTCAAACTTCTGAACATGCCCTCGAATTTCTTGAGCTGCTCCTGATTAAGCCGGAAGTCGTTCGGCTGAACCTGCTTCTTCGGATAAAAATGATCCATAAATGCGGTGAAAAATTCGGCTCGGATCGATGTGCTCGCGTCACTGTTAACAACGATCAGGCCTCCGACATTCTGGTCGGGAAGGAGCCAAAGCCAGGAATGATAGCCATCCAAATCGCCACCTTTGCCAATCAGGGTTTGGCCGTTATGGCTGCTGTGCATGAACGATTCAAAACCGTATGACATCAACGGTAGACCAGCTGCATCATAATGCGTCTGATGCATCAAACGCATGGTCTCTTCCTTCATAATGCGGGAAGCTCCGAACTGGCCCTTATTTAGATGGGCAGTGATGAAATTGGCCATATCGGTACCGGTGGCGAACATGCCGCCTTCCGGCGCGATGGTAGGTATGTTTTGGTACGGCTTAAACGGATGACGTTCGGCATTGTAGCCAGTCGCAAGGTTTGCGATGATATCCTCATCCATCCGAAATGCAGCGTGCTCCATTTGTAGCGGGGTGAAAATATGCTTTTTTACATAATCTTCAAACGGTTCTCCTGATACCCGCTCGACAATGTAGCCCTGCATGGAGGAGGCAAGATTATCATAGCGGTAAACCTCTCCTGGCGTGCGAACCACAGCCGGTGCATTTAACCGGATAAAGTCGGCAAGCGGCATCTCGCCCTTCTGAATGATATGCTGCGGAAGCGAGTAGTCGTCCGTAAAGTCGAAGCCTGTTGTATGGGTCAATAAATGCTCAACGGTGACGGGTGTCCCGGTGTTGTTGGTGATTTTAACATCCGGCATATAATCGGTTATGTCTTGCTTCAGGTCGATTTTTCCTTCCTCTACCAGTTGCATGACCGCCGTTGCGGTTATCGATTTGGATATCGAGGCCATGCGGAATAAGGTTCGATCGGGGTCAATCTTTTTCTTGGATTCAAGGTCGGCATAGCCGTAGCCCGTATTCAGCAGCACCTTGTCGTCTTTTACGACCACAACAAGCGCACCAGCCAGCATGTCCGAAACCTGGGGTTTGGCAAAATAGGCGTCGGTGAACGCCTTGACTTCTTTGGCACTCAGTACCGGTGCTCCCGTATGCTGTGTTAAAGCTGTACTTGAGGCGGGTTTAGCCGTATCGGCAAAGATATCGGCAGGGAAAGCCAGCAGGCTAGCGGACAGTACGGAGGCTGCCAGGACACGAATGGTTCTGGATTTGCTTTGTTTATTTGGCTTCATGGGTTCCTCTCCTTGTCAATCGTATTTGATTTCCACTTCATGGTAGACGAAGGAGGGAGATGGAAGAACGGTCCGCAGAATGAGTTTTAACTGGCTCTTCGGAGGGAACCAGGCCTCGACTTTGGTCCAGGGGAGATAGAATAACCGAGGCGAAATCAATCGTTTTATATCGATTGTTTTTAATTAGTACAATTTGATTGCGTTATTTAGGTAATATACTATCAAAATTTATACTTATTATTTTATAATAGTATAAACATAGAGATGTCTGGGGGATGAGGAAACTGAATCTATACATCAAGGAGAGCGGAAATAAGCAGGCAGCAAGGATGATCGTTTTTTTGCATGGCGGCGGTGTAAGCGGATGGATGTGGAGCAAGCAGATTCCCTTTTTTGAAAACAGCTTCTGCCTGATACCTGACTTGCCCGGACATGGGCGCAGCCCCGGCAATCCGCCTTTTTCCATAAGCCGCACCGCGGAGCAGCTTAACGAGGTCATTTCGACCAAAGCTGATGGACGGGAGATTGTTGTCTTCGGCTTTTCACTAGGTGCGCAAATTCTCGTGGAGATGATATGTCAGCGACCCGGCCTTATTGATTACGCCATCGTAAACAGCGCATTGCTGAGGCCGATGCCGACAGCGCTTAAGCTGATTGAACCTTCCGTTCGAATAAGCTTCCCATTAACAAGATACAGATGGTTTTCCAGATGGCAGGCAAGCACGCTGTATGTGAATGAGGTTGACTTTGAACAGTATTACGCGGAAACTCTGCATATGAAACGGGAGATGCTGGTTTCAGTGCTGAAGGAGAATATGTCCTATTCAATCTCTCCGCGGATTCAAGAATCCACAACGAAGCTATTGGTTACGGTTGGGGAGAAGGAGAGAGGCAGTGTTAAAAAGTCGGCTGAAGATCTCGTGCAGCTGAGCGAAAACGCTGACGGGATCATCTTTCCCGGTGTTGGGCACGGCATACCGCTTGCTGATCCTGCGCTGTTTAATCGGGTAGTGAACCATTGGCTTAACACCGGTACAATTCCGGAGGGTACTCCTCATTTATAGCGGGGACGGGCAGATCATAATCCTCCTCATAAAATGGCTGTAGACTTTGCCCTTAGGGCAAGGTGTATAGTGATCTTGAACCAAGAGCGATAAACCAGAAAAGAGGTGAACCTTTGCTGTCGATTGGAGAATTCTCCAAAATATGCGAAGTATCTACAAAGACACTTCGATATTACGATGAGATCGGATTAATTCATCCGGACCAGATCAATCCGGAAAACGGTTACCGATATTATTCCATTAGTCAATTAAAGAAAATGCTCTA
Source organism: Paenibacillus sp. Dod16 (assembly GCF_049893405.1). Lineage (NCBI taxonomy): Bacteria > Bacillati > Bacillota > Bacilli > Caryophanales > Paenibacillaceae > Paenibacillus > Paenibacillus sp. Dod16. The sequence goes on from NZ_JBNDYG010000082.1 coordinate 12,797, forward strand.
TATTAACCGTTTGAAGTCTTATCATTTTTCGCTGGAAGAAATCAAGGAGATTCTGGACGAGGAAGCGGATCCATCCGAAGAGAAGCTTCGCTTCGCCCTTCATCGCAAACGTAGGGATATTCAGGAGAAGTTAGACACGTATGAATATATCCTAAAACAAATGAACCAGGATATCTTGAATCTGGAGCAGGGCATACATTTGATGTCATATCTGGATGATATCGAAGTACGGCTTGTTGAAACAGGACCAATGAATATCCTTTACATTCGTCAGATGATGAGCAGTGATGACTATGCTTTAGGATATGGCGGGTATTACAGCAGATTGTACGAAAAGATTGCCAGGGAGCAGCTTACCTTGGTCGGAACACCCATGACGATATATCACAGTCCGGAATTCCACCCTGCAGGCAATGACACCGAGTTTGCCCTTCCGGTCAGGGAGGCTGTAAAGGGAACGAGAGTGTTGTCCGGTGGCCTTTGCGCGAGGTCTGTTTTAAAGGGGGCTTATTCCAATTTGACATCGGTATATGCCAAACTGAGGGAATGGATAGAAGATGAAGGATATGCTTTGACTCAATCGCCCTATGAAGTTTATGTAACCGACCCCTATCAGGCCTTGACTGCCGAGGAATTGGTGACCGAGGTGTATTTCCCCGTGACCAAAAAATAAGAGATTTACATATACCATATAGCTTGTATAACGAATTCTGCGAGGTATCTATTATGAAAAGAAGCTGCTGGCCAACGACATTATGGCAAACCCTAGCCCCGGCGACGGTGGGAATGGACGCTGACAAGCTTTCAGGGCTGGATTCATGGATCAAAACCGAATATCCCGATATTCATGGCATAGTCGTGGCTCGACACGGAGCTATCGTTTATGAAAAATACGATCATGGTTATGGCCCGGAAGATCGGCACCATGTTGCATCGGTTACAAAGAGTATCATATCTGCACTCATTGGCATTGCTATAGATGCAGGCTATATACAACATGCAGATCAGAAGGTGCTTGATTTTTTTCCCGAATATGAACCTAAGGCTGACGCTCGACAACAACGGGAAGTAACGATACGCCATCTGCTCACGATGACGGCTCCATATCCATTTGAGGATTGGCACGAACCGCTGGACAAACTGTGCATGCAATCGGATTGGGTTCATTATACGCTGGATATGCTGGGCATCGGTGGAAGTCTGGGAGCATTTAAGTATTCTACTGCAGGGGTGCATCTCCTCTCAGCTGTCATAACTCGCAGCACAGGAAAAAGTGCCCGCGCGTTTGCTAACGAATACTTGTTTAAACCGATCGGCATGAACGAAATTCCGGATTATGACATGAATTCATTCGGATTTGATGATTTATTCGGAAAAGACGTCAGGGGATGGGTCAAAGATCCAGCCGGTAATTCTACTGGAGGATGGGGGCTTACGCTAAGTCCTCGAGATATGGCTCGTTTCGGCTTTCTTTATCTGAACCGCGGCACATGGGACAATCAGCCCATTATATCGGGGGCATGGATTGACCAATCAACGGCGATGAATCCCAACCATTATGGATATCTATGGTGGTTGCGCGATGAGGACGGAGTATCTGCATACTCGGCAGTAGGCGATGGAGGCAATATCATATGCTGCATTCCGAAGCAAGACTTGGTCGTAGCCATTGCATCAGCATTTACCGTCAATCCGCGGGATCGATGGACACTGATTAAAGAACGCATTATCCCGGCGGTTATCGACTAAATAGATCATCGCAATCTTTGTCTCGGTATCAGTTTCAATATGTGGTTGATGTCAAAAAAACAAAAATATCTGCGCATCTGAAGCCGCCAAATTGGCGGCTTTTACGGTTGCTGCACACTCTTTCAGGCAAAAATCGCAATCGGTGGCCCTTCTTAGCCATTCTGATGTTACGTGTATTTTCATACATTGTATGGACAAGCGAAAACAGAAATAAGCAGAGGGTGGGGAGGAATCGTTGTGAAGCTGCATCAAATCCAAGTGACGGGCATGACTTGCACGGCTTGTGCAGCCCGGATCGAGAAAGTCCTTCGTAAGGTGCAAGGCATTCAATCTGTCCGTGTTAGCCTCGCCTTATCTCAGGCCACGATTCATTATGAACCGACGCAGATTGGTATAGAGAAGATCATGGAGAAAATCGAAAAACTTGGCTATGGAGCGACTGACAGGCTGTCGCATCCACAGGCCGGGATCGGTGCGGAGACGGGAGCTTATCGCATCCGGTTTATTATTGCCGCTTGTTTATCCATGCCGCTCATATGGGCGATGATGGCGCATGTTGCCGATTGGCCAGCACAATGGATACCGAATTTGTTGATGGAACCCGTATTTCAATGGGTGCTCGCTACCTTGCTTCAGTTTGGCGTTGGGTATCCTTTCTATTATGGAGCTTACCAGGCATTGATCCATCGTACGGCAAACATGGATACTCTCGTTGCGTTAAGTACCTCGGTGGCTTACTTCTACAGCCACTATGTCATGTTTAAATCCCGGGACAGCTTCACGCATCCAACGCTTTATTTTGATACGATCGCGATGGTGATGACCGCGGTTCTGCTGGGCAAGTGGCTTGAGACCATGGCCAAAGGCAGAGCGCTGAAACAGCTTAGTGCCTTATATGAGCTTCAGGTTAAACGGGTTCGAGTTTTACGCAGTCATGGGGAAGAATGGCTTTCAGCGGATCAGGTGCAGATCGGAGACCGCATCCGGGTGAATCAGGGGGAATGGATCTCCATTGACGGCTTTGTTCAGTCGGGATCGGCGGATGCCGATGAATCTATGCTGACAGGTGAAAGTACAGCAGTGGCCAAGGGCATGAAAGATCGAGTCTACGCCGGAACGCGTTGTCTGATCGGAAGTTTGGACATCGTGGTTGATAAGTATCATGACGAAACCCGCCTGTCTCAAATGATTGGGCTAATCGAGTCCGCGCAGCAGGGGAAACCGGCCATTCAGCGAACCGTAGATCGTATAGCAGCGATTTTTGTTCCCTTGATGATCGGTTGTGCTGCGCTTACATATGCGGGGTGGCTCTGGTTTTCCCAATCTCCCGATGCATCCGAAACGGCCATGCGCCACGCGCTGTCTGTTTTACTGATCGCCTGTCCCTGTGCGCTTGGGTTAGCTACGCCGGTATCCGTCCTGATCGCAACCGGCTCGTCAGCCCAAAGAGGCGTTCTGTTCAAAGACGGCCGTTCTCTGGAGAGTTTGCGCCGAACCGATGTCGTATTGTTGGATAAGACCGGCACGTTGACGGAAGGAACGCCTCAACTTACGGCGATTCACACTGCGGACGGCGTCAAAGCCAAAGCTGCCTACGTGCTATCCATGTCGGCTGCGGTGGCTTCCCGGTCCGCCCACCCGTTAGCACAAGCCATTGTACGAGCTGCCCAAGACAAACATTCCCCCATTTTGGAAACCCAGAAATTTCAAGAGCGGGTTGGGAAAGGGATGGAAGGCTATGTCAGAGGTGAGCACGTATGCGTGGGAAATCGAAGATGGCTGCTGGAGCAGGGCATACAGCCGGAGAGTCCTCCAGATCACCCCGGCTATACCAGGATTTATGTCGCCGTGAACGGGAAGTGCATCGGGTCGCTTGTATTGATTGACAAGCTTAGAAAAGACGCCCGGAAGATTGTACAGGAGTTAAAGCGCCGAGCCGATGTGTGGATGGTAACGGGCGATGAGGAGCAGGCCGCCGTGGCGGTGGCTGCCGCGGCCGGGATCGATCAGATGCGCGCAGGCATGCTTCCTGAAGACAAGCTGGCGTTCATCCGCGAGCTTCAACATCAAGGGCGTTCCGTTGCGATGATTGGCGACGGAATAAACGATGCGGCTGCGCTAGCCGTGGCAGATGTCGGCATGGCGATGGGCGGGGGAGCGGACGCAGCTAAACAGGCCGGCGACATCGTACTGATCGGAAACAAGCTATTCAACATCATCGATGCGTATACATGGAGCCGCCAAACGATGCGGAACGTTCATCAGAATTTGCTGTTTGCTCTGTTGTATAACGCCGTTACCGTACCATTGGCCGCATGCGGTTATTTGGATCCGCGCATCGCATGCATCGGCATGGCGGCTAGCTCCGTGCTTGTTGTTGCGAATGCGCTTAGATTGCAGCTGAAGGTGCAGGGACTGAATAAGAGCCGCATAATAATGTGAAGACGGAGTCCCAACCCGTTGATATGCAGCCACCGGTACGGGTCCGCGAGCCTAGGATTTCACCCGCACCTGGAATATGGTCATTCCTTTGGCTGGATAAAGTGCCGGGATGTACGAGGTGTGGAAGACATAACAGCTTATTGGCAGGGTACCGTGTTGACTCTACCGCTGACTGATCCTGAGTAACCTCCCTCTCAGATGTAAACCGTCATTTCTTGCGATGTAATAGTGAATTGAGATCTAAAAGATAACAGGAAAAGCCGCAGTCCTGGTCATAACCCTGTCAAGTAGACAGTACAAAAAAGACATGATTTATGCTGCGACCGTTTCCCGGTATTCTACCGGGGAACGGTCGTTTAATTTTTTCTGGAATCGGTTCTGGTTATAGAACAGAATGTATTCATTCACTTGCTGTTCA